>PLSZ01000103.1 GCA_003164305.1 Acetobacteraceae bacterium
GCAGCGGCGACATCGGATCGCCTCGTTCCGTCGGTTCGACCAGCGCCAGCAGGTCACCCAACAATGAGGGCGAGGCCGAAATCAACGTCTTTCGCCCGCCTCCATGCCGGAGCACCCGCGTCGCGTCCGCGGGGTTCGCGGCGCCCCTCAGTTCCCTCAGACCTCATCCGATCGGGCTGACGGCGATCCCGGTTGCCCGAGCGACAGCGGCAATCCCGCCATAGCCAACCGCTCGCGCTTCGGTGGCGGCCAACAGGCGGCGTTCACGTTCGTCCAGATGCGGAGACAGCGACACGAAACGATCGCGGATTGGAGCGAGATTGATCATTGACCAACGATAGGGACCACGCGGATTCCCTGGAATCGTCCATTGCCGCGGGCGCGAAACCGAGTCGCCTATTTCNNCCAGTTTCCGGGGTCCACCTCAGAGCCGGTTCTTTGATTCGCCGGATTGACGTGCGATCCTCCCTGTCATCAGCCGGCTCGAAGGAGCGTCCAGATGAAAACCCGCCGCCTTACCCCCACAATCGGCGTCGAAATCACCGGCGTCGATCTCTCCGTCCCCATCCCCGACGCCACCTTCGCCGCGATCCGGGAAACCTGGCTGCACCACAAGGTCGCCGTCTTCCCCGGCCAACGGCTCACCGAACCAGGCCTCATGCGCTTCGGCGAACGCTTCGGCGAACTGGAGATCCACGTCCGCTCCACCTACCATTCCCGCCATCACCCCGAGGTCATGATCGTCTCCAACAAGAAAGAAGACGGCCGCGCCATCGGTGTACTGGGCGACGGGGAGGCGGTGTGGCACATTGACCAGTCCTACATGCCACAACCGACCTTCGGCACCATCCTGTTCGGTGAGGAAATTCCGGCCGAAGGCGGCGATACCTGGTTCGCCGACCTCGCCAACGCGTATGACCGGCTGCCCGTTGCGCTCAAAGCCAAAATCGAAGGCAAGCGCGGGGTTAATTCCGTCGACCGCCACAACAAGCGCGACGCCGCCGGCCGGCCCGACTTAAAAATGACAGCGGAACAACTCAAACGCGCGCCCGACTCGCCGCACCCGCTGGCGCGGACGCATCCGCTTCTGGGCACGCGGGCAATTTACTACAGCCCCAGCCACACCGCCGAGGTTGAAGGCCTGAACGAAGCCGACAGCCAGGCGCTGTTCACGGAACTGCTGCCATACATGACCCAGCCAGATCTGATCTACAAACATCGTTGGACCGTCGGCGACGTCGTCATGTGGGACAACAGCGCAACCATGCACCGCCGCGATCCGTTTCCGGGCCATTACTCAAGACTTCTGAAACGGGTCAGCTTCCGCTACCCGCCCGAGCACCGCGTACCTACTTAAGCGCCTTATTCAACACGAACGCCAGGCGCACCCCGGCCTTGGACAATTGCATCGCGACATCGCGCGTCGCCATCGCGACATACGAGTCCGGCAGCCGGTAGCCGCCGCGCCGGTTGGAAGGCGGAAGCTGCCCGTACGCATCGTCCTTCGCCACCCGGAACGAGTCAAAAGCCCAGTCGGCGGGGCCTCCTTGCGCCCATGCGCGGGCGTCGGCGGGGGAAATCCGTTCGACCAGCGCGGCGGCGATCTGTTTCGGGCTCGACCCGAGCTGCTCGACGAATTCGGTATCCCAGTAATGATGCAAGGTGCCCGAGCGCAGCCCGTTGGCGCTGGCGCGTTTGCGGTTGCCGCCTTTGTCGTGATCGTCCGAGGCATGCAACGGTTGGTGCACATCGCCAACCAAATGCA
Source organism: Acetobacteraceae bacterium (assembly GCA_003164305.1). The sequence goes on from PLSZ01000103.1 coordinate 1,766, forward strand.
ACACGAACTTCAGCGCCACGACTCGCTCGGCCGGATCGGTGGTGGGCGCGGCAAGCTCCGTCAGGAATTGGTCGATCTTATCGACCACGCAGTCCTCCGGCGGTCCGTTCGACGCCAGAACGCCCGCCGGCAGCCGCGGCCGGCCGAAACACGCGCTGGTCAGATCGGGCTCATCCAGTTCCAGATCGACGAAGTGCCATTGCCCGGTGTTCCTGCGGGCTCCATTTTCGTTGGTGTCACGGAACTTATCGGCCCAGGTGGAGGCGTCGGCGATGTTGTGGGCGGTCAACGAGTCGGTGTCCGCGGCCAACAGCGCATTGGCCTTCTGCCGCACCGCCGGCTCCAAAAAGGCCTGCGCGACCCAACCGATCACCTCGTGTCCTTCGTCGCCCCAGGCGATGGCCGGTCCAGACCGTAACGCCATGGCGGTGATCGCCATCGCGGCCCATACTCCAACGCGCATATGCAACTCCTTGACTGGCCCTGGAGGCACCATACGCGCTTGCGTCGGCGTATGCGCCAGCAATGGTTGCCGCCGATGCCGCATGGGGGCAGCATTGGCCGGTAACGCGCGGCATCGCGCCAAACCAGGGCAGCACACAGATGAATCGCCGTTCCTTCATGCGCCGCACCGCGGCCGCCGGCACCGTGATCGCCAGCGCCCCCGTCATCGTGGCGCCGGCCAACGCCGCCGAGCCGACCACCAATCCCCAGAAAGTAACCCAGACCCTGTCGCGCTATCTCGTCGCCGCGCGCTTCGAGGATCTGCCGGAGCCGATCCGAAAGGAAGCCGCGCGTTCGCTGCTGAACTGGATCGGCGTCGCGGTCGGCGGGTCGCGGCATGAGGCGGTGGAAATCGCCCTCGCCACCGTAACACTGTTCGCTGGTCCGCCTCAGGCGACCATCCTCGGACGTAAGGAGCGGCTGGACATAATGAACGTCGTGCTGCTGAACGGCATCAGTTCGCACGTATTCGACTTCGACGACACCGACCTGANNGACTTCATCAACGCCATGGTCCTCGGCATCGAGGCGGAGTGCCGAGTGGCCCGCGCCGTCACCCCAACGATGCAGGATGTCGGCTGGCACGCCACGGGTTCGGTCGGCGCGTTCGGCGCCGCTGTCGGCGCCGGGAAACTGCTGAACCTCGACGAAACACGCATGAGTCACGCCATCGGNNAAGCTGACGATGATGAAGAACACCGTCGACCCGCTGGCCACGCAGAGCGGTGTTCTGGCGGCGCTGCTGGCGGAAAAGGGCTACACCAGTTCGTTGCGAGGTATCGAGGCGAAGCGCGGGTGGGCCAATGTCCTCAGCACCGCGCGCGATTACGCCGTGATCACGGACGACCTTGGTAAGCACTGGGAGATTTCGCGCAACAGCTACAAGCCGTTCGCCTGCGGCCTGGTGGTGCATCCGGTGATCGACGGCTGCATTCAATTGCGCGACGAGAACAAACTCACCGCCGCGGCGATCGACCGGATCGACCTCGCGATCCATCCAATCGTATTGGAACTGACGTCGAACCGAACGCCGCGCACCGGGCTGGAGGGCAAGTTCAGCGTCTATTACGCCGCCGCGATCGCCATCGTCGCCGGCCGCGCCGGGGAGGCGCAGTTCACCGGCGCCCTGGTGCGGGATCCGACAGTGATCGCGTTGCGCGACAAGGTCCAAACCACGGTCGATCCATCGCTGTCACAGGATCAGGCACGAATAAAAGTCACCCTGAAGGACGGCCGGGTGCTGGACCGCTTCATCGAACACGCTGTCGGCAGCGTGGAAAATCCGATGAGCGACGCGCAACTGGACGCGAAATTCGCCGATCTCGCGGTGGACATTTTGTCCGCCGATCGCGCCCGCCATCTGATGAAATTGTGCCGCGACGCCGAGCATTTGACCGACGCGGGGGAGATCGCGCGCGCCGCCGCCGCGACGTGAACCCCAACGTTTGATCTGCGTCAATGTTCGCCGGCCGCCGCGACGCTCAGGGTGCGCTCGACCTCACGCGAAAGGTGCCCGATCATGGACTACGCCGATCCCGCCTGCGCCTATTGCCCCTCCACCGTGCGCGCCTGCCGCACAGGCGAGGCGGAGAACAAAGGCCCAGGATTTTGCCCCAGCAAAGTCGATCCGGATACGCAATCGATGGCGCGGGCGCGGTACGGTGATCCGGAGACGCATCGAATCGCTCTGGAGGCGGCGCGCGTCGAGTCCGAGGGCTATTGCAAATGGACCCGCGTTGAAGAGATCGTACAATTTTCGAAGAAGATGGGGTTCCACAAGATCGGCATCGCCAATTGCATCAGCTTCGTCGATCATGCCTATGTGCTGTCAGGGATCCTTGAGAGCCATGGATTCGAGGTCGTCTCCGTCGCGTGCAAAAATGGCAACATTCCGAAAGAAAACATCGGTCTGCGCGACGATGAGAAAATCCATCCGGGCGGATTCGAGCCGCTGTGCAACCCGGTGGCGCAGGCGGAAATGCTCAACGCACACGGCTGCGAGTTCAACGTTGTGATGGGATTGTGCATCGGCCACGACAGCCTGTTCTTCAAATACGCCAAGGGCCTGAGCACGGTGCTGGTGGCGAAGGATCGGGTGCTCGGGCACAACCCGGTGGCGGCGTTGCACCTGGCCGACAGTTACTACAGCCGGCTCTGGGGTCCGGAGAAGCCCACGAAACCGCCGAAACTGCCGGTGGCGGGACGCCGCACCGGCGCCTGATCGCGCCTTCCTTCCCAACGGTCTTGCCGGAACAAGGCGTCTCGCCCACACTTCCCCTCGGAAGCCAGCCAACTGGCTTAAATACGCCGGCTCAACCGGCGAGAGACCAGGGGAAACAAATGTCCGCGACCACGGCTACCGTCTCGTCCAACCGGGTGGTGCACGCGCTGATCGCTTCGGCGATCGGTTCGGCGCTGGAATGGTACGACTTCTTCATCTACGGCACCGCCTCCGCCCTGGTGTTCGGGGATCTGTTTTTTCCGAAATACGACGCCACGATCGGCACCCTGGCGGCATACGCGACTTTCGCCGTCGGCTTCATCGCGCGACCGTTCGGCGGGTTGTTCTTCGGCCATTTCGGCGACCGTCTGGGCCGCAAGCCGATGCTGGTCATCACGCTGCTGTTGGTTGGCGGCGGCACCTTCCTGATCGGCTTACTGCCGACCTACGCCTCGATCGGCATCTGGGCGCCGTTGCTGCTGTTGTTGATGCGCCTGATCCAGGGTTTCGGCGCCGGCGCGGAATACGGCGGAGCGGTCATCTTCGCCGTCGAGTACGCACCACCGCATCGCCGTGGCCTGTTCGGCAGCTTCGCCCCCATGGGAGTCGTGATCGGTAACCTGATGGCAGCCGGAGTGTTCTACGTCGTCACGTTACTGTCGAAGGACGATTTGCTCGCCTGGGGCTGGCGCATTCCGTTCCTGATTTCGCTGCTGCTTCTGGGCGTCGGCATCTATATCCGCGCCAAGGTCGAGGAAACGCCGGTATTCTCCGCCACCGAGACCAGGCGGCCGCCCTTGAAAGCTCCCGCGATCGAGGCCCTGCGCCGTCACCCGCGTAACTTCTTCGTCGTCATCGGCGCCCGCCTCGCCGAGAACGGTCTCGGCTATTTGTTCCCGGTGTTCGGTCTCGGCTACGTCATCAACACCCTCCACATGACCCGCGAAGTCGCCATCACCGGCGTCATTCTGGGCAACGCGGCCGAGGTCGTGGGCGTGGTGTTCTTCGCCTGGCTGTCGGACCGCGTGGGGCGCCGGCCGGTTTATTTGTTTGGCGCGCTGTTCTCGGCTGCCTTCGCGTTTCCGTTCTTCATGTTGGCCAACACGCTGAACCCGGTGCTGATTTCGCTGGCGTTCATGCTGGTGATGGGCATTGGCGGCGGCGCGATGTTCGGCCCTCAGGCCGCCTGGTTCGCCGAGATGTTCGGCCCGCGGCTGCGCTATTCCGGCTTCGCCTTCGCCCGGGAGCTGGGATCGATCCTGGCCGGCGGGCCGTCCCCGCTGATCGCGGCGGCGTTGGTGGGTTGGATGGCGGGCGCGCCGTGGGGCGTCGCGTGCTACGTAATTTTCCTGTCCCTGGTGACCGCATTCGCGGTCTGGTGCGGACCCGAGACGAATTTGAGCGATATCGAGGCGGAGGACGGGTAACGCAGCCAGTCGGACGCTCAAAGTTCTTCCGCCACGCACCGGCCGTTGGCTTTACGACCCGGCCGGTGCAGAGCTCGCAAACCGAGCAAAACGCAGGACCAAAGCAGCGATACCGCCATCGCGATGACCAGAGCCGGCACGGTTCCCAAAGGCCCAATCGCGAGGTGCAAAGCCAGCAGCATCACGCCAAACCCCAGCATGGTGCGTAGCGCGTTGGCCGCCAACAGCGCGCAGGCCGGCCCTCCGAGGCGCCCCCGCACGATGACGATCAGGCTGATCAGGGTAATCGGAAAGACCGCCGCGATCCCTGTCGCGCTGGGGCCCAGAAGAGAGCTGACGGAAACGACGAGCGAGACAAACGCGGCGACCGCCGCGGCGCGGATCGGAAGCTCGAACCAGCGCCGCCGCGCGACAGGCGTCGATGTGAGTTTCACTTTTCCCGAGGCGTCCAGCAGGACGAACCCAATCCCATAAACACCGAGGTTCAAGGCGGTGGCGGTCGCCGGAGTCCACTCGACCTGTTGCATCGCCGCGGCACCCAGCAGCCAGACCAGCACCGCGAAGCCGAGGCAATGCCATGGCCGCATGCTCCTGGCCAGCAGGCCATAGACGATCAGGAACACGCCGGTCACCGCGTTGGCCGCGAAACTGCTCAGCGCGCTGGCGGCGACGAAATCCTCGCCCTGCCGCATCGCCAGGAAGAGGTAAGCGGGTCCCGCCGACACCGGGAGACAGGCGATCAAAGCACCCCAGAACGGACCCAGCGCTTCGGCGATCACGGAGGCGGACACGACGATCAGCGCGGTCGCCAGGGCTTTGACGAGGGGCGGCAGCCAGATCAATGATGTCATTCGCATACGACCTTCCGCCTGCCGGGCGATCATCCAGGCCACCCTTCGACAGGACTCGGTGGCCGGATGTCAGGTCAACGCGGGTTTGCACGCGCGTCGCCCGAGGACAATTATGCCAGGGCGTCATGCGGGGGCGGTGACGAACTGTCAAGCGGTTCGCGGCTGCGCTGATGCCATGAAGTTTGCTACAATGGCCGCTGAGGCGATCGCGCCCTCCCCGTTCCCTGTCCAAACACCAGGAGCTGTCATGAACCGATGGCCAATCTGGGTTCTGGCCTGCCTCGCGTTATGCGGCTGTCAAAGCGGGCCGGCCTCCGTGTCGAACGAGCCCTGCCCGAACATCAACCCCTGCGACGACACCGACTCCCGCTTGCTCCCCCCTGGGTTCCTCCTCCCTGGGACGACGCCGGTGCCCGTCGCGGCTTTGGCCACCGGGCTTCCGCTGTGGCCAGGCTGCCCGACGACGCTCCAGGTCATGGCGACACCGCACCGCATCGCTTTCCATGCCGTCCGCCCGAGCGAAACGCCCGAGACCACCGCCCCCGACCCCTCCGACTGGGTCTGCGAGGGGCCGGAAGCGCCACTCATGCGCGCGCACCTGCGTCCGGAGCACGATCTCGCCGCCCGGTGAGGGCTCGGACGTAATCGGGGAACCGCGTCAGTTTTGTTTGCCCTGCGCGATCAGTTGCCGGATGCCTTCGTTCAGTTCGTGGATATTGTACTGGCGACGCGCCAGATAGGCGGTCATATCGCTGGCCTCCGTCAATCGCATACTGGTCCCCTCCGCGAGCAAGTCGATGATCTTCAGGTTGCCACTGGCGGTGCTGACAACCCAGTCCACCTGCATTTCCTGGCTTTCCGGCTGCTCGACCCGCGTGACGACGACTTCGGTATCTGGAGTCGCGCGCGCCAGTCCCACAGTCACCCGCACACCGCGATACTCGCCGAGGTGACCAGCGATCTTGGTCACCAACAGGTCATGGAAGAGCAACAGGTAGTCCTGCCGCTGGTCCGGGGTGGCGAGACGCCAGAACCGGCCAAGACAGAACCGCGCGATGTCGCCCACATCGACGGTCGCATCGATCACCTGGGTCAACCGGCGGCGCTTTTCCGCCGGAGGGTCCATGTTGTTGACGATCGCGACCAACTGGCTGCTGGTGCTCAGCACGAACGCCACCGCCCGATCTCCCGCCAGCGTTTGCGTTGGCGTTTCGGACTGCGCCAGAGCCTGCCGGATCGAGCCCAAACCTGGCGAAAGCGCCAGGCCAATCACGCCCATGGCGAGCCGGCGGGTAATTCTGGCCGCCTTCGGTCCCCCGCATGCATCGGACGACGGGACAGGAGTTAACCATCCACGCGGCATCGATCCCGCCACCGCCGGTTCCGCGGTGCAAGGGTCATCGTTGCTACTGGCCCAGATCACATCAGCATTGGTTCCGTGGTTCATCGCCTCTCACTCCCTTCAGCGAAACAGCCAAATGACGGTTGGACGCGTCGCGGGGGATCGACCCATCGCGCGGCCGGGGACGCTGCGTGAATAACGCAAACAAAGGGACCGTGAGCATGATCTGGATCAACGTTTCGCGCATGGCCGCGGGAGTTCTCGAAGCTCACGAAGCTTTTCTGGAAGCCCTCAGTCCAGCGACTTCCGAAACCGCAGCACGCTCAGCCCCAGCATTCCCGCTCCCAACAACGCCATCGCGGTCATGTCCGGCCAAAGCTCCGCCACGCCCACCCCTTTCAGGAACACCGAGCGGATCACCACCAAAAAGTAACGCAACGGGTTCACCAGCGTGAACCATTGCAACGCCAGCGGCATCGCGGCGACCGGAAACGCGAAGCCGGACAGGATGAAAAACGGATTGATCAGGAAGAAGCTCAACGCGAACGCCTGCTGCTGGGTTTTCGCCAACGTCGAGACCAGCAAGCCCAGACCCAACGCCGCCAGCAGGAACAACGACGCGCCCAGAAGCATCACCAACGGATTGCCGACGAACGGAATCTCAAACCAGACCACGCCGAATGTCGTGACCAACGCGACGTCTCCCAGACCAACCAGGAAGAACGGAACGGTCTTGCCGAGGATGAATTCAAACGGACGGATCGGGCTGACCATGATCTGTTCCAGCGTGCCGACCTCTCGCTCGCGCACCACGGCGAACGCGGTCAGACTGATCACCTGGATCAGGGTCAACGTGCCGATCACGCCGGGGATGAAAAACCAGCGATCCTCCAGCCCCTCATTGAACCACGGACGTTCGTTCAGCGTGACGGAAATCGCCGGCCGCGCGGCGCCGGTGGCCACTGGCCACGCTTTCGCCGTCGCCTCGGCCTGATACAAGGCGACGATCTGGCTGACATAACCCAACGCGATCAGCGCGGTATTGGAGTTGGTGCCATCGACCGCGACCTCCAGCGGCGCCGTCTTGCCATTGGCCAAATCACCCGCGAAGCCGGCGTGGATCACGATGGCGACGACCGCCCGCCCCGAATCCAGGTCGCTCGTCACCCGGGCGTCGCTTTCCGCGACATCCACGATGGGAAACCGCCCGGTCGCGGTGAAATGCGAGATCAGTTCGCGGCTGACCTGACTTCCATCCAGGTCCAGCACGACTGTCGCGACATGGTAAACCGTGAACGTCGCCGCGTACCCGAGCACGATCACCTGTACCAGCAACGGCACGACAAGGCGGAAGATGGCCCAGGGATCGCGGCGGAGCTCGAGGAATTCCTTCATGAGCATGACGGACATGCGTTCGAACATCGCTCAGTCCAACCGTTTTTTGAACGCGCGGGCGGCGAGCCAGCCGATGATCGTCGCGTACAGCACCAGCGCCAGCACCGGGACCATCAGCTCTGTCAGCGTGCTGCCCTTGAGGAAGATCGCGCGCAGAATGGTGATGTAATACCGCGCGTGGATGATCAGCGTGAAACCCTGGATCGCCGGCGGCATCTGATCGATCGGGAAGGTGAACCCCGACAGCAGCGTGATCGGCACCATGGTCAATACCAGCGCGACCTGACTGGCGCCCAGCTGGCTGCGGATCTTCACCGAAACCAGATAGCCGATGCCCAGTACCACCAGCGTGAACAGCGCCGTCGTCGCCACCAGGGTCAAAAGACCGCCGCGGAATGGCACGTCGAACCAGAACACGGCGGTACACAAACAAAAGGCGGCGTCGAACAGGCCAATGGCGAAATACGGCACCAGTTTGCCGATCATGACCTCCATGGCGGTCACCGGGGTGGAGATCAACTGCTCCATCGTGCCACGCTCCCACTCGCGCGAGACGGTCAGCGAGGTCAATTGCGCGCCGACCAGACCAAGCACCATCGCGACCACGCCGGGGATGATGAAATTCCGGCTGTCCAGGCCTTCATTGAACCAGACGCGCGGCTCCAGATCGACGACGCCGACGGAGCGCGGCGGCAGGCCGTGCGACGCGTCCCACTGAGCCTCGAACGCCGCCGTCACCTCGCCGACCATTCCTTGCGCGTAACCAGTGGCGATGTTCGTGGTGTTCGCGTCCGTCGCGTCGAACACGGTCTGCACCGAGGCCGTGCCGGTGGAAGCCAGAACCCGGGAAAAATTCACCGGAATCGTCACGACGCCAATACATTCCCCGCGGTTCATCGCGTCGCGCACCGCCGGTTCATCCCCCAACTTCGCGCTGATGCGAAACCAGTCGGAGGCGGTGAACCGCTCCACCAGTTCGCGGCTGATCTGGCTGCGCTCCTGGTCGTAAACGCACAGGCCGACGCGGCGAATGTCGAGGCTGACACCATAGCCGAGCAACACCATCTGCATCAGCGGCATCAGCAAGGCGATCGCCAGGCTGCGCGGATCGCGCCACACCTGCAACGTTTCCTTATAAGCGATCGCGAACAGCCGGCCCAGGTTCATGCCGCCTCCGGAACGCGCGGGCGGGTGACGAGTTGCACGAACACGTCCTCCAGCGTCGGCGCGATGGCGCGCGGGGCGGCGGCCTCAATGCCTTTGGCGGCCAGCAATGGCTGCAATCCCGAGGCAGCCGACGCGTCGCGCAGCAAAACATGCAGCTTGTCGCCGAAAATCGCCGCGTCGATCACTTCCGGTGCCTGCTTGAGCGCCTCCAACGTGGCGCCGGCGGCGGAGCATTCCAGCTCGAACAGAACGCCGCCCAACTCGTGCCGGCGCAGTTCGCCGGGACTGCCTGACGCGATCAGCTTGCCGGCGTCGATCAGCGCGATGCGGTTACAATACTCCGCTTCTTCCATGTAATGCGTCGAGACCAGGATCGTCACGCCGTCCGACGCCAGATGATGGATGAGTTCCCAGAACAACCGCCGCGCCTGGGGCTCGACCCCCGAGGTCGGCTCATCCAGGAACAGCACCGGCGGGCGATGCAAGATTGCGCAGCCCAGAGCCAGCCGTTGCTTCCAGCCGCCGGCCAGGGTTCGAACCAACGCGGTTTCTCGCCCTTCCAGACCGGCCATGGTGATAGCGGTATGCATCCGCTCTTCCATGTCGGCGCGCGGGACCAGGTACAGACCGCCAAAGAAGCGCAGATTCTCCCGTACCGTCAGATTGCCATATAGCGAGAACTTCTGAGACATGTAGCCGATATGGGCGCGCACCGCTTCCGGCTCGCGGCCGACGTCGAAGCCGGCGACCGTGGCGCGGCCGGCCGAGGGCCGCAGCAGGCCGCACAACATGCGGATGGTGGTCGATTTGCCGGCGCCATTGGGACCGATGAAGCCGACGACCTCGCCTTTGGCGATGGTCAGGTTCAGGTGATCCACGGCGGTGAAGCTGCCGAACGTCTTGGTCAGGCCGTCGGCGACCACGGCCTCGGTCATGCCGGGTCTTTCTGGCCGAGCAGGGCCACGAACACGTCCTCGATGCCCGGTTCGATGCGAGCGACCTCGGCATCGGCGATGCCTTTGGCGGCCAGCGCGGCGCGCAGTTCGGGCATCCGGCGGGCGGCGTCGTCCACCCGAACATGCACACGGTCGCCCATCAACAGCAGGCCCGCGACCCCCGGCGCACCTTCCAGCGAGGCATAAGCGCCCCGCGCGCCGGCCGTGGTCACCGCCAGCAGCGCCCCCGGCATCATCTGCTTGAGCCGCGCCGGCGTGTCGCACTGGCGAATCTCGCCGGCGCTGACCAGCGCCAGCCGCGAGCAGCGCTCGGCCTCGTCCATATAGGCGGTGGACAGCACGATGGTGACGCCGTGCTCGCGCAGCCCGTACAAGATGGCCCAGAAATCGCGTCGCGACACCGGATCGACACCCGTCGTCGGCTCATCCAGCAGCAGCACCTTCGGCGTGTGAATCAGCGCGCAAACCAGCCCGAGCTTTTGTTTCATCCCGCCCGACAGTTGACCGGCCAGCCGGCGGCGAAATGGCGCCAGCCCCGCCGCGTCCAGCAGGTCCGGCGCGCGCGCGCGACGCACCGCTCTGGGAACCTGGAACAACGTTGCATAGAAAAAGATATTTTCATCGACGGTCAGGTCTTCGTAGAGCCCAAAGCGCTGCGGCATGTAACTCAGATATGGTCGCGCCGCTTCCGGCTCGGCGACAACGTCGATACCCTCCAGCGTGATCGCGCCCGCGTCCGGCGGCAGCACTCCGGCGAGCATCCGCATGATCGTGCTCTTGCCCGCGCCATCCGGGCCGACGAGGCCAAAAATTTCCCCATGCGCCACCGCGAAATCGATCCCGTTCACCGCGGTGAGTGGACCAAACTTCCGCGTAAGGCCCTGTGCCGATACCGCGGCCTCCTGGGCGGCCTCCTTCTCCGTCATTTGCCGGGCGGCAGCGGCGCGAAACTGGCGTCGGCGGGCATGCCGGGCAGCAACTCATGCGTCGCGTTGTCGATGTCGATCCGAATCCGATAGACCAAAGTCACCCGCTCGGCATGCGTCTCGACAGTCTTCGGCGTGAACTCGGCTTGCGGTGAGATAAAGCCGACGCGGCCATGATAGACCTTGCCGGAGTAAGTATCGGTTGTCACATCCGCGGTCTGGCCAAGACGAATTTTGCCGATATCCGGCTCATTTACATATGCGCGCAACCAAACGTGATCGAGGTCGTCGAGCGTGAAGATCGCCACGCCCGGACCGGCCAACTGACCCAGTTCCGCTTCTCGCACCGAGATAACGCCGGCGAATGGCGCTCGCAACGTGGTATAGCCGAGCGTCACCTCGTCCAGCGCCAGTTTCGCCGCCACCGCCGCCTCGTTGGCTTTCGCCAGCGCCACGTTGGTGGTCGCGACCGCCACCATCGCCTGCTCGTGCGCCAGCGCCGCCGCCGATTGCCGCGCGGCGGTATAAGCGAGATCGCGGCCCTGAATGGAAATCGCGTTGGTCTTCACCAACTCCTCCGCGCGGGCGAAATCGCGCTGCTTCTCGGTCAGGTCGAACTCGTCGCTGGTTTGATTGCTTTGTGCCGCGGCCAGGGTGCTTTCGCTCACCGCCACCTGAGCGGTCGCGACCCCCAGATTGGCGCGATCGATCTCAGTCTGGCGCCGGTACAGGCTGTCGTCCACGCGCGCCAGGACGGTGTCCTTCGCCACCGTGGCGCCTTCATCGAACGGAAGCTCTGTGATCGGCGCCTGAATTTGGGTGAAACTGAGCACGCTTTCATGGGCTTCGATATTGCCGGAGACAACGATCGCCACGGGCTGCGCGGGCCGGCCGAGCAAAACCGCCGGGATGGCGTTCGGCCCGCGCCACCATGCGTACCCGCCGGCGGCCAATATGAGAATCAGAAGTCCGAGCCATAAGCGACGTGAGTGCGGCATGACGCGGCGATGCATGAACGCGCCGGGCCTGACCGCCAATGATCCAGGTCAATGCCAGGCCCCCGGATGCCGCGGTGCGACACAAGACGTTGACGGATCATGCATGGCCGGTGGATAACTTTCGGACCGGGATTTCCCGGCGGAGCAGCGGCGGAGATCGATGGCGCCATCGGATCAACGGTCCGCCCTCCAAACTGCATCATGGGGTGGACGACGTGACACGGGTGCTCGCTCTTTTCAATGCGCTTATTTTGGTTCTGTTGGCCGCGTGCGCCGGTCCGACAGACGACGCGCCATCGCTGATGGCCTCGGGTCCCGAACCGGCCGCCGGCAACGCGGCCGGCCTCACGCCGGCGGCGCGCGAGGTCAGTCAGATCGCCGATCGCAACGGCGACCGGGATTACCTGATGCTGGACAAGGCGCATGGCCGGATCATCATGTTCGAGAANNTTCAGCAAGTCGTTCGCCGAGCAAAAGGGCCTGAAGTACAAAGTCACGCCGGCCGGCCGCTATACCGTGTCGATCGGCTATGACAATTCGTACGGCGAAACCCTGGACGTCAACGAGGTCCAGGGCAGCGACTGGGATATCGCTATCCACAAAGTCTGGCTCGGCGCGCCGTCCGAACATCGCGACGCGCGGTTGCGCTCGCCGGCGTTCGCGGACAAGCACATCACCTATGGCTGCATCGACGTCGATGGGCCGACGATGAGCCAGTTGCTTGAGCGTGTGCCGGATGACGAAAAGACACCGCTGTATATCCTGCCGCAAGACGACCGGTTGATCGGAAAATTGTTTCATGTCCGCCAGACGGAGCGCCAATCGGCCGCGCCCAACAGTTAGCAGCGGCGGCCAACGGCGCCAACGAGGCTCAGGCATGCGAAACGGCGTGTGTTCGATCTCCCTGTCCATCGCCGCCTTTCCGGCCCGCTTCTTTCGCCTGGTCCTCGCCGGCGTCGCCTCCGCCGGCATCGCGGTTCTCGCCGGCCCGACGGCTTTCGCCCAAACTTCCGTCAGCAGCCCGCGGGACGTGACGCCGCCGAACATGGCGCCAGTGCGGTCGATCCTCATGGATCTGACGCGGCGCGCGATGAGGCATTCGTCGCCAGCCGATCGGCAACCGGACCGACCGCGCGAGGCAGCTGTGGTCGAGGCCGCTCCCGATGGTTTCGACCTGTCTCCCGCGGCCGTGCGGGTCAGTTGGATCGCCGCGCGCAACGGCGACACACGCTACCTCATGATCGACAAAGCGCACGGCAAACTCATTCTGTTCGCTGACCGCCGGCCAATCTTCAGCGGCGCCGCGCTGACAGGAGAAAGTCTGGCTGACCAATTGCCGCCCGACGCGATCAACAAATCGGTGCGCCAGCACGTTGGCGTCAGATACAGAGTGACCCCGGCCGGTCGCTTCACCATGACAAGAGGTCACGATCCGGCTTTGGGCGAAACTCTCGACATCAACGAACTGCAAGGCGTCGATTGGACCATCGCCGTCCACCGGGTCTACCTGGGCAACCGGTCCGAGCATCGTGACGCCAGACTGCTGTCGCCCAACGGTCTGGATAAGCACATCACCACCGGCTGCATCGATGTCGATGCNNTGCCAACGGATGAAAGCCTGATCGCGACACTCTTCAGACCGCGCGATTCGGCGTCGGGAACGCGCGTGTCCTTCCCCGCGCGGCATGGCCCGGTCTGACTGTGGTTCCGCCAGCCCGATCGCGGTTCCGCCAGCCTGATCGTAATTCTGTAAGACAACAATCCTCGGGCGAGGCGGACAATTCGGTACATTCGGAGGAACCATTGCCCCGCGCGTGACGTTTTCGCCGGGTCAACGGAGTACGGGTCATGTTACGCGGGATGGCGGTTGTCAGCGCGGCGATGGTCGCCCTTCAGTTGATCTCTCCCGGCGCGCGGGCGTCGGAAACACGGCATGAAACAGCGATTCAGGAGCTTGCTCCGGGCAAATCGACGGTGGTGAAACGCCATCCCACGCATGCCGCGGCCGCTTTGGCGATCGACGGCGCCGCGCCGGTCGCGGCCGCTCCCTTGGACGTTCGCCCGCCCATGCGCGTCACGCGCGTTGCCCATGTTCATCGCGTTCGCCGCCCCTCCGTCGCGGTCCTGGACGATCCGGCGTCGGCCAGCGAACCCGCGTTGACCGACCAGGAAGAAGTCGTCAGCCAACTCGCCGAGATGAAGGGCGATCGGGACTATCTGATGGTCGATAAGACCCACGGTAAAATCATCCTTTTCGAAAATAACGAGCCGGTTTTCGCCGGGCCCGCGCTGACCGGCGAGAGCACCGCCGACAACCTGCCGCCGGGCGCGCTGCACGAGAAATTCGACAAGCTGATCGCGCTCGACACCAAGGTCACCCCGGCCGGCCGCTACACCGTCTCCCGCAGCCACGACGACGATTTAGGAACGGTGCTGGATATCAATGAAATCCATGGAACGGACTGGGGAATCGCGATCCACCGGGTTTATCTTGGAACGCCGTCGGAACACCGTGAACAGCGGATAGAATCGCCGAACGCACAGGACAAACACATCACGTTCGGCTGTATCAACGTGACCCCGAACGCGATCGCTTTCCTGTTGAAGCAACTGCCTGAGAAAGGCGCCACCCCGCTTTACATCCTGCCGGAAGACGACAGCAAAACAGTCACCTATTTCGCGCCGCATACCTCGTAGCGCGGTCGCGACTGGCGATTTCGTCCCGAGGGGAATAGCGCGAACAACGCGGCATGTTGCCGTCCGCCTGGGCTGACGGCTGAGGAGGCACGCCCGCGCCTCGCGCGGATCGGGCCGAACGCCGCCATGCCCGGCATGGCGGCGAACCCGTGGCGCATGGCGCTGACACGCTTCTGGGCGCCGGTCCCCTGGATGCTGACCGGGGACGCGCCGATTACCGCTGGCACGGTCGCGCGGGCGGTGGGCATTGAAGGCGCGGTGGAACCGCCGGCCGCCAACTTCGCCTCCACCGCCGAAACCGCCGCCGTGTTCGCCGGCATCATGCCGGAGGACAAGTTCCACATCGTGCAGGCCCTGCAATCGCACGGTCACACGGTCGGCATGTGCGGCGACGGCGCCAACGANNGCCACCGATGTCGCCAAATCCGCCGCCGGGATCGTGCTGACCGAACCGGGCCTTGACGGCATCGTCGCGGCGGTGCGCGAGGGACGGATCACGTTTCAGCGGATTCTGACGTATTGCCTACGTTCTCTGATCCGGAAACCCGATCAGATGCTGTTCCTGACAGCGGGATTGATCATGACTTGGCACGCAATCCTGACGCCCAGGTTGATGGTGATCCTGATGCTGACCGGCGATTTCCTGGCGATGTCGGCGGCGATCGACAATGTGCGGCCCTCTTCGCAACCGAATGTCGGCTGATGGCGTGCTCGGTCATCGACGTCACGATCATCGCGTCGCTATCTGGTTTCTATATCGTTATGACATTGCTGCCGGTCGCGGTCGTGGTCGGCGTGCTGCTGGCCACCGCGGCTTTCGCCTTCGTCCTCGATCTTGTCAAAGTGACCCTGTTCACGCGTCTTAAGATGGTTTGCCATAAGAACAATCCCGGACGCCGGCGAGCCGCAATCCTTCGACGAAATGGTCCCGATCGGATTGACGCCGTATTGATGTGGTTTGCAGGAAACGCCTGACGGTGAAATTCGGCTCGATCGCCAGGAGCCGTCCTAACAGCGCGGCGGCTTCCTCATGGTGACGCAAATGACCGAGCGCCGCGAGGTGCGGTTTATAGCCCGCGGAAAACGCTGGATTGAGTTGCATCAACGTATGTCCGGTCGTGATCGCCGCATGGTAATCGCGCCGGATCAGATGGATCGGCGCGAAGAACGCGTCGAAAAAGAAGGCCAGCCGATCGTGCGGCGATAGCGATTTGTAAGTGTCATACCGCCGTTGCGCTTCCTCGATATCTCCCATGTTGAAACAATTGACGGCCGATAAAGCCCAGGTCATGGCGAGGTTTGGGTTGACGTCGAGAGCATGGTCGTAGAGGGCGGCCGATTCGTTTAACGGGTAGCCCTGAAGCGCGCGCAACAGGCCGGAGATGGTCAGCGCGCGAACCGCCATCGGATTGAGCGTCACAGCACGCTCAGCGAGTTCGCCGCCACGGGCCAGGGCCTGCCGCGGCTCCGACGTCCAGCCCTGACTGACGAGCAGGACATGCCAGAACGAATACCAACCGTGCACATCGCAAAAGTTTGGCTCCAGCGCGACGCCCTGCTCCAAATAACCTCCGGCTTGCATGAAGCCGGCGCGCTCCATGCGGAGCATCGGAGGAATCGACATTATCACAAGATCGTTGGCCGTGAGATCTCCCCGCGGCCGAGACGGGTTTCGCAACGCCTCGATCATTTGCAATTCCGGCTCGACCCGCGCCACCACGTCCGCCGCGATCCCCTGCTGGGCCGCCAACAAATCGTCCGTCGCGCGATCGAAGCGATCAGCCCATACGATCCGGTCCTCGCCCCGCAAATCGAGCAGACGCAGTGAGACGCGCAGCCTGCCGCGATCACGCTGGATCGTGCCACGCATCAGGTAATCAATCCCGAACACCCGGCGGATCGCGGCGGCGTCATCGCTGTCTCGCGCGAACCGTGCGAGCGCCTCCGCGTCCGTCACGACAATGCGAAAGAACCGCGACAGTCGCTCGGTAATCTCGCGCGCGATGCCGGGACCGAGAAACGTTTCTTCCTCCGGCAAACGGACGCAGTCGATCGGCAAAACGCCGATCCGCGGCCCGACCCGCGGCGCGTTCCATTCAGGGCCAGACGGCCGTTCAATGATCGTTTCGTTTGGCGTCAGCGGCTTCTGCTCGCGGATTTCAGCCAGCAGGGCCCGCGTTTCCGCCGATGGCTCGGTGTCGAGTTCACGGCGCAGCGCGGCCCCGCACTGTTCGAAAGCCTCTGTCGCCGCCTCAATGTCAGTCTGGCCGGCGTATGCGCGCATCATGCCACGCCATGCTTTCTCGTTGACCGGATTGAGGAACAGCAATCGGCGCGCGGCCGGAACAATGTCCGCCGGTTCGGTTTGTCCTAGCCATCTCGCTTCGGCCACTCGCTTGGCCCGGTCATGCAATTGTTCGCGCTGCTGACGGAGCCAGTGGTCGAACGCCGGATCGACCCCGTCCAGATCTTCAAGCAATTCGCGGTCCAGCAGGGACAGCATTGCTGGTTGCTCGGGCGTTGCTCGCCGAATTTCCTCGACGTCGATCCGCGCCGCGCCGGGCCGCAGCGACAGAGACTCTCGGTCGACCGACAGGAGCCCTTTCCCGGCCGGTGCGAGCGCGTCCAACAAGCGGCGCACTTCCAGCCGCAAGGGTGGCTGGCGCGGATCGATGGGCCCCTGGCTCCAGAGCAAACCGGAGAGCCAGCCGCGCGATACCGGGCGCGGCGCGGAAAGCGCGATCGCAGCCAGCAGCGCGCGCGTGGAGCGTCGCGGTGGGACTATGCATTCACCTGCCACCGTCCAGACACCCATTCGGCCGACCAGGCGCATGCGGATGGCGATCCGATCAGCCATGCGTGGCATGAAATATCCTCATCTGAAATTATCTGGATCAGTACCATCAGGCTACCGATACGGACTAACCCGATAAACGTTCCTGTGAAAGAGCGGATCGTCTGACCGCCACGATCGGGGTGCGGCCCAGGCTGTCGAATTCCGCTGCGAGTTCGTTCATTTTCTGGCCTGCCCGGAACTCGGTTTGGTCCGTCAGCCGATCGTCGCTTCATAGTTACGTTCCGGTCAGGTTTGGGAACGGCCGGCATCACCAATGAGCGATCCCATGCGCCTCGATCCGAGCACCCGGCTTGCTATCGTTCGTATCGACCGTTCCACTTTGCTATCGTTCGGATCAACCACGTTCTGGCGGCCGATGCGATTGGCGATGGCTACCGACCTCGCGTGGGCACGGTCGTGAGGAACTCCGCCATTTGGCGCTTCCAGAATTTCGCCATACCAGTCGTGCCGTGGCCTCNNGCGCTGGCCGGGATCAGGAACAGGCGCGCATTCCTCACCCGTCGCAGCGCCCGCGTCAGCAGTTCCGTTTCCGGCGGATTCCGCTCATCGTCGGCGGAATTGATTGCCAGCACACTGGCCTCGATCCGCTCCAGGCCGGGGGACGGGTTGTAATCGCGCGAGGCATCGAACTGGAAAATGAAGTCGTTCGCGTCCGCGGGCGGCGGCGCGGCGAGACGGGC
>PLSZ01000090.1 GCA_003164305.1 Acetobacteraceae bacterium
GCAGACGTTGCCGGCGGCGCCTTTATGCGCGGCGAACGGGCAACCACCGAGCCCCCCGACCGCGGCGTCGAACTTCGAAATACCCATTTCCAGTCCGGCGTAAGCGTTGGCGATGCCCATGCCGCGGGTGTCATGCAAATGCAAACTGAGTGGTGCGTCGGGATAGGTTTCGTGGATCGCGCCGATCATGCGTTTCACCGTGTGCGGCGTGGCCCAGGCCATGGTGTCGGCAAGGGATATTTTCTCGAATTGGACGTCGTGCTCGCGGGCGAGATCGAGCAGCTGGCCAACGCATTCGATCACCCGGGCGAGCGGGATGTCGCCCTGGAAATTGCAGCCGAACGCGTTCGATACGGAGGCGTCGCGGACGGGAATGCCGAGTTCCTTGAAGTGAGCGATCTCGGCGTGCGTGTGCGCCAAATGTTGCGCGGGCGTGCGGTTGATGTTGCGCTTCAGGAACGCGTCGGAGGGGTAGATGCGGACTTTTCCTTCCAACGTCAGGCGTCCGCTGGCACGAGCTCGTTCCAGTCCGGCATCGTTGAACCACAACGCGGTATATTCCACGCCCGGTTTGATGTTGATGCGCCGCGCGATGTCGTCGGCGTCGGCCATGCCGGGCACCTGCCTGAAGCTGACGAAGGAGGCGACCTGAACGCGGGTCAGGCCGGTCTCGGACAGCGCGTCGATCAGTTCGACTTTTCGTGATGTGGGGATCGGACCTTTTTCGATTTGAAAGCCCTCGCGGGGGCCTTCTTCGGTGATGAGGACGGATGCAGGGGGCATGGTGGATTCCGGTGGGTTTGAGGGCGGCAGGTTGGGCATCCTCGGGCGGTTTGACAACGGGCTGGGGTGCAATGGACCGGGAATGTAAGACCGGGACCGTCAGCGCGGA
Source organism: Acetobacteraceae bacterium (assembly GCA_003164305.1). The sequence continues at coordinate 893 of PLSZ01000090.1, forward strand.
GGATGCGGCTGTGGGACACGATCGATGGACCGGGATGACGGGACGTTGAAACAAGAAAAAAAGATTTTTCAAAGAGAAGGCGCAGAGGCACTGAGCCCGCGGAGGGTCCGGACCAGGCGACGGGGTTTCATTCATTCGGACATCGCGGCACGCTCAGCCGATTGCATATTTTAACATCTGACCAGGCGGCAATGCTCAGCGCCCGCCGCGCCTCTGCGTCTCCCAGATAAATTCTTCGTTCAGTGATCATGGGTCCCGGACCGGTCCAGTCGCGCATGGAGTTTCATTCCCAATATTATCCTGGTGAAGGGGCGCCCGGGCGAGCGGCGCGACCCGCCCCACTTATGTGTCAACACATCCATTCACGAAAGCTTAACCTCCCACGGTTACCGTCCCCCAGCATGGACGGGCAACGCATGATACCCATTCCGGATACGACGCTCAGCCGCCGCGTCATTGGCTGCGCGATCGAAGTGCATCGCCATCTTGGCCCGGGATTACTGGAGAGTGTATATGAAGCCTGCCTGTGCGAAGAACTGACGGCGGCTGGATTGCCCTTCGCCCGCCAGCGCTCGATGCCTGTTCGTTACAAAGGCCGCACGCTCGATCAGTCTTTCCAGATCGACATCATCGTCGAGGAAACGCTGGTGCTGGAAATCAAGTCGGTGACCCAGATCCATCCGCTGCATGAGGCGCAACTGCTGACCTATCTCCGGCTCAGCGGTTTCCAACTCGGGCTGCTACTGAATTTCAACGCGGCGCGGTTGACCGACGGCATAAGGCGCATCGTCAACTCCATCGACCGGGTCGATGAGATCTGGACGGTCCAGGACGAACCCATCTGGCGCGCTGCCCGGCTGTAACGCCGGAAGGCGAGCGGCACCTCCGCTCACCCGGCCGGGCGGCCCTTCAGAAACGCCGCCGCGCCAGCGCCGAGCAAGCGCGGCAGATGCGTGTAGACGTACAAACACCCACTTCCGAGCACCTCGGCCAACGCTTCCGCTGTCGCCGGCATGCCGGGCGCCTTCCCCGCATCGCGGATCAACGCAAGCGTCTCGTCGATGGCGCGCGCCACCGGCGGGGCTTTTGGATTTCCCGGGTAGCCCATCGACTGCGACAGATCCGACGGACCGATAAAGAACACATCGATCCCGGGCACACGGAGGATGTCCCGCGCGTTGGCGATCGCCGTTTCCGACTCCAGTTGCACGCACACCTGGGACGCCGCGTTCGCCTGTTCGACGAAGTCCGGCATCTTCGCGCCCAGACCCCAACGGTCGGGCCGCGTGCCGGCCGCCAGTCCCCTGCCCGCCCCCGGTCCGAACTTCACCGCGGCGACGGCCCGGACAGCGTCCTCGGCGGTATCGATGTGCGGGATCTGCACGCCGGCGACGCCGCGATCCAGCACCGACTGAATGTCCGCGGCGCTGTTGCTCCGCGGCCGGGCGATCGCGGTGATCCCAACGGCGTCCGCCGCCATCGCCATGACCTCGACATCGGCGCCGGACAGCGACCCGTGCTCGCAATCCAGCAGCACCCAATCGAAGCCCGCGTGGCCTGGCATTTCAACCAATTGGGGCGACGGGAACATCAACGAGCAGCCCAACGCCGGACGGCCGCTCTGGATCAGCGCCTTCATCCGGTTGGGGCGCACCGAAACGTCAGACCTTCTCGACCTGCCCGTATTCCAGTTCGACCGGCGTCGAGCGGCCGAAGATCGAGACGCTGACCTTCAGGCGGCCCTTGTCCTCATCGACTTCCTCGACCGTGCCATTGAAGCTGGTGAACGGACCGTCCGCGACGCGCACCTGCTCGCCAATTTCGAACAGCACCGCCGGGCGTGCCCGCTCCACGCCTTCCTGGTTCTGCTTCAGAATCCGCTGCGCCTCAGCCTCGCTGATCGGACTGGGCTTGGTCTTCGAGCCGAGGAAACCGGTGACCTTGGGCGTGTTCTTCACCAGATGCCAGGCGTCGTCGGTCAGGTCCATCTTCACCAGGACATAGCCGGGGAAGAACTTGTGCTCGGTATTCACCTTCTGGCCGCGGCGCACTTCCATGACCTGCTCGGTCGGGACCAGCACTTCCTCGAACTGCTCGCCCAGACCGCTTTGCGCGGCCTGCTCCTTGATCTGCTGCGCGATCTTCTTTTCGAAGCCGGAGTAGACGTGCACAACATACCAGCGTTTGGCCATGACCCTGCGTCCTTTTAGAGATGCGCGCCGAAGATCGCGCGCACGCTCAGGCCGATCACCTGATCGACCACGAAGAAAAATATCGATGTCACCGCCGCCATCGCGAACACCAGCCCGGTGGTGACCATCGTCTCCTTGCGCGAGGGCCAGGTCACCTTGGTGATCTCGACCCGCACTTCCCGCGCGAATTTCAGCGGTTCAAACGCCACGCTCACGATGCTCCCGACAAACATTGGCCCAAACACTCTGGCCAAACAAACCCTGGCAAACGAACCCGGCCCCGACAAACAGCGGCCCAAAAACACAGGCCAAACCGGCCTCGACACGAAATGGCAGGGGTGGAGGGTCTCGAACCCCCAACCTCCGGTTTTGGAGACCGGCGCTCTAGCCAATTGAGCTACACCCCTTCGGCCAGCCGTTCAGCCAAATTCGGCGAACGGCCCGCACCCTGGCGGACGGTGTGAAAACCGCCACGGCAGGGGGCGCAAAAAAGGGCGTGCGCGCCCGGAAGTCAAGGGGTACGCCTGCCCCCCCCTGGCCCACCTTGGCGGCCGGCCGTTCAACACCGCTTCGGCAACGGCGTCAGTTCGGTCAATTTCGCGTTCATCACGAAGTCGCCGAAATCCATCAGCATGTCGTCCGCCACGCCATTTTCCCAGTAACGCATCGCCACCTCATAGGATGGCGTCTGAGAGCCGGTGGCGTGGTCGAAGAAAGCGATCCGCACCCGCGTGCTGGCCAGCGGGGAGAGGAACGCGTACTTCGTCGGGAACGGCGGTTTCTGGTCGATGATGGCGACCGCGCTGTCCTCGAACCCGTCGTCGTCGGTGCCGTCGAACAGCGGCAAAGCAATGAATTTCTTGCCCTCCCGCGCGGCGTTGATCAGGGTCAGCGTGTGCATCATCGGGAACAGCGTGCCGGCCGGCAGGTCGGCTTTGGTATCTTTCGGCAGCTTGTACTGGACCTCGCCCGGCCCCCCGACCTTCGTCAGGTGGGCGCCCCCATCTGTCTGATTGGTGATCGCGCCGTCGGATTTCTGTACCATGTGGAAGCGGAAATTCAGCCCGTCCTTCGATTCCCAGGTCGCGTAGTCGGAATCCATGTCGGTATCCTGGCCATCGGCGTTGGTGATGGTCATCTGCAGCCGCTGCCGCGTCGCCCACCCGTCGCAGACATCGACCACCTCATACCCCATGGTGCCGTGCGCCGAGGCGATCTGGCGGCCACTGCCGGGCGAGGAACTGAGGGTCAGCTCATACAACGCCCGATGCGCGGCGAGCGGCACCGGCGGATGGGCCGGCGGAGGCGGCGCGGCGAGCAGTTGTCCCGCGGTCACGCCGGGCGCGATCAACAGACAAACAGCCGCCAGGCGGGCGGGGAAGCGCATGAATCTCTCTCCGTGAATGTTCCGGCATGAAGCAAGCCGCCTGGGAGCAGCCCGCCTCGATGCAAGATAGTGGGCCGGTGCGCCCGGCGCCAGCGATCAACGCGGCCTCGCGTCCCGGCTGGCGTTCGGCGCCCCGCGGCCTGGCCTCGTGGCGATCGCGAAACCGCCTACCGCGGGATCACGCGTTCAGCGAGGCCACTGGCTCCCCGGAGCGAAGGTCTCGCGGATCCGGCGCTGGCGCCGCGCCACATCGGAGGCCAGCCGTTTGCGCACCGCCTCCAGTACCGGGCCAGTTTGAACGAGCGGGGCGCATCCGCTCATCTCCCAGGCCCGGGCGGAGAAATCGGGATGCAGCGCGATAACTTCGCCGCCGTTGCTGAACCGCGCCCGGTCGCCGGTGTCCAGATACGACTCCGCCGGCATGCCGTTCGCCAGGACCACATCGTGCCGCGCCAGTTCGATGGCGTGGTAGGACACGCGATCGGTCAGCTCCTGGCGCACCGTCCTGCCGTTCAACAGCCGGCGGATCGGGATCAGGACGCGATCCACGTACACCGCGTGATCCGGCGACAGCAGCAGATCGGCGGCCGGCATGCCGCGGCCGAAGGCGTGCGCCGAGACGCGAATCGGCCAGACCTTCCCGGGATCGGGATGCCGGGCACATTCGACCGCGCGGCGGCCGACCCAAATGACCTCGGCCGTATCGCCGCCGAGTACGGTACACACGCGATGCCCGGGACGAATGCTTTCGACCGGAACCGGCCCGCGGGTCGTGGCGATCATGGTGCCCGCGACGTAGCAGTCCAGCCCGCTGTTCCCGGCGGCGACCGCTCCCGCCTCGCCGGCGAAGGTCAATTGCCCAGGTTCCGTCCGGCTGGTGCCGAAAACGTCCGGTAGCGGGCCGGTGACGCTCGCCGCGGCGATCGTCTCATCCTGGATCGCCAGTTGATCGCCAGTCTGGAAGCCGTTGATTGTCGCGGCGAACCCGTCCGGCGCCGGCATGGGGCTGGTCAGGTCCGTACCCGGTGTGAGGATGCCGGTGGTGCCGGTTGAGTTGCTGGATTGGCCGGCGCCGGCCGAAACGGCGTTCACCATCAGCCCGGCCTTTCCAGGGCCAGGATCGAAGATGCCCCCCAGCAGAGGGTGAAGACATCAAGGCCGTGGGAGACGTGATCGGGCGCGGCGAAGCCACCATTGGCCTGGCGCATGACCGTTGCGGCCCCGCCTACCGAGGCGTTGAGACGAATGGAGCCGCCGATGGGAAGAAGCGATGGCATGTCGGTTCCGGTTCCGGCCTGGCAGGTCCGCCGCACATGGGATCCACCGGGTTCGTCAGTGCGCCCGTGTCGGGGCATGAGGACGAAAACTGGCCTGGCAATCGGTGCAATCTGGTTACAACCGTGCGCGTCACCCGGGCATCAAAACGGTTTTTGTGGCAAGCAGGGAGTAAGGACCCGGCATGATTCGGCCTGACGATTAATTAATCTTTGACAGCGATGTATCAAAACTCATTTTTCTTCGTGAAAAAGAACTGTTCTTGTGCGCGCCTGATCGAAAAGTGGCCGCGTGGCGTTGCCATGGCGGCCTGGCGGCGGCATTGGGTCAGGATCAGCCAACGAGCGCCGAAAGGATTTCCGCATGACCACGCTTGCCGTGACCTTCGAAGCGAATGCCCGGTCCCGGGCGCTGATCGTTGAATTGCTGGAGGGCGCCGCTGATCCCGTCTGGCTGGCCGATCTGGACGAGCAGGCGAGAGCGGCCGCCTTGGCCGCGGCGGACGCGCTTCTGGCGCGGGACACCGGGAAAGAACTGCGGCCACAGGAGGCAGCGCTGGTCGGCGATGCCAGGCTGATCCAGTTCATGACAGCCGGCGTCGATCACATCCCCCTCAGCCAGTTTCCGGCCGGCGTCCCGATCGCGAACAATGGCGGCGCCTATGCCGACAGCATGGCAGAGCACGCGCTGGCGATGACCCTGGCCGCCGCGAAGCGCCTGCTGATCGAGCACAACGCTCTGGTGGCCGGTGAATTCAATCAGTTCAAGCCCAACCGGTCGCTGCGCGGCATGGTGTGCGGAATTCTGGGCTTTGGCGGCATCGGGGTCGCCACCGCCCGGTTGATGCGCGGCCTGGGCTTGCGCATCCACGCGATTAATCGGAGCGGACGGACCAACGAAGATGTCGACTGGATCGGCACCCAGGACAATCTTCCGTTTTTCCTGAGCACAGCCGATGTGCTGGTTATCTCAGCGCCGTTGACGCGGCGGACCCTGGGCATGCTCGGAGCGGCCGAACTGGCAATCATGAAACCGGACGCGATCCTGGTGAACCTGGCGCGCGGCGAACTGATCGACGAGGCGGCGCTGTTCGCGCATCTCCAGGCGTATCCTGGGTTCTTTGCCTGTATCGACGCGTGGTGGGTGGAGCCGGTGCGGCATGGCACGTTCCGCATGGATCATCCATTTCTGACGCTGCCGAATGTGATCGGCTCGCCGCATAACTCCGGCTCGGTGCCGGGGAATTTCGAGGGCGGGCTGCGCAACGCGATCGCCAATATCAGGAGTGTGCTGAATGGCGAGGCGCCGCGGCATCTCGTCAGGGATGAAGAACGGATGCTTTGACGACGCCGGACCGGACCATCACGCGGACCCTTGTCAGACCCGGCTTGTGACGCCAAACCCCGGCCAACGATGTGACAGGAACCGCGCATGTCCGAGACCGCGACCACCCGCCTCCCCGCCGCCCTGACCGACGCCGCGCGCGCCTTCCTCGGCGACCGGTTCACCACCAACGCCGGGTTGCGGGAGCATCACTCGCACGGCCAGGACACGCAGACTCCAGTCATGCCCGACGCGGTCGCGTTCGTCGAAAGCACCGAGGAAGTCGCGAAACTGCTGGCAATGTGCCACGCCGAACGGATCCCGGTGACGCCCTGGGGCGCCGGAACGTCGCTTGAGGGCCACGTCACGCCGGTACGCGGCGGAGTAACCCTGGACCTGTCGCGCATGACGAAGGTGCTCGAAGTCAGCCAACCGGACATGGATTGCAGGGTCGAGGCGGGCGTCACACGGGACCAGTTGAACGCGCATTTGCGCGATCAGGGGTTGTTTTTTCCGGTCGATCCCGGGACCTCCGCCTGCACCATCGGCGGCATGTGCGCGACTCGCGCGTCCGGCACCAACGCCGTGCGCTATGGCACCATGCGGGAGAACGCGATGGGCCTGACCGTCGTGCTGGCCGACGGGCGCGTCATTCGCACCGGCGGACGGGTGCGAAAGTCCTCGACCGGTTACGACCTCACCCGCCTGTTCGTTGGCTCTGAGGGCACCTTGGGCGTCATCACCGAAATCCAGTTGCGCCTGCACGGCATTCCCGAGGCGATGTCCTCCGCCACCTGCCAGTTCCCCACGCTGCGCGACGCGGTCGAGACGGTGATCGCCATCATGCAGTCCGGCATTCCGGTTGCCCGGATGGAACTGCTGGATGAGGTGCAGATGGAAGCCTGCATCGCTTACTCGAAGCTGGAGGGGCTGGAACGGCTGCCCAGTTTGTTCTTTGAGTTCCATGGGTCGGCGGCGAGCGTGAAGGAACAGGCGCAGCAGACCGAGGAAATCGCCGGAGGGTTCGACGGCAGCGGTTTCCGGTGGGCGACCGATGCCGCGGAACGCAACAAGCTCTGGCAGGCGCGGCACGATGCGTACTGGGCTTGCCTGGCGCTGAAGCCGGGGCATCAGGGCATCGCCACCGACGCCATCGTGCCGATTTCCCGGCTGAACGAGGCCATTCTGGGGGCGAAAGAGGACATCGCCGCGTCCGGCCTGACCGCGCCGATCGTCGGCCACGTCGGCGACGGTAATTTCCACACGGTCATATTGGTGCCGCCGGAGCCGGACGGCCTGGCGCGCGCCTGGGAACTGGACAAGAAGATCGTGGCGCGGGCGCTGGATCTGGGTGGCTCGTGCAGCGGTGAGCATGGCGTCGGGATCGGCAAGCGGGAGTTCCTGGAACGGGAGCATGGCGCGGACGCTCTGGCGGTGATGTACTCGGTGAAGCAGGCGCTGGATCCGCGCGGGATCATGAACCCGGGTAAGATTTTTTTGAATTAGCGGAGACGGCGGTTTTGGTCATGGAAACGGCCGCGTGATTTTTCTCCGCTCCGCGCTGTTCAACGTATTCTTCTTCGTCAGCACGTTCCTGCTGACGTTGCCGGCCGCGGCGTGCACGGTGCTGGCGCCGCGTCGCGTCATGGGATGGGCGCGCCTCTGGGCGAGGTTGCAAATCTGGGCCGCGCGCGTGATCTGCGGTATTCGGGTCAACATCACCGGATGGGAAAACCTGCCGCCGCCGCCGGTTTTGATCGCCTCACGTCATGAATCGACATTCGATGTGCTGCTGTGGATCGCCCTCGTTCCCGCCGCCTGCTTCGTCGTCAAACGCGAACTGGGCGAGATCCCTCTGTTCGGGCGCTGCATTCACGCCACGGGCATGATCTGCGTCGATCGCGAGGCCGGCGCGTCGGCGTTGCGGACCCTGTTGCGCGAGGGAGACCGCGCGAGAGCCGAAGGCCGGCACATCATCATCTTCCCCGAGGGGACGCGCGTCGATCGACAGGAGCATCCGCCGCTACAGCCTGGAGTCGTGGCGCTGGCGTCACGTACTAAGCTGCCGGTGGTGCCGGTGATGACCAACTCCGGAAAATTCTGGGGCCGTCTGGCGTTTCGAAAACTGCCGGGCACGATCAGCGTGGCGATCCAGCCATGCCTCAATCCGCCGAACGGTCCGCGCGGCATTCTGGACGATTTGCGGGTCGCGTTCGACGACGCGAAGCTGCCGTCCGTGACGTGACCGGAGTTAGACCAAACGGTGTTGGCATGGACGCTCGGTCGTGACGCCCCCATGACGTCTTCCCCGGGCTCGACCCGAGGATCGGCTCGCACGGAAATCGTGCCCTGCCTGAGAGCACCGGGCCTACGTTACCAGATGCCAGGGTCAGGCTCCATACGCATCAAGTAAGGGGCCGAGACAGGCACGATTGCTCCTTTTTCGTCATCCTCGGGCTTGACCCGAGGATCACTGCACGCACGCACAGCGTTGATGTTACGCGACTACCGCGCATCGACTGATGCTCGGGTCAAGCCCGAGCAGGACGGTGAGAGGCAATTCCAGCCCCGCCAAATCCTTAACCTGACGCCTATGGGGTCAGGCCCTGGCACGACTGATGGTGGCTGGCGCGTCATTTTTCTTGGCCGGTTGGTTCTACGCCGGAATGCGCACTTTCATTTCGGTGATGCCGTGGATGAGATTGGAGTAACTTCGTTTTGGCTCCTCCACGACCTCGATCTCCGGGAAGCGCTTCAGGATTTCTTCCCACAGGATCGTCAGTTGCATCTCCGCCAGCCGGTTGCCGACACAGCGATGGATGCCGAAGCCGAACGACAAATGCTGCCGCGGGCGGGCGCGATCGATGATGAAACTGTCGGCGTCCTCGATCTCGTCGCTGTCCCGGTTGCCCGAGATATACCACATCGCGACCTTCTCGCCCTTGCGAATGGTTTTGCCATTCAGTTCGGTGTCGCACAGAGCCGTCCGCCGCATATGCACCACAGGCGACTGATAACGAATGATCTCCGGCACCATTTTCGGAATCAGATCGGGGTTGGCGCGTAGTTTCGCGTATTCGCCGGGGAACTGGTTCAACGCCCACAACCCGCCACTGATCGAATTGCGCGTCGTGTCGTTGCCGCCGACGATCAACAGCAACAGATTGCCCATGAACTCCTGCGGCCGCGACGGTAGGTCCCGGGTTGCGTCGCCGTGCGCGAGCATCGAGATCAGGTCGGACGCGGGCGGCAATTGCTGACGCGTTTTCCAGACGCCGGTGAAATACGCCAACATTTCCTGTAAAATGGCCTCTCGCTTCTGCTCCGTATCGATTTCGGTGCCGGCGCGGGTGTTGATCGTGGCGACGTTCGACCAGTACGTCAGAGTCCGCCGCTCCTCGAACGGAAAGTCGAACAACGTCGACAACATTTGTGTCGTCAGCTCCACCGACACGCGATCGACCCAATCGAAAACTTCGCCGCGCGGCACAGCGTCGAGGATGCGGCAGGCGCGTTCCCGGATCGTCGTCGACATCTTCATCAGATTCGGTGGCGCCACGATCGGCGAAACGATTTTCCTCTGGGCGTCGTGCCGCGGCGGGTCCATCGCGATGAAGCTTTCCTTGCGAAACTCCAACGGCACATCGCGCAACGCGATCCCGCCCATCGCCGCGTCCGAGGAATAAACGTTGTGCGAGGTATCGACCGTCATGATGTCGCGATACCGCGTCACCGACCAGAACGGCCCATACATCGGACTGTTGACGAAGTGCACCGGTTCATCGCGCCGCAGCCGCGCGAAAAATCCGTTCCAGGTATCGTCCTGATAAAGATACGGGTTACTGACATCGATCTCCTCGATCGGTATCGTCCAAGGATCCCGATGGGCCTGAGCGCGATAGTCGATGGCGACAGGAGCGTTCACGGCGAAGTCCTCCCTTATTTTTTTTAGCCCGGTATGCGCACCATCATGGATGAGATGCCATGCACGAAGCTGGAGTATACCCGTTTCGGCTGCTCCATCAACTCGATGAGCGGGAAGCGCCGCATGATCTCCTCCCAGAGGATGGTCAGTTGCAGTTCCGCGAGCCGGTTGCCGACGCAGCGATGGATGCCGAAGCCGAACGACAAATGCTGTCGCGGACGAGCGCGATCGATGATGAAACTGTCGGGGTGCTCGATCGCCTCGGGGTCGCGGTTTCCGGAGATGTACCACATCGCCAGCTTCTCACCCGCGCGGATGGTTTTGCCGCCGAGTTCGACATCCTCCAGCGCGGTGCGCCGCATGTAAGCCAGCGGCGTTTGCCAACGGATGATCTCCGGCACCATCGATGGGATCAAACCAGGATTTTCGCGTAACTTGCGATATTCGTTCGGATGCTGGTTCAGCGCCAGCAATCCCCCGCTGATCGAGTTGCGCGTGGTGTCGTTGCCGCCGACGATCAGCAATACGCAATTGCCCATGAACTCCATCGGGTCCATGTTTCGTGTCGCCTCGCCATGCGCCAGCATCGAAATCAGATCGGCGGCCGGCGGCGCGTTCACCCGCTCATTCCACAATCCCATCATAGCCGCGGCCATCTGCTTCAGTTCGTTGAAGCGTTCTTCTTCGGATTTCACCAGCGCGTCGGGGGCCTTGAAGTTGGTGGTCGCGACATCCGACCAATGCGTCAGGTCGCGCCGCCGCTCGAACGGATAATCGAACAACGTCGCCAGCATCTGGGTGGTCAGTTCGATCGAGACATGCTCGACCCAGTCGAAGGTTTCGTTACGCGGCAGCTTGTCGAGGATGCGGATCACTCGTTCGCGAATGGTGCCCGCCATGTTGGCCAGATTGCCAGGTGCCACGATCGGCGCCACCACCAGCCGTTGCACGTCATGCTTCGGCGGATCCATCGCGATGAACATCGCCAGCCGGTACTGGGTTTCCTGATCCACCAGGGTGATCCCGGACGCCGAGGAGAAAACCCGAGGGTTCGTCTCCACCTTCATGATGTCCTTGTATTTCGTTACCGACCAGAACGGCCCGAACTGCGCCTCCGCGGTGAAATGTACCGGATCGTCGCGCCGCAACCGCGCGAACCAGTCGGGCCAGACGTCGTTCTGGAACAATCGCGCGTCGGAGACGTCCATTTGCTCCAGCGGCATCGTCCATGGGTCGCCCAAAGGGTCCATGCCAACCGGCGCGTTCATCGGGACCTCCCATCGCGTTGTTCGCGGTTCGAATGACCGTTGGTCTTCCGCCGTGACGCGCTTATATCAAATCCATGCGCGTCCCGTTCGTAAAAATGCACGGCTGCGGAAACGACTTCGTCGTGTTCGACGAGAGGAAGGGCGCGCTCGGCCTGACCCCAGCGGTCGCCGCCGCCATCGCCAATCGCCGGACCGGGGTCGGCTGCGACCAGTTGATCGTCATCGAGCCGGCCGGCGCGGGGGCGGACGCGTTCATGCGCATCCGCAATCCCGACGGCTCCGAGGCCGGGGCCTGCGGCAACGCCACGCGTTGCGTCGTGCATCTCCTGGCCGCCGAAACCGGGCGGGCAAGGCAGACCATCCGCACCATCTCCGGAGATCTGCCGTCAGCGGTGCTGCCCGATGGTCAGGTGCGCGTCGACATGGGGCCGGTGCGGCTGGACTGGCGCGACATCCCCCTCGCCCGCCCGATGGACACGCTGGAGGTCGATTTGCGCGCCGGGCCGGTTTCCAACCCGGCCGCCGCCAGCATGGGCAATCCGCACGCGACGTTCTTCGTGCCCGACATCGGCGCGGTGCCCATCGCGGAGATCGGCCCGGTGCTGGAGCACGATCCGCTGTTTCCCACCCGGGCAAATATCGGCTTCGCCCAGGTGATCACGCCGGAGAGGCTTCGGCTGCGGGTGTGGGAACGTGGCGCTGGACTGACGCTGGCCTGCGGGTCGGGCGCCTGCGCCGCGCTGGTCAACGCCGCCCGCCGGGGCCTGACCGGCAAGGCGGCGATCGTGGAGGTCGATGGCGGCGAACTGATGATCGCCTGGCGGGAGGACAACCACGTCCTGATGACCGGGCCCGTCGCGACCGCGTTTACCGGACAAATCGATCTTTCCACGTTTTCGTGACCGGCAATGACGGCATAGGCCAATGTTCTGCCTGGCGAGTTACGCCAACCGTCCAAGGGAGGCATCAAGATAGCCCACCGCGGAGGAATTTGTTCGGTTTTCCCGTCATCCTCGGGTCGAGCCCGAGGAAGACGATACGGAGGCGTCGCGAACGACGGCCAAAGGCCTCGCGGGCGGCGGCTTACACCAGCGAACAGCCGCCCTGATTCATTGGCCGGAACGCTTCCGCCGCCGGAACGGTCCGCTTCAGGTTGTAATAATCCCACGGCCCCTTGGACTGTTCCGGCGATTTCACCTCAAACAGATGCAGATCGTGAATGACCCGGCCGTCCTTGCGCACCATGCCTTTGCCGAACAATGGATCGTCGGTCGGGGTCGCTTTCATCACCTCCATCACCGCCCGGCCGCTGGCTTTCGCCTTATCGTACCCAACATGGGCCACGGCTTTGAGGTAATGCATCACACCCGAATACTGACCGGCATGCACCGAACCCGGAACGTTGCCGGGCATCTTCACGGCGAAGCGTTTCGCGAATGCACGCGTCCCGTCGTTCAGGTTCCAATAGAACGGTTCCGTCAGCGAGACGCCCTGCGCCGAGGACAAGCCGACGCCATGCACGTCATGGATCAGGAAGATCAGACCCGCGACCTTCATNNGAGGAAAAATCCGTGGTGCCGGGAAACGGCGCCAACGCCTGGCCCAGTACGGTGCCATTCGCGGCGGTGACGAAGCTCGCGGCGTCCTTTTGCAGCGAGTGGCCGAAGGCATAATCGGCGGTGATGAAATACCAGGTGTCGCCGCCCTCTTTCACCGTCGCGTCGACCACACCGTGCGGCATCGACCACGTGTCGTAAACCCAGTGCAGATGGTTCGGCCCGCAATGGCCGCCGGTGATGTCGGCCGAGGCGCCGCCGGTGAAAATCGCCAGCTTGTCTTTCTGCTTCACCATGTCGCCGATCGCGAACGCGGCCGAGGACAATGGCACGTCGGTGATCAGATCAACCCCGTCGCTGTCGAGCCACTTTCCCGCGATAGCCAACGCCACATCGGGCTTCAATTGCAAATCGGCGGCGACGACTTCAACTGGAATATCCGGATGCGCCTTCCGGAAATCCTCCACCGCCAACTCTGTTCCAGCCACCGATCCTGGGCCGGTATTCGCCGCGTACGCCCCGGCCATGTCGGTCAGAACGCCAACGCGAATCGGCGCGCGTTGCGCTTTCGCACGGCCGATCAACGCAATGCTGGCGAGGCCCGCCGTGGCACCGAGCGCGGCGCGGCGGGTGAAGGATGCTTTCATGGTTGGCTCTCTCCCTTATTTTTTTGTCGGTCATCCGGTAACCAGAATCCCCGATTGAATCAACGTGTCGATCTCGCCCGCGGAATAGCCGTGCTCGGCCAGGATCGCCGCGCCGTGTTCGCCTTTGGACGGCGCCACGGTACGGGGCGCGCCATCCTCGAATGGCTCCATGCCGATGATGTTCGGCAACGGAATCGCCTGAGGCACGTGCGGATGGTGCGTCCACGCGACGGCGCCGCTCTCCGCGACATGCGGCTGCTGAAGGAACGCCGGATACGAGTTGAGCGCTTCGTGCATGATCCGGTGCTCGGTGAATTTCGCCGACCATGCGGCGGTCGTATCGGTCGCCAGCAACGGCCGCAGCACGGAGTCGATTTCACCGGCGTGCGGCTCGCGTCCTTCCGGCGTGCGATAGTGCTCGTTGGCGCCGAAAGCGGGTTGATCGACGGCCTTGCAATAGCCCTCCCATTCCCACGGGCGGACCACGGTGATCGACATGAATCCGTCCTTGGTTTGATAGACCCCGCCTGGCGGAATGCCTGGCCGCGTGACGCCGCCCTCCAGAAAGGACGACATCAGCCGCACCACCTGCAATCCGGCGGCGGCCTGCATCAGGCTGGCATCGATGTGCCGCCCGCGCGGTTCCTGTTGCCGTGCCAGCAACGCGGCGGCGAGCGCGCCGAAGGAAAAGATCGCCGTGCTCATGTCGATCGATATGAACGGAATGCGATGCGGAATGCCGTCCTGACCCCGGTTTTCCGACATCATCCCGGTATAGGCCTGCAACACCGGATCCATCGCCGGCCGTTCCGCCAGCGGACCTTTCTGGCCGAAGCCGGAGACCGACAGATACAGAATGCGCGGCTCGCGTTCCGCCACGATGTCGTAACCAAAGCCGAGGCGGTCGATGACGCCGGGACGGAAGCCTTGCACGAAGATGTCGGCGCCCTGGATCAGGCGCCACAGCACGTCGCGGCCGGTCTGTTGTTTCAGATCCAGCGCGATCGAGCGTTTGCCGATGTTCGACGGAATGGAATACGCCGTGTGATCGCCGTATTTGGTGCCGAGTCCGCGTGCCCAATCTCCGGTGTCGGTGGGCTCGACTTTTATGACATTGGCGCCGTACTGGGCCAGCATCATGGCGCAGTAAGGACCGGCGACGCCCTGGCTGACATCGATGACTTTCAGGCCCGCGTAGGGCGCGGCATAGCTCATGGGTTCGTTTCCTCCTCCGGTTGGGGCATGATAGACCAGTCGCCTGAGGCGCACACCAGGAGGAAAACAATCATGATCCATGTTCTCGCCGTCATCACCACGAAGCCGGGCAAACGCGCCGAGGTGCTGGAGATGTTCCACGCCAACATGCCGGCGGTGCACGCCGAGGCCGGCTGCATCGAATACGGACCGGTCGTCGACGCACCGAACTCGCCCGCCAAGTACGGGGAGGATACGTTTGTCGTGGTCGAGAAATGGGAAAGCCCCGATCATCTGAAGGCGCACGCGGCGTCGCCGCACATGGCCGCTTATGGCGCGAAGACGAAGGAACTGCTGGCGGACCGGCAGATCCATATCATGCAGACCGGCTGAAGGCACTCTGGCGAGGATGGCGTTTCCGCGCCATCCTCCACGCCAAGGATGAAACGGAGGAAACGATGGACCTCAGTCTGTCGGAAGAATACCAGGCATTGCAGGCGGAGATCCGCGGCTTCATCGCGACGCATGGGCATCGATCGCCGAAGGTCGGCGGCGGGCGCAAGCGGCCGGACCGGAAGACGCTGGACTGGCAGAAGATCCTGCTCGAACACGGTTATGTCGGGCGCACCATTCCGGTCGAATATGGCGGCGCCGGGAAACCGCCCGATGTCATGGAAGCCGCGGTCATCGCCGCCGAGTTCGCGCGCGCGAACATTTATGCCGGTCTGACCAATCAGGGCGTTTCGATGCTGGTCCCGACTCTGTTGGAGGTCGGCACCGAGGACCAGAAACGCGCTTACGTGGGCCCAACGATTCGCGGCGACATCATCTGGTGCCAGGGGTATTCGGAGCCGGGCAACGGCAGCGATCTCGCCAACGCGCAGACCAAGGCCGAATTGAAGGATGGGTTCTGGGTGGTGAACGGCCAGAAGATCTGGACCAGTTCCGCCCATTACGCGGACATGATGTTTCTGCTGTGCCGCACCGAACCGAACGCGCCGAAACACGAGGGCTTGTCGTATTTGCTGCTGTCGATGGACTCGCCGGGCATCGACCGGCGGCCATTGAAAACGATGACAGGACGTAGCGAGTTCAATGAGGTGTTTTTCACCGACGTCAAAGTGCCGGAGCAGCAGATCGTCGTCGGCCGCGGCAAGGGGTGGTACGTCGCGAATGTGACGTTGAAGCACGAACGCTCGATGATCGGCAACGCGGACAAGGTCACTTCGCGGCTTGAACAACTGGTGCGGATGTTGGGCACGACTGAGGTCGATGGCGTTCCGTTGATCCGCCAGGCCGAATTTCGCGACCGGCTGCTGCGGCTGCAAGGCGAGGTCATTGCCTGGAAAGCGCATAATCTGCGGCTGCTGACCGAGGCTGCGCAGGGTGTGGATTCCGGTGTGAAGCGGATGATCGTCAAGTACGGCGGCACCATGCTGGGGTTCCGGCTGTCGTCGCTGGCGGTGGACGCTCTGGGAGCGGCCGGCTTGCCGTTTGAATCGGCCGGCGAGGACGCGGAAGACGATGACGCCACAACCTGGAACATCGATTACATGTACGATGTCGGGCTGATGATCGGCGGCGGGTCGAACAACATCCAGAAGAATATTATTGGCGAGCGCGGATTGGATTTGCCTCGCGAGCCGAAGGTGCAAACCGCGACCGTGGTTGGGAGAGGCTGATGGAATTCGGTCTGAGCCTGGAACAACGGCAGTTCGATGATTCGTTGCGGTCGTTTCTGCGCGACCGGCTGCCGATGGAGCAATTGCGCGCGTTGGCCGAGCCGGGGGGCGGCTTTGACGAAGGTCTGTGGGGTGGTCTGTCGGAACTCGGTTTGCATGGCCTGATCGTTCCCGAACGATTCGGTGGCGCCGGGTTGGGCGTGTTGGATGCCGCCGTCGCGGCCGAGGCGCTTGGTTACGCGGCCGCACCTGTGCCGTTTACCGGCACGACAGTGATGGCGCCGCTGGCGTTCATCAACAGCGCGACGGAAGCGCAACAGGATGAGTATTTGCCGGCGATCGCGGCGGGCGAAGCACGGGTCGCGGTTGGCTTCGCGGGACTGGCGGGACAGACGGGGACGGCCTCGGTGACGCTGGATGGCGCGCGGCTGACGGGGACCGTCAGTGGTGTGATGGATGCCGGGGCGGCGACGCATTTTCTTATTTATCTTCGCGATGGCACCGCCGCCTTGGTTGAGGCGTCCGCGGTGACCACGGTGTCGCATCGTTCGTTGGATCGCACACGGCCGTTGGTGGATGTGACGTTCAACGCGACCGCGGCGGAGTTGCTTGTCGCGGCCAATGACAAACTCGCGTCGGCGCGGCGGGTGTTGGACTCTGGGCGGGTCGTGCTGGCCGCCGATACCGTGGGCGCGGCGCAGACGATGCTCGATCGGGCGGTCGCCTTCGCCAAGGAGCGGGTGCAGTTTGGGCGGGTTATCGGCAGCTTCCAGGGCGTTAAATACGTGCTCGCCGATTGCGTGACGATGTTGGAGCCGTGCCGCGGGATGGTGTGGTACGCGGCGCATGCCCAGGATGCGATGCCCGACGAAGCGGGACTGACGGCGTGCCATGCGAAGGCGCATGTCGCGGATGTCGCGCGCGAGGTGGCTCGGATGACCACCGAGACGCACGGCGGCATGGGGTTCACGGATTTGCTTGGCCTGCACTACTGGTTCAAGAGGGTTGGGTTCAATCGGCAGGTGCTCGGCGGCCCGGAACGATGCCGTGAGGAAGCGGCCGCGCTGCAAGGATGGACGTTGCATGACTGAGATCGATCTCAAACCGATCCGGGCGCGGCTCGGAACCAAAGTGGTCGACGAGGATGTCGCGACGGCGGCGCCATTGCGTGGCATGTTGGTTACGTTCGATCGCGATGAGAGGCCTCCGGTGGAGGGCGAACCGATCGCTCCGGGCTGGCATCTGGCGTATTTCCCGGCGGCGAGTCGGTTGTCGTCTCTGGGCGCGGATGGATTGCCGCTGGAAAGCGGCGTGCTGCCGAAGATGCCGTTGCCGCGCCGGATGTACGCGGGTGCAACGCTGACATTTCACGCGCCAGTTCTGGTTGGCGATAAGCTGCGGCGGGAGACGGAATTTTCCGACGTGGGAGTGCGTAAGGGCGGGACGGGCACGTTGATCGTCGCCACCCAGACACGGCGGATTTATACACCGCGCGGGTTGGCGTTGACCGAGGATAGCGTCAGCGTGTTTCGGGAAGCGGTGGCGCCTGGGTCTCAATCCGGTATCCCAACGACCGAGCCTCCACCAGCGGGCATGACCTGGACGCGGACGATCACGCCCGATCCGGTCTCGCTGTTCCGGTATTCGGCGCTGACGTTCAATCCACATCGGATCCATTACGACCGGCCGTACGCGATGGGAACCGAGGGCTATCCGGGCCTGGTGGTGCATGGACCGTTCTCGCAACAATGTTTGTTGGATTTGCTGCGGGATCATGTCAGCCGGCCGATCGCGACGTTCACCATGCGCGCACGAGCGCCAATCTTCGATGATGCGCCGTTCACGCTGTGCGGGCGAATGACCAGCGAGAGTGAAGCGGAGCTTTACGCGGTTTCGAGGAGTGGCGGCATCGCGATGCAGGCGAAGGCGCGGTTGGGATAGAGCAGCGGAAAACACGGAGGACCGGACCATGACGTCCCTGCCGATCGACCAACTGATCGACACGCAACGCGGCCTGATCAGTCGTGAAATCTTTGTCTCGCCCGAGTTTCACAAGGAAGAACTGGAGCGCCTGTTCAGCCGTGCCTGGCTGTTCGTTGGTCATGAAAGCCAGATCCCGAATCCCGGCGACTATTTCACCTCTCGCATGGGAGACGAATCCGTCATCCTGTGTCGTGACGCCCAGGGCAAGGTGCACGTCTTCCTTAACTCGTGCCGGCATCGGGGGATGAAAATTTGCCGCTACGAGCAGGGCAATACATCGCTATTCGTTTGTCCGTATCATTCGTGGAGCTATACGACCGATGGCAAGCTGCAAGGCGTACCGCTGTATCGTGCGCTGTACGAAGGCACCCTCGACCGCGCCGAGTGGTCGCTGATCGAGGTCCCGAAACTGGAGATATACAAGAGCACCGTCTGGGCTTCGTGGGACCCGGAGGCGCCCGACCTGATGACGTATTTCGGCGGCGCGGTGGATCATCTCGATCAGGTGCTGGATTGCCGGGACGGAAGGCCCGGCGGGTCCGAGGTGATTGGTGTACAAAAATGGATCCTCCCAACCAACTGGAAGTTCGCGGCGGAGAATTTCCTTGGCGACACCTATCACAATCCGTCGCACCGGTCCGTGGATATGATCGGCATCGGACCTTCGGCGCAACGGGGCCAGCGGCGCGACAACGAATATGCCAAGGGGCAGCACGTCTGGGTCGGCTTTCCGCAGGGCCACGGCATGCACAGCGTGCATATGCCGGAACAATTCGACTATCAAACGGGTTACGCACAATATCCGGAGGTCGAGGAATATTTCCGCCAGGCGTTTTACGAGCGGCAACGCCGGCTTGGCGATAAAGCACGGCTTTTGCCGTTTACCGGCAATTTATTCCCCAACACGTCCTGGCATGGCCGCCAGCCGCGCGCGTTGTGCGTCTGGCATCCCCACGGCACGACGGAAACCGAGGCCTGGCGGTTCTTCCTGGTCGATGCCGACGCGCCCGCTTTTGTGAAGGACGTGCTGCGGCATTTCTACATGCGCTATTCCGGACCCGCCGGCATGACCGAGCAGGACGACATGGAAAACTGGCTCTATGCGACGCAGGCCAGCAAAGGCACGATCGCGCGGCGCTATCCGTTCAATTATCAGATGTCGATGGGCGCTTATAAAGTGGACGATCCGGTTCCCGGCATGGTCTCGACGCAGATCACCGACCAGACGCCGCGCAATTACTACCGGGTTTACGCCCGATATCTGAAAGGCGAGTTGTGGGACTCGTTACTCGGCCGCGATCTGGCGCCGTTGCGGGACGCGGCGGAATGAAACGGGGACTCGCCTGGTTCGAACTGAAGCAGGAGGTCGAAGAGTTCCTGTATCAGGAAGCCGACCTGCTGGACGCACGCAAATTCCGCGAGTGGCTCGATCTGCTGGCCGAGGATCTGGTTTATTTCATGCCAATCCGCCGCAACGTGAAGTTCGGCGAGCAGGACGCGCGAGAGAACACGCGGCAAGGGGAAGGCATTTCCTGGTTCGACGAAGACAAGTGGACGGTCACCAAACGCGTCGAGCAGATCCTGACCGGTGTGCATTACGCGGAAGAACCCTTGTCCCGGGTCACGCACATGGTCAGCAACATTCGTTTGCTAGACGTGGCGCCATCGGTGGAAGATCCGCTTGAGGTCACGGTCGGCAGCCGCTTTCTGGTGTTCCAGAGTCGCGTTGAATACGAGAACTATACGTTTATCGGCCGGCGGACCGATACGCTGCGGCGGAACGGCGAGTCATGGCTGATCGCGCGGCGCGAACTGATCCTGGAACAGAACGTATTGCTGGCGAAGAATTTGAGCGTTCTGTTTTAGGGAGGAGACGGGGATGATTGAACTGATCGCGGTTCCGGTCGGCGCGAAATTGAGCCTGATTGGCGATATCACGGCCGAGGTTATCGAGAAAATCGACGACGAGTGGGTGAAAGTGCGGTTGATCGAGGTGCCCGAGGGGAAAGGCACAGTCGGAGACGAGGAGCTTTGCCACGCCACCGATGTGAAGGACGTTCTGTAGCCGGGTCTCCAGCAGCGCCGGAATCTTGACTCTGGCTAGAAAGCAAGACTCTACCACGGAGAACACTGAGGGCCACNNGAAGCGCCACGTTTAACCTTCTCAGTGGCCCTCAGTGGCCCTCAGTGTTCTCAGTGGTAAAGCCTTACTTTCTTTCGGTGTTCAGGCCCACACGAAACCTTCCGGTTTTCGCGTCAGGCCATGCCACCCCCTCGGGCGTCCGCTCAGTTCCCCAGCAACCGCGCCCAGCCGTGCGGATCCGGCGCGACACCGTATTGAATCCCCACGATCGTATCATACAACTTCTGTGTCAGCGCCCCGGTCTTTCCATCATTGATCACATACCGCTCGCCCTTGTAACCCAACTCTCCAACCGGAGAAATCACCGCGGCGGTCCCCGTCCCCCACATCTCCAGCCGGCCAGCTTTCGCCGCCTCCAGCACCTCGTCGATCGAGACCTGGCGTTCCGATACACGCATCCCCCACTCGCGCAGCAACGTCAGCACGGAATCCCGCGTGATCCCGGCCAGGATCGCGCCACCCAAGGGCGGAGTCACGATCTCATCGCCGATCTTCACCATGATGTTCATGGTGCCGACCTCGTCGAGATACTTGTGCTCAATGGCGTCGAGCCACAGCACTTGCGTAAATCCAGCTTTTTGCGCTTCCTCGGCCCCGTAAAGGCTGGCTGCGTAATTCGCCATCGTTTTGGCCGCGCCCAGACCGCCTTTGACCGCGCGCACGTGCTGATCGGAGGCCAAAATCCGCACCGGGTTCATGCCCTCTTTATAATACGCGCCGACCGGGCCGATGATCACGTAATAAAGATACGAGTGCGACGGATGCACGCCGAGGAACGTTTCAGTCGCGATCACGGTCGGGCGGATGTACAGGGACGTGCCCGGCTTTTTCGGCACCCAATGCTGGTCGATCTCCACCAGAGCGCGGATCGACTGCTCGACCATCGCCGGATCGATCTCCGGAATGCACAGATAATGCGCGGACCGGTTCAGCCGCCGCGCGTGATCCGGCAGGCGGAACAGCCGCACATGCCCGTCCTTGCCGCGAAACGCCTTCAACCCGTCGAAAATCCCCTGCCCGTAGTGCAGCACGCAGCACGCCGGATCGAGCGAAAACGGCCCGTACGGGACAATCCTCGGATCATGCCAACCCTTCCGGTCCTCATAGTTCATCAGGAACATGTGGTCGGTGAAGACGTTGCCGAAGGTCAGCGAATCATCCGAGGGCGGAGTCTTCGGCGAGTTGGTGCGGGTGATGGCGATGTCTGACATGGTTTCCTCTCGGGTCGGCCCTGATTTAGGACAGCATTACTGCCATATCCCACTCCGGGCGCGCAAGGGCTTTTTTCCGAGCATTCCGTCCGGACGGCAAGTCGCGGAACAGGATTGCGCCAGACACGCGCGCCCCATCATATTCTTACGTCCCCAACGGCGACCATGCGGGATCGGTGGCATCGGTGGGCGTCGGCACCGGCTGCTCGTTGAAGCCCGTCACATCGATCGAATACAGCCGCGCGGAGAAGCCGGCGCCGCGCGCGTCGCCGCGGGTTTCGCGCCAGAACATCAGCACGCGGCCGTTCGGCGCGAAGGTCGGGCCCTCGACCAGCCAGCCGTCCGCCAATATCCGCTCGCCCGAGCCATCCGGCCGCATCACGCCGATGGAGAAGTTGGACGTATCGCCGGCGTAACGGGTGAACGCGATCAGGTCGCCGCGCGGCGACC
>PLSZ01000267.1 GCA_003164305.1 Acetobacteraceae bacterium
AAATGGATGTCGGCGACGATCGGCACCTCGACCTGCTTCACGATCTCCTTCAACGCCAGCGCACTGGGCTGATCGGGGCAGGAGACGCGGACGATGTCGACACCCGCGGCCTCGGCCCGCCTGATCTGAGCGACCGTGCCGGCAACGTCGGTCGTTAACGTGTTGGTCATGGTCTGGACGGTAATCGGCGCGCCATCGCCGACCGGAACCTTGCCCACGTAAACCCGGCGCGACTTACGCCGCTGAATTTCCTGATAGGGGCGATAGCTCATGAAGGACTCCCAACTGGCCTAAGCCTTAGCCGTGAAGATAGGCGAGCCACGCCTGTTTCGCCAGGGATGGTGGCGTTACCGTTTCGTGGAAGCTGGAACGACAGACCCGGATTTCAACTGGTCCGGGTCCAGCGGCACATCCTTACGCACCGCGCCCGCCCCACCGAGCGGCGGCATCAACGTGCCATCGACCAGAATGTCCACCCGGCCGGCGTTCCCGGTTGTCAGGACCAGATTGTCCCGGCTCGGCACCGCGAAGGTTTCTCCCGATTTCATCACCTTTGACAACAGCGTCTGACCGCCGCGTTCCTTGACTTGCACCCAGGTGTCCCCGGTGAAACGAAGCATGACGCGCGACGCTTCGGGATCGCCCGTCGCCGAAGACGGATCGGCTGGCCCCCGCGCCGGTTCCTCCGCGCGCCGCATCGGCTGCGTGACCGGCATGGCGATCGCGGTGGTGGCCGTGGCGCCCGGAATGGAGGCGTGTATTTCCTCGATCGGCGGCAGGGGCGGAGGTGCCGGATCCGGCAGCAGCAGTGGGTTCTCGGCGGCGGCCTGGCGCGGTTCGAACTGGTTGTCGTCGTCCGGCTGCCGTGCGACGGGGGCGGGCGCGGGCGGTTCGACGATCGTCACGCGCCCATCCGGACCCGGCAGTGCCTGATCCGCGAGACTGGCCAGCCGCGCGGGAACCGGTATCACCGTCTCGGCGGGCAGCTTGCCTTCACCCGACAAACGATACCAGCCGATATAGGCGCCACCGACCAGGATCAGCCCCAAAAGGATCAACGCGCCGGCGGGCAGGCCGCGATCGGCCACGGGAGCCGGAAACACCAGTTCCGAATGCTTGTGGATGTCGCCGGCCTCGGCGCGGAAACGGCGCGCGACCTCGTCGGGGTCCAGGCCAAGCGCGGAGGCGTACGTGCGCAAGAAACCGAGGGCATAGATATTGCCGGGCAGCCGCGTCAGGCAACCGTCTTCCAGCGCCTCGAGAAAGGTCGGGCGAATTCGTAACATCGCGGCAACGTCAGCCAACGCCCAGCCGAGGCGTTCGCGAGCCGCGCGCAGATCCGCTCCGGCGCGTGGCGCGTCCGAACCTTCAACGAACATTGCCTCGTGATCCGACAACGCAAGCCTGTTAGTGGTCTTTAATGACACAACTTCTCGCGGCACGATAACTCCGCCTATTCTACCTGCCGACCCGACGCGAACTGACCCCCGGCCTCGCGATCTTCGCTGAAGACCAACGTGAACGCGGGTGCGGCGGTGTGTAACCCAGCTTAGCCTCTTTTGCCAACCACCCCACTCAATATGACGCGGTTTTCATAAGATTTTCTCCCGGAATTCCTTACCCATCCGTCAGCATGGGCCAGAGATCGCTGGCGCCGCGGCGGCATGCATAGGCCCCCACGCGGGCGGCCCACTCCGGATCGCCCCCGAACTCCTCCCGCCAGGACCACAATCTACGGGTGGAAAGTTGCAACGCGTATTCCTTCGTGAAGCCGATGGCGCCGTGCACCTGATGTGCTATCTCGCACGCCAGGGTCGCGGCTTCCCCGACGCGGGTCTTGGCGATGGCGATCAGGAATTCCTGGCGGTCCGGATCCGGGTCTGACAGAGCCTCAATGCCCAGGTTGGCGGCCGCGACGGCAGCCGCGGTTTGGCCGGCGAGGACGGCGAGGTTCTGCTGCACCGCCTGGAACTTCGAGATCGGCCTGCCGAACTGCACCCTCTCCTGGGCGTAATTCACCGCCAGATCCATGGCTTTTTCCAGGGCACCGGACATCATCGTGGCCCGCGCGAGGGCCCCCCGCTGATACAACGCCCGCCGCGAGACGCCGCCCGAGACCGGCGCGGCCTGATCGGCGGACAGCCGGACATTGGCGAACGTCAGCGTATCGCGCGACTCATTGGCGATGTTTTTGCCCTTGGTCAGCGTGGCCCCGCCGGAGCCCCCCCGGGGACCGTCGAGCGCGACCACCATCTCCCCGTCCGGTCCATCGGCGATCAGCACCGTGCGCGTGGCATGGGACGCGTAAGGCAACCGTGTCGCCACACCGGACAGTCGCCAACCGTTGCCGTCTCGTTCCAGGGTCAAATTGTCGGCGGATCGTACCGGTCCGACCGTCATCGGGCCGTCGCGGGTTTCAAGACCGCACGCGGCGGCGGCCCAACCGGCGAGCATGGTTTCGGCCAGGGGAATGGGGGCCGAGTACCGCGCGGCGACGCGCAGGGCGGCGAACAGGTCGGACCACTCCGCGTCGGCGCCTCCGGCTGATTCCGGCAGCGCGGCGAGCGGCACGCCGGTTTCGGCGACCTGATCCCACAGGGATTGGGCAAAGACGCCGGTTTCGGCGGCGTCGGCGACTTGTTTGGTGCAGTGGTCCTCGAACAGCCGGCTCATGCTTTCCAGCAGCATGCGGGTTTCGTCGCGAATGGCCATTTTTCTTGTTCCTTCTTATCGCGGGCTTATCGCAGGCCGAGACCGCGGGCGATGATGCCGCGCAGGATTTCCCGTGTGCCCCCCTGGATCGAAAACCTCGGCGCGTTCATCGTCGAGCGGGCGATCATCGATGTATAAAGGTCGATGGCTTCCAGTTCCGGCTCGGTCGGAAACAATTGGCGGGCGACCACGGGGATGTCCTGCTCATACCGCGTACCGAGATCTTTCACGACGGCGGCTTCATTGTTGGGATTGAGGCCTTCCTGCAACATGCCGGCGATCGAGACGGACATGCCGCGAAGTGTCGCGAGTTGCGAGATCAGTTTGCCCAACGCGGCGGCGGTGGCGCGGTCGGGATCGGGGCCGGCCATGCGGACCATTTCTCGCAACATTTGAAACAGCACGAGGAAACGATCGGGGGCGCTGCGTTCGAACGACAGCTCGCTGGTAACCTGGTTCCAGCCGTTGCCTTCCTTACCCAGAAGGCGATTGTCGGGAACGAAGACGTCGGTGAGGAAGATTTCGTTGAAGTGATGTTCGCCGAGCAGATTGATCACCGGCCTGATGTCGATGCCGGGAGACTTCAGGTCCAGCAGGAATTGCGTCGCGCCGGCGTGACGGTCGGGTTCTTCCTTGCCATCGCCGGACATTTTGCAGAACAGGATCGCGTAGTCGGCGCGGTGCGCGTTGGATGTCCAGAGTTTCGTGCCGTTGATTTTATAGCCGCCATCGACCTTGACCGCGCGGGTGCGCGTGCCGGCGAGGTCGGAGCCGGAGTTGGGTTCGCTCATGCCGATGCAGAACGCCAGTTCACCGGCGGCGATGCGCGGCAGGAAGAAGTTCTTTTGCTCTTCAGTGCCGAACCGCAACAGGTTGGGTCCGCTTTGCCGGTCGCCGGTGTAGTGCGCGGACAGCGGCGCGCCGGCCACCAGCATTTCCTCGATGACGACGTAGCGTTCGAAGGACGTGCGCTCGTGGCCGCCATATTGTTTTGGCCACGTCATGCCGATCCAGCCTTGTTTGCCCATGGCGCGGCTGAATTCGCGGTTATACTCGCCGCGAGAGAAACCCATCACATGTTCGTGTTCTTTGATGAAAGAACGCACTTCGTTGCGTAGCTCTTTGGCTTCCGGCGGCATTTCCACCGGGTCGAAGCGGAAGGTGGGTGTGGCCATGGTCGGTTTCCTCTTTTTTGTCCGTCACGATCCGGTGGTGTTGAAGCCTTTGAACACGTGCGGGATTCGCTTGATGTCGGTCACAAGTTCCTTGACGAGACCCGGCGGCGCATCGCGCGGGAAATGAATGTCCACCGAGTCCGCCACGCTACCGAAACGGTCCGCGATCGCTGCCGGCAACTGATCGTACGTCCCACAGGCGGCGAAAATCCGCACGACGTCGTCCGAGATTTCGTCGCCCATTTTATCCCACTGGTTCGACACTGACATGCGGTGCAGCTTCAACCCCAGATCGCCCAGTCCGTGCAGTTGGAGGATGGGGAGGTAGGTTCGGGTGGAACCGTAAAATCCGATACGCTCGCGCGTTTTGTTCATTTCGGTCGCGACGGTCTGCTCATCCGGACCGGTGCAGACAAACCCGCCGCCATGAATGTCAAAATGCTCGCGGGAGCGGCCGCCGCGGCGCATGCCCTCCCGCATTTGCGGCATGCAGACTTCCTCCAGGTAGCGTCTGGAACAAAGCGGATGCAGCCGAACTCCGTCGGCGACCTGGCCGGCGACCCGCAGCATGGCGTCGCCGACGGCGGCGATGGTGACCGGGATCATGGGCAGGCCGGTCGGCTCCGGCGCGAAGGCGGGAGTCATCAGCGACAGTTTGTAGTGCAGGCTGTCGAAATTCAGCCGCTCCCCGGTTTCCCAGCAGCGCCACAACGCCCGCAACGCCAGCACGTAATCGCGCAGTCGCGGCGCCGGAGGAGTCCATTCGATGCCGTAACGCCTTTCGTTATGGCCTTTGACCTGCGAACCGAGACCGAGCACGAAACGGCCGTTCGAATTGGCGTGCAGATCCCACGCCGTGTGCGCCATCACCGTCGGCGACCGAGGAAACGCGATGGCGACCGATGGTGTCAGTTCGATCGTTTCGGTCGCCAATGCCGCCAGAGCCAGCGGGGTGAACGGATCGTGGCGAAGTTCGACGCTCATCACCGCGTCGAAGCCGGCCAGTTCGGCGGCCCGTGCCGCGGGCGCCGCGTCACGCCAATGGCGCAACGGCAAGATGGTGAAGACTCGCATCGATCAGCCCAGCGCGAGACGGCGTTCAACGAATTCCAGCCGGTCCTGGCCCCAGAAGATATCCTCGCCGATCACGTAAGTTGGGGCACCGAATACGCCACGGGCCAGCGCGGCTTTGGTATCCGCGTCGCGGCGTTCTTTCCAGCGTGGCTCAGAGCACAGTTTGAGGACGGCGTCGGGGTCGAGGCCGCATTCCTTGATAAGCATCGACAACGTTTCCGGATCGCCCGGATTGAGTTCGCGCTGCCAGACCGCCTTCAGCACCGCGTGCGCCAGTTTGATCGCCGGCTGGTCGCCCATCGTATCCCGGACGGCGATGACGCAGCCGGACGACAAGGCCTCGCTGGAGGGAAAATGTTTCGGCTGGATGTGGATCGGGATGCCGAGATGGTCGCGCCAGCGGGCCAGTTCCTGTAGCCGGTAGGCCTGGCGCTGCGGCGACCGTTTGGGCAGCGGCAGACCGCCAGAATTCGCGAAGATTTCGCCGAAATCGACCGGGTAGATGCGTAACGAAGCACCGTGCGCGGCGGCCATGCCCTCGATCCTCGCGGCGCCCATGTGAGTCCACGGAGAGTTCAATGAGGCGTAGTAGTCGATGTGCAGTGCCATGCGGACGATCCTCCTTGCGCGTGACGATCCTGATGGAGGTGGCGGTCGGGGGCAAGGCGCGGCCCCGTGGTGCCTGGTGTCCCGCGTGGTAGAACCTCGGTGACCCATACCAGCAGCGGCAACCCATGACGGACGCCATCGCCCGACGTTACCATCGCTTCGCCGAAGCCGAGGCCAAAGGCCATTCGGCGCTGTATGAAGCGTGCGCGCATGGCGTCGCCGGGGACGCCGACATGCTGGCGTTCCTCGCCGGGTTGCCGGTAGACAAGCAGCAACCGAATCTGCTGCTCGGCGCTGTTCGGTTCGTGTGCGGCACGCCCGCGAACTGGGATGGTTTTCGCGCGGCGTTCGCGGCGAACCAGGTCGCGATCCGCGCTGAAATGCTCAAACGCCGCACCCAGACCAACGAGCCCGCGCGTTGCGCCGTTCTGTTGCCGGTTCTCGCGGGTTTGCCTGGCAAGCTGGCATTGCTGGAGGTCGGCGCCTCGGCCGGACTCTGTTTGCTGCCGGATCGTTACGGTTACATTTATGACGGACTGTCGCCGTTCGGCGCCGCGCCGCGGTTTCCTTGTCGCGCCAACGCGGCGACCCCGGTTCCGAAGACGGTGCCGCGGATCGCATGGCGCGCGGGCCTCGATCTCAATCCGCTCGATGTGCGCAACGACGACGATATGCGCTGGCTGGAAACCCTGGTCTGGCCGGACCAACCGGACCGCCTCGCCCGCTTGCGCGGCGCCATCGCCGAAGCGCGCACCGATCCACCGCGCGTCGTCGCCGGCGATCTGCTGAGCGCGCTGCCGGCGCTCGCCGCCGAGGCGCCACAGGACGCGACGTTGGTCATCTTCCACACCGCGGTTCTCGCCTACATCGTCGATCCGGTCGCCCGCGATGGTTTCGCGCGCACGGTCCGCGCGCTGAACGCGGTGTGGATCAGCAACGAAGCCCCCTTCGTCTTCCCGGATATCGCCGCGAAATTGACGGCGCCCGGCCCAAAAGGCGCCTTCCTGCTGTCGGTGAACGGCGTACCCACCGCCTGGACCGACCCGCACGGCGCCTGGATCGACTGGCTCGCGCCAGCCGCGATAACCAATTCAAGAACCGGAGGAAACGCATGACCCATTGGCGCATCGGCGACGTCACCATCACCAAGGTCGTCGAACTGGAGGTCACCGGCGGCAGCCGTTTTCTGCTGCCTCAGGCGACCCCGGAAGCGATCAAGCCGATCGCCTGGCTGCGGCCGCATTTCGCCGACGAAAACGGCCGGCTGCGCATGAGTATCCATACCTTTCTGGTCCAGACCCCAACGCATCGGATCGTCGTCGATACCTGCCTCGGCAACGACAAGGAAAATCGCCGCATTCCGCATTGGAACAATATGGAAACGAAGTTCCTGGAGGACATCGCGGCTGAAGGATTCTCGCGCGAATCGATCGATACCGTGCTGTGCACGCATCTCCATGTCGATCATGTCGGTTGGAACACGATGAAGATCGACGGCAAGTGGGTTCCGACATTCCCAAACGCCGCGTATTTGTTCGGCCGCGTCGAGCACGAGCATTGGAGCCGGATCGTGGGACGCGAGGACATGCCGCACATCATGGCGGATTCCGTGACGCCGATTCTCGACGCCGGCCTCGCGACGCTAGTGGAATACGATCACAAGATCGGTGCCGAAATCAGTTTACTGCCGACCGTCGGCCATACGCCGGGCCACGTCAGCGTCATGATCGAATCGCGCGGCGAACGAGCGATGATCACCGGCGACTACATGCACCACCCGTGTCAGATCGCGCATCCCGAATGGGACACCACCGCCGACTCCGACAAGGAACAAGGCATTCGCACACGGCACATCATGTTCGAGCAACTGGCCGGCTCCCCCGTGCTGGTCATCGGCACGCACTTCGCCGGCGCCACCGCCGGTCGCATCGTCCGCGACGGCGAGACGTACCGCCTCGATGTGTGATAGGCTGCCCGCAACCCCGTCATAAGGACCGTCCCCATGAGCTATCTGCGCAGCGGCATCTTCCTTGCCCCGTTCCATGCCCTCGGCGAAAATCC
Source organism: Acetobacteraceae bacterium (assembly GCA_003164305.1). Next base: position 7,632 of record PLSZ01000267.1, read on the forward strand.
GACGCTCGCGCTGGAACGCGACATGGAGTTGCTGCAACACCTCGACAAGTTGAATTACCACGAAGCGTGGATCGGGGAGCATCACTCGGGCGGTTTCGAAATCATCGGCTCGCCGGAAGTGTTCATCGCCGCCGCCGCCGAGCGCACGAAACACATCAGGCTCGGCACCGGCGTGGTGTCGTTGCCGTATCATAACCCATTCATTCTGGCCGATCGCGCGGTGCAGTTGGATCACATGACCCGCGGTCGCGCGATGCTGGGCGTCGGACCCGGCGCGCTGGTGCACGACGCGAAGAAAATCGGCATCAAGCCGGAAAACCAACGCCGGATGATGAACGAGTCGCTCGACGTCATCGTGTCGTTGCTGAAAGGCGAGACGGTCACCCAACAGACCGACTGGTTCACGCTGGAAGACGCCAAACTGCAACTACCGAGCTATACGCAGCCGGTGATGGAAATGGCGGTGGCCGCCGCTCGGTCGCCGGCCGGGGCGCTTGCCGCCGGACGGCACGGCATCGGCATGCTGTCGATCGGCGGCACCAGCCACGACGCGATGGCGCATCACGTCGAGAACTGGTCGCTTTACAGTGAGCAGGCGCGTCTGAACCACCACCAGCCGAACCGTGACAAATGGCGTCTGGTGACGCTGTTCCACATCGCGGAAACCCGCGAGCAGGCGCGGGAAAACGTGAAGTTCGGACTGGATCACTTCGCCGATTATTTTCGCGATGTCGCGACCTTCCCGATCGTGCCGGGCGACATCACCGACCGGTTCAAATTCCTGACCGAGAGCGGCAACGCCTGCATCGGCACGCCCGATGATGCCATCGCGCATATCGAACGACTTTTGAAAGGCTCCGGTGGTTTCGGTGCCATTCTTGAACTCGCCCACAACTGGGCTGATTTCGGCGCGACCAAACGGCATTACGAATTGATGGCGCGCTATGTGCACCCGCATTTCCAGGGATCGCGCGAGTGGCGGGAAGAAAGCTACATTTACGCACGCGATCACCACGACCAGTTCGTCGGCCAGTCGGCGGCGGCGGTGCAGACGGAAATCGATCGTCTGGCGGCAAGGCGAGCCAAAGCGGGGGAGTGATGCCTTCTGACTTTACGTCTGAGTCTCTTTGCTACGTACTCAATCCCGTCATGATTGGCCCTCAACACCGCCATCTTCGCGGCGCGTGTCTCGACAGATCACCGGGTCGAGCCCCGTTGGCGCTGAAATGGCACCGCGGATGGTACGGTACCGTTCGCTATTCGTCATGNNTCGCTCTCACCGGTGTGTTCGGGCTGATGGTCCGGTCCAGCCGGACCATGACGAGGGAGGGAGGGCTCCACGCCGCTCGCCGTACTATTTCAGCGCCCATGGGGTCGCGCCCGGGGCTGACGGGATTGCTGACCGGTGCCGATCGGCCAACAATCCCTGGGCCGCTGCAGCCGCCAACGATCTACCGATACGTCGTCAACATATAATGCACCAGTGGATTGTCCCGCCCAGGATCGAGCAAATGCCGGAAGTTGCGGGACACGCGGCCCATCGAACGCTTGCGCCAGTCCTTTAAGTCGAAGTTCGGCGACGGAGACACATCTTCCGTCATGCCCGCCACCAGAAACCTCGCGAACGGATCGCGGCCGCGCCGAATTGGTTCGCCTTTCTGTTCGGCGTACCAGGCGGGGTCGAAAAACTGATTGGGGGAAACTTTCCCCTCCCGGCGATGCGTCAGGAAATGCGCCAGCGCCGACAAGTCGTCAGGTACGGAATAAAATTCCCGATACCAGACCGGATCGAAATACACGATCGGCCGGCGCCCTTCCGGCTCGCCCACCAGCAAATAATGCGCCAGCGGATTGACCCCGAGTTCGGTGACCTCAGGGTTGGTGGCGGCGTACCACCGGCTGTCGAAATAAAAATTCGGCTGCCGCTGTTCCTTCCAGCCGAATTCGCAATAATGCCGCAGCAGATCAACACCCGTCGCCAGCACGTCGCCGCTGTGCAGGGCGTAATAATTCTCGTCGAACAGCCCCTGGTCGCGCAGCACCACGTAAGCCGCGGGCTCCTCGCCGATGCTCAGGAACACATCGTCGGCGACGTCCGTCAGGCTCGGCTCCGGCAGCCCCAACGCCGGCCACATCGGCGCACTGGGCGCCACCGTCTGGGTGCGCCGGCGGCGCAGGAAATCCACCAGCGGGGAGCGTTTGGGGCCGAGTTTGTAGACCGAGCGATACCAGGATGGATCAAAGTTGGAAGACGGACGCAGGCCGCTGGCTTCACCGACCGACAAATAATGCAACAGCGGGTTCTCATCGGTGCGAAGCCGGTGCGTCACACGATACCAAACCGGATCGAACCACGGATTGGGCCAGCGGTCTTCCCGGGCGCCATGCGCGGCATAATGCCGGATCGCGCTCAGGCCAGCGGCCTCGACGTCGGGATAGCGATGGCCATACCAAACAGGGTCGAACAACCCGGTGTCCTGGATCGCGCGGATATCCTTGCTGACGGCGCGCAAGGAGGCGTGTTCCGGGGTCGCCTCCAGCAAACCGCGCAGTTCGCGAACGGGAACGCCGCGCGCCAGTTTGCCGGTCCACTCCGAGCGTTCGGCGACGGTGGGCGCGCGATCCACGAGTTCCCGAAACGCCGCGACCACCGCCGCCTCGATCGGATCGCGTGGCGTGGAGACCGGGGTGGCGCCAGAACTCATGCCATGCTCCGATGCGAAGCCAGCGAGACGCGTGGCATGGGAAAATGCGTGGTCCACCATCTATGGTTGCATACAGGAGCGATTCTCATTAAATCGGGATTGTATCCCACATTGTATCCAGGCAGACGATTGGACATCTAAGCTTCAGCGTTTAGATTGGTGTTCGCTCCACGTCCAGATCAACAATGGAGACTCGATTTGCGCTCCCTGCCGGCTCGCGGTTAACCGCTTCATGCCCGTTCGCCCTCGCATTGTCAGACCGCTCGGCCAACCTGATTCGGACGACGATATGTCGCGCGACAATCCGGGGCGCGACGATCCGGGGCGCGACGATGAGGCGTCTGAGACGGGCGCCGAAGCGATCGATCCCGATTTTCATGAAGCCATCTACCTGCGCGCGTTTCCCGATATCGCGGAGGCGGTGCGTCGCGGCGTTCTGACCTCGGGGCTCGCGCATTTCCGCCAGACGGGCTTCGCCGAGGGACGCCTGGATAAGCCCGAATACCGCGCCTTGCTGGCGGCGGACGCCGGGCCGGCGGCGCCGCAGGTGGCGATCGATACGATGACGATCTCGGCCTCCGGCTGCACGCTGATGACCGGATGGAGCGATGATCGCTTCGATCCGCTGACCGAGATCAGCCTGGAGACCCGCGCCGATACACGGCACAATTGGGCGGCGTTCCCTCGGTTGGTTCGCGCCGACGTGGAGCGGACGCTCGAAAGCGCGTCCGGCCATCGGTTTGGCTTCTTACTGGTCGCCGCGCCGGTCGGTGGAGCTTCGGCGCCCGAGATCGATCCGCGCGGGGCGAATGAACCGGTGTTCCGATTCGCGAGCGGCGTCGAGAGCAAGGCGCGGCGCGATCCGGTGGTGGCGAGCGATGCCGATTTGCGCGATCTGGCGCTCGCGGCGTTGCCGACGGCCGCCGCCGGCGAACTGGACCCGGAGGTGATTTACGGCATTCTGGACCAGCATGTCGGCGTGCAGATCGCCGCGATCAACCGGTTGATCGTCGATCAGGCGCGGGCGCGCCGGCTGGCCGAGCGCTTCGGGCCCACGCGGAGCAGTTACCGCGGGTCGATCATCACCACGTTACGGGGCGGCGCCGATCAGATCGTGCCGCGGTTGGCATTGACCGGCAGCGGTCTGGGCGCGGACGCGTATGAGTTCATCGTCGTCGTCACCAACGCTGACCAGTTCGAGCCTGCTTTGCGGGCGGCGCGGATCGCGGAAGCGACGCTTGGATTGTCGCTGACNNCGCGTGTCCGATTGGGCCGCGCGCCATACCGCGTTGCTGGACGACGCGCCCCAGGCGCAAACCCGGTTGATGGGTGGCTTGCTGTACCATCCGGACGGTTCGCTCTCGCAGGGTGGGTATTATTTTGAGCAGGAGTCATCGCTGCTGACCCGAGCGCAGGATATTCCGCAAAGGGTGATCACGACCCGGTTGAAATCGGTGACCGATATCGCTCCATTGGGCGCGCCGCCGCCGGCGCATGCGGTCACTGGGGTTCCCGCCGCCTTCCTGTCGGTCGATCGCGCATGGTTCGAGACATTGGGCGGCTTCATCCGGCAATATGTCCGCGCCGCGCATGAGGACATCGATCTTTGCCTGCGCAGTCTGCGGCGCGGCGTGCCCGCCTGGGTTCACCCTTTGCCGTTCTGGCATTTCGAGCGGAAGGCACCATCGCGACCGGAGCCGTCGAAGGGTGGCGCGATCCTCAACCACTGGCTGCTGCACCGGCAATGGGACGCGATGATCGTTCCGGATTTGCTCGGATCGGCGCCGCCGCTGCTGAACCCCGCCCCCTTGCCCGCGCCTTTGCACGCCGCGGCGGGGTCCTGACAGCATGATGAAAGTTCTGTTGATCAGTCTGGGTCATCCGGAACTGGTGCTCGGCGGGTCGCCGGTGGTGTGCCAGGAGTTGTTCGACGAACTGCGGGATCGCGCGGGCATTGAATGCGCCATGCTCGCCGCGGTCGATCGGGAGGCCGGCGATGTGCACCAGCCGAAAGCCGGCATCACCGGGTTCGATGGCCGCGAGGGACAATATCTGCTGCATCAGACGGATTACGACGGATGGTTGTATCGTAACAACGAACCGCTGGTGGTGGAGTCGTTCATCGCGCTGCTGCGGGCGCTGCGACCGGATGTCGTGCATTTCCATCACTTCCTGTCCGTTGGCCTGGATCTGATCGGCACCGTTCGGCGGATCCTGCCATCCTGCCGCATCCTGCTGACGTTTCACGAGTTCGCCGCGATCTGCGCCGCCGATGGTCACATGGTCCGGCGTACCGACCGGTCGTTGTGCGACCACGCCAGTCCGGTACGCTGTCATCAATGCGTGCCGGAACGTTCGGTGGACGATTTCATAATTCGCGAGCTTTGGCTGAAGCTTCATTTACGCGACGTGGATCATTTCACCTGCCCCAGCCGTTTCATGATCGAACACTATGTGACGTGGGGCATCGATCGCGAGCGCATCAGCCATGTCAGTAACGGTCAGCGTTCCCGCGTGACGCGGCCATTGCTCGCCTCGCCACCTGGACCGCGCAATCGTTTCGGCTTCTTCGGCCTGCTGCACGACGATAAGGGCGTTTGGCTGTTGTTGCGCGCGGTGAGCCTGCTGCGGCAGGCGGGGTTCACCGATTGCCACCTGGATATCAATGGCGGCGGCATTCAGCACGCCTCCCCCGCGGTGCGCGAGGAAATCGAAGCGTTCCAGAAAGCGGAAGAAGCATTGCCCCCGGCCGAGCGGCTGGTGTCGTTCAATGGCGCTTACAGTCTGGATCAAATTCAGTCGCGCATGGCCCGGGTGGACTGGACCATCGTGCCATCGGTCTGGTGGGAGATCTTCGGTCTGGTCATTTCGGAAGCGTGGATGTTCGGCCGGCCGGTGATCTGCTCGAATGTCGGTGGGATGGCAGAACGAGTTACCAATGAGGTCGATGGGTTGCATTTCGAGATGGGCGACGCGACGTCCCTCGCGGCGACCATCCGGCGCGCTTGCACCGAGGACGGTTTGTGGGAACTGCTGCACGCGGCGGTGCCGGAACCTCCGACTCGCGCGGCGATGGCGGATGGCTATCTGGCGCTGTACGAGAGTGAACTCGTCACAGAACCTTCATGATACGATCCATGCGAATCGCCTGATGGTCGCTTGAGAACAGATAGGTCGGCGTCGCGGCGAAACGGCCGCGTGGCGAATAGCCAAAGCTCATCAGCGCATCGGCGATCGGCCAGAACGCGGCCCGGGTTCCGGCTTCCACCATGATGTCCGGATGCCATTCCTGGATCAGCGCCTCGGCTCCGCGCAGGACCGGCAATTCGCTGCCTTCGACATCGACTTTCAGCAGACCGATCGGCCCAGGAATGTCGAAGCTGTCAAGGTTGCGGACGATAACGTCGCCGGTGCCGAAGGTGACGTGCGAGGTGCCGAAATTCTCTGGTGGACCGGCTTGTAGTGCCCCAGTTCCAATCGTCTCCCCGATCGCGCAGTTGGTGGCGACGATCTGACCTTCCATGGCGTTGGCCCCGATATTCATTTCCAATAGTTCGTAATTAGCCCGGTATGGTTCAAAGGCATAAACCGGCGCGTTAAGAATGGCGCCAAAGAACATGGCATGATTGCCGATATTGGCGCCGACATCGATGATCGCGGTGCCGGGCAGATAAACCTCCCGGCATTTCATCAGCACATCGAGTTCGTAAAACGTCCGGTTGTTCCGGATCACCTTGGCGAGGTGATCCGGATCGGGGTGCGTCCAAAGCTCGATGCGATGCCCGAGGCACTCGAAGACGTTTTTCTGCATCGATGCAACATATGCCGCCGAGGTTAACGAGTGACTAACTGGGATCGGCGGTCAGGCCGGCGGCGGCGATGCCGGCGCGCGCGGCGAGGTCGTCGTTGTCCGAACTGTCGCCGGTGACCCCGACGCAGGCGATGATTTCACCATCGACCTTGATCAGCACGCCGCCGGCGACCGGCACCATGGCGCCATCGATCGCGCCGTTCACCGCGCCGATGAAATGCGGCCGCTCCACCGCGCGCACGCCGAGGGTTTTGGAGCCGACGCCCATCGCGAGCGCGCCATACGCCTTGCCGTGCGCGATGTCGTAGCGGCGCAACGCGGTGCCGTCCTCGGCGCCATAGGCTTTCGGCACGCCGCGCGCGTCCAGCACCAGGATCGCCATCGGGCTGAACTTCTTCTCGCGCGAAAACGCCAGTCCCGCCGAAACGATCGTCTGCGCCTGAGCCAGCGTGATAGCAGCCATATGAGTTCCCCTTTGCCGATTACATGAACAATCCGTCGGGATCGCCGTTGAACATGATCTTGCCGACCATTTCGAAATGCGCGTCGCGGGACTGGATTTGTTGCGAGAGCGTGTGCATATCACGGAACCGCCGCTCAAACGGCGTGCCCTTGAAGATCGCCGACACGCCCGCCGCCTTATAAACATAATCCGCCGTTTCAATCGCGGATTTAATCGTTTGGGCGCAACCAAGCCGTACGCGGATGCGATCTGCTGTCTCGATCGGCGCGATGTCGCCGGCGGAGTCCCAGACGTCGCGCAGAATTTCTGTCAGATACGCGCGCGCCGACCCCAGAGCGGCTTCCCGATGCGCGACGTCGGATTGCACGACCGGCATATCGGCCAGACGCATCAGGCCGCGCGGGGTTTTGGCTTTCGCCAGCGCGATGAATTCGTCGAGCATGGCGCGAGCGATGCCCAGAGCGACTCCGGCGACGCCAACCGAGTAAAGACCTTGCATGGGAAAGGCATAAAGCGGACCGGGGTCGCGTCGCAGAGTGGGATCTTCGCGGGTGCCGGTGAACTCTTCCGGCACGAACACGTCATCGAGACGATAGCCCTCGGACGCGGTGCCGCGCATGCCCAGAGTGTCCCAGTCGTGAATTGGGGTGGCTTTGTGCTTCGGGAACAACAAGGTTTTTACCGTTGGCCTACCGTATCGGTTCAAGCGCTGGGAGCCGTCCGGTTCGGTCACGTGGGTGTGCGCGCCCATCCAGGTGGCCTGGCGCGAACCGCTGGCGAAATGCCATTGGCCGCTGATCCGGTACCCACCCGGAACGGCGGTGGCGGTGTATTGATTGGGTGGCCCCCAGGCGATCCAGCCGCGCCGGTCATCCCAGATCGCCTTGGCGGCGCTGAGCGGAATGAATGGCGCTATCAAGGCGGCGCTGTTGGCGACAAACAGATTCCAACCGACGGAGCCATCGTGACGGCTGATTTCCTCGATCGCGCGGAGGTAAATCCAGGGCTCGACTTCGTCGCCCCCGGCGGACCGCGGGAGGAACATTCTGGGCAGCCGCGCGTCGATGATTTTCGCGAGCAACGGCCCTGGGATTTGCTGATCGCGCTCGATTTGGTCGGCGGCTTCGGCGATCAACGGACCGACCTCGCGGGCGCGGGCGACAGGGTCGAGGCCTCGAGAGGTGGCGCTGACGTGGTTCATGGGTACGGTCCGTCGTGGTCGTTGTGGGGATTACCGCCTTTCGGGGGGGCGTTTGTCAAACGCCCACCCTGATGGGAAACGGCGCGGCGAAATGGCAGGCGGCGGCGTGATTGGGGCCGACGGTATCAAGCCTGGGTTGTTGGGTGCGGCAGATATCGCGAACGATCGGACAGCGCGGATGAAAATGACATCCATGCGGAACGTTCGCGGGACCAGGCACGTCGCCGCCGAGCACGATCCGCGTGCGTTTCCGCTCCGGATCCGGCACCGGGGCGGCGGAGAGCAGCGCCTGGGTGTAAGGATGATGCGGCGCGCCGAACAAAGCGGCGGTTTCCGCGACTTCCACCAGACGGCCGAGATACATGACCGCGACACGATGCGCGATGTGCCGCACCACCGCGAGGTCGTGCGAAATGAACACATACGACAGGCCGAACCGCTCCTGCAGGTCCTGCATTAAATTCACCACCTGCGCCTGGATCGAAACGTCCAGCGCGGAGACGGGCTCGTCAGCCACGATCAGGCGAGGCCGCACCGACAACGCGCGCGCGATGGCGATCCGTTGACGCTGGCCACCGGAGAATTCGAATGGGTATCGGCGGAGGTGGATGGCGTCGAGGCCGACGAGACGCAGCAACTCGACGACGCGGTCGCGGCGGCCGGCACGCGAAAGTCGTGGTTCGTGCACATCCACGGGTTCGGCGACGATGTCCTCGACGCGGTTGCGTGGGCTGAGCGAGGCGTAGGGGTCCTGGAACACGATCTGCAGCGCGCGGCGGCACTGGCGCAAAGCGGCGCCTCGGAGTTTCGTCAGATCGGCTCCGTCGAAACGCACTTCGCCCGAGGTTGGTTCGGTCAGCCGCAGGATCATGCGGCCGGTGGTGGATTTGCCGCAGCCTGACTCGCCGACGAGGGCGACGGTTTCGCCCGCGGCGACATCGAACGAGACGCCATCGACAGCTTTGACATGGCCGCCGGCGACCGGGAAATGTTTCGACAGCGACCGGACGGACAGTAACGGTTCCATCATGACGCCAAAGCCCAGCACGCGGCGCGCGCGTTTGGGGCGGTGGTGGTCATCGGTGGTTCTTTTTCGTGGCACATATCGCGGACGAGAGCGCAGCGCGGATTGAAACGGCAGCCCGCGGGCATCGCGAGCGGCGGCGGCACGGTGCCTTCGATCGTGCGCAAGCGATGCTCGCGGGTTTCCAGAGAGGGAACGGAGCGCAGCAGGCCTTGCGTGTAGGGATGTCGAGGGTGCGCGAAGAGTGTGCGAACCGGCGCATGTTCCACGATCTTGCCGGCGTACATCACCGCGACCTCATCCACCAGATCGGCGATCACGCCAAGATCGTGCGTGATCAGAATGACCGCGAGTCCCAGTTCGCCGCGCAGTTTACGCAACATGTCGAGGATCTGCGCCTGGATCGNNAGCGCGGTCGTGGGTTCGTCGGCGATCAACAGTTTCGGATCGCAGGCCAGCGCCATGGCGATGACAACGCGTTGCCGCATGCCGCCGGAAAGTTGATGTGGATAAGCATCGGCCACGCGGACCGGATCAGGGATGTTAACCAGATGCAACATCTCGATCGCGCGGGTGTTGGCGGCGGATCGGCTGTCGCTGCGATGCAGACGGACAGCCTCGGCGATTTGCTCGCCGACCGGAAACACCGGATTGAGGCTGGTTTGGGGGTCCTGATAAATCATCGCCATGGCGCCGCCTCGCAGGTCGCGCAGACGGCCCGCCGGCATGGCCAGAATGTCTTCATCCTGGAAGCGGATCGATCCGCCGACGACGCGGGCCGGAGGGACGGGCAGCAGGCGCATCAGCGACAAGGCGGTCATGGTTTTGCCGCAGCCAGACTCGCCGACGATGCCAAGCGCGCGCCCGGCGGCAAGTTCGAACGAGATCCCGTCCACGGCGGGCACCACGCCGCGGTTGGTGAACAGATGCACGCGCAGATCGGTGACTGACAGCAAGCTCATGTATCGATCTCGGGATCGAGCATGTCGCGTAACGCATCGCCGACCATGTTGAACGATAACACGGCTAGTGTGATCGCCGCCCCCGCGCATGCGGCGGGCCAGGGTGCGCCCACCAGATCGCTCATGCCGTCGCGGATCATGTTGCCCCATGATGGCGTTGGCGGTTGGGCGCCAAGCCCGAGGAACGACAACGCGGCTTCAAGCCGGATAGCGGTGGCGATCCATAACGTCAACGCGACGATTAAAGAGCCGCCGATGTTCGGCAATACGTGACGCAGCAGGATCGATCCGGCGTTGCGACCGGCCGCGACGGAGGCGTCGATGAACGGTTCGCGGCGCACAACCTGGGTTGCCGCGCGGGACAGCCGCACGAAGCGGGGAAACAACGCGATGGCGATGGCGATCACCGCGCTTTGAAACGACGGTCCGAGCGCGGCGGCGATCATCACACCCAGCAGCAACGATGGAAACGACATCAGGAGATCGGAACCGCGGGAAATCAGGCGATCGGTCCAGCCGCCAAAGTACCCGGCGAGCATGCCCAGCCAAACCCCGATCACGGCGGCGATGACCGGCGCCGCGATGCCGATCGCCAGCGACACGCGCGCGCCGACCAGAACGCGGGAAAACACGTCGCGGCCAAAGGAGTCGGTGCCCAGCCAATGCTCGTCGGACGGACCTTGGCTGGCGTTCAGGAAGCTTTGGTCCAGCGGATCCTGAGGCGCGATCCACGGCGCGGCGAGCGCCACCACGATCAGCAGCACGCTCAACACCATTCCCGCCGCCGCCACCTTGTTGCCCGCGATATAGGATTTCATCGCAAAGTAATCCGCGGATCGATCGCCGCGCACAGCAGGTCGGTGAGTAAATTCACCACGACGACGAAAAACGCGAACACGACGAGGCCCGCTTGCACCATCGTGTAATCCCTCGCCGAAATCCCGCCAATCAGTAATTGTCCCAGGCCCGGTCGTGAAAACACCAACTCCACCGTGATCGTCCCGGACAGCGTGGTGAGGAGGTAAATGCCCATGCCGGTGGTCACCGGGATCAGCGCGTTGCGCAACGCGTGTTTGAAGATCACCCACCGCTCCGCGACGCCCTTGCCGCGGGCAGTGCGGACGTAATCGCGGCGCAGCACCTCCAACATCGACGATCGCGTCAGGCGCATGATAAACGCGGCCATCACCAGGCCGAGGGTGATCGCGGGCAACACCAAGTGATGCAACCGGTCGAGAAATCCCTCGCCGCCGCCCAGCATGGGGAACCAATCGAGCCGCAACGAAAATGCCAGCAGCAGCAACACGCCAAGGTAAAAATCGGGCAACGAAAAGCCCAGCAGCGCGAAAATCCGGCCAATCCCATCCACCGTCCCACCGCGTTTCGTCGCGGTCCAGACGCCCAGAGGAATCCCGATCACCATGCCGAACAGCAAGGCGGCGGCGGCGAGTTCCATTGTGTAGGGCAGCGATCGAGCCAACAGCGCGTTGATCGACGTGCCGTTCGTCATGGACTGTCCAAAATCGCCGGTCAACGCCTGACGCAAAAAGCTGACATATTGCACCCATAACGGTTGGTCGAGCCCGAGCTTATGCCGAAACGACGCGATCGCGTCCGGTGTCGCGAATTCGCCCAACGCGGCGACGGCCGGATCGCCGGGCAGCACGCGCAGCGCCAGGAACACCAGGGTCAGTACGAGCAGGACGGTCGGAAAGACCTCCAGCAATCGGCGGGCGATATAGGCGGGCATGTCAGCGCTTGCTGGTGGCCTTGCTCAACGTGAAGGTGCCCATATAGGCGTGGATCGGATAGCCGATTTCCAGCGTCTTGCCGTTATGGAACCACGATGACGCCGGGCTCGGCAACGGAATGACCGGGACCTGGCGCAGAATGTCGAGTTGGATTTGCTTCAGCAGCGCCAGGCGTTTCGCGTCGTCGGTCTCCTGGTTCGCCTGGTCCATCAGGTTATCGGAATTGCCCGCGACGTCTCCGTAATGACTGAAGTTCATGTTGCGCGTTGGTTTGCCGACGATCGCTCGCGAGTCATAAAACGCGTTCAACACGGCCTGTGTCAGCGGCGGCTGTCCTGACCCGTAAACGATGATCGAGTCGAGGTCCTTACGGATATCCGCGTGGTAGCTGGGATGATCCACCACGCGGATGTTCAACTGGATGCCGACCTTGCGCAGCAACTCCTGGATGATCAACAGCGTGGACTTGTATTCCTCGCGCTCCGAGACAAACACGTCGATGGCGAGGCCGTTGGGATAACCCGCCTCCGCCAACAGCTTCTTGCTGAGTTCGGGATTGTAGACGTAGGGCCAATCCTCGGGCAGGTCGGCCTTGGTCAACGCGCCGTAAAAGCCGACCGGCGAGACGCCGTACATCGGCTCGACGAAGTCGCCGTACGCCGCGCTCCAGACTCGCGTATCGATGGCGTGCGCGATGGCCTGGCGCACCCGCAAATCATCCAACGGCTTGCGCGTCATGTTCAGGTGCGCGGCGAACACAGCGCCCGGACGGCCAAAATCGGCGACCATATCCGGCATTTGCTTGCGCAGGCTGGGCAGCCAACCGGGCACGGTGGCGCCCTCGATCATGTCGACGTCGCCTTTGACAAACGCCAAAGTGCGGGACGCTGTCTCCGGCAAATACAGCACTTCCTGCACGTCGATTTTCGGTTTGCCGCCCCAGTACTGGTCGTTGGCTCGCAGCACGACCTTCTGCTTGGGGTCATAACTGACGAAGGTGAACGCGCCGGTGCCAACCGGGTTTTGCCGGAGTTTATCGCCGAGTTCCTCGACCGCTTTCTTGCATACGATGTAGCCGCCGAAGCGAGGCATCAGCGCGAACGCGTGGAAGAACGGATTGGGCACCGACAAATGAACGACGACAGTGTAACGATCCGGCGTGTCCACGCTCTCGATCTGCCGGAAGTTCGAGGAATATGCTGTTCCGGTCTTCGGATCTTTCATCCGCGCGAGAGTGAAGGCGACGTCGTCCGACGTGACCTCTCCATAGCCGCGTTGCCACTGCACGCCCTTGCGCAAGTAGAACGTGAAGGTGCGCGCGTCGGGCGACATCTCCCACCGTTCGGCCAGTTCGCCTTGCAGATGGTCGAATTGAATGTCCGACGTGCCGTCCTTCGGCGCCACCAGCGTGTTATAAATTTGCCGCATCGGAAATTCGTCGCCATTCCCGATACCGTACGCCGGATCGAGCGCGCCCAGATCGCGGGCCGCCACGCCGACACGGACAGTGGTCTCCGCGTAAGCGGCGGAACCGGCGAATAACAGCGCCACCAACAAGAATCGAAGCACGTTTGGTCCTCCCGATCGTTGAACCCTACGGCCGATCGGCGTCGCGCGAAAGTCGCCGGGGCTTCGCCGCGCGCGAGGTTGCTGGTATGACCGCGCTCCCACGGCCACGAAGGATATGAATGATGCGCCCATCCGGCCGCTCCGCCGACGCATTGCGCGAGGTTTCGCTCACCACCGGCTTCTCGCATCACGCTGAGGGCTCCTGCCTGATTCGCATGGGCCGCACGGAGGTTCTGTGCGTTGCCTCCGTCGAATCACGCATTCCGCCGTTCCTGCGTAACTCAGGACTTGGCTGGGTTACCGCCGAATATGGGATGCTGCCACGCGCCACGCATACCCGCGGCGATCGGGAGGCCGCGCGCGGCAAGCAATCCGGCCGCACGCAGGAAATCCAGCGGCTGATCGGCCGATCGTTACGCGCGGTGGTGGATCGCGCCGCGATGGGTGAAATGTCAGTCACGATCGACTGCGACGTGTTGAACGCCGACGGCGGCACGCGCTGCGCCTCGATCACCGGCGCCTGGGTCGCGCTGTCGCTCGCGTTTCGGCATTTGATGAAAATGAATGTGCTGAAAACCATGCCGCTGATTGGCCAGGTCGCGGCGGTGTCGTGCGGGATCGTTGGTGGACAGCCGGTGCTGGATCTGGATTACGACGAGGATTCTTCGGCCGACGCCGATGCCAATTTCGTGTTGACCGGAACCGGTGGCCTGGTGGAAATCCAGGCCACGGCGGAGAAGAACGCGTTTTCCGAGGATGAGTTTGGGCAATTGCTGCGCCTCGCCCGCGTCGGTACGTCGGCGTTGTTCGAGGCGCAACGGAAGGCCGTGGGGGACTGATGGGCCGTAAACTCAAGTCCGGCGAAAAACTGGTTCTGGCAAGCCACAACAAAGGCAAATTGAAAGAACTGGCCGAGTTGTTGCGTCCTTATCAGATCGAAATCGTCTCCGCCGGCGATCTGGGATTGACGGAGCCAGAGGAACCCGCGCCTGACTTCGCCGGCAACGCGCGCATCAAAGCACTGGCGGCGGCGACCGCGACCGGAATGCTTGCGTTTTCCGACGATTCCGGCTTCTGCGTCGCCGCCCTCGGCGGAGAACCAGGCGTGTTATCCGCCCGTTGGGCTGGCCCCGAGAAAGATTTCGCGCAGGCAATGGCTTTGGTGAACGAACGAGCGGGTGACGCGGCGGACCGGCGGGCGTGGTTTGTCGCCGCGTTGTGTCTCGCGTGGCCGGATGGACATACTGAAACGTACGTCGGCCGGGTCGATGGCACCATGATTTGGCCGCCGCGTGGCGATAAAGGTTTCGGCTACGATCCCATGTTCGTTCCAGAGGGGGGCACTGCCACGTTTGGCGAAATGGATCCCGACCGGAAGCACGCCGTCAGTCATCGCGCGAGAGCGTTCGCCCAGGTCATGGCGTGTTGCTTCGGCTGATTATTTGGGTCTGGGTGTTGAGTGGGCCGGCGTTCGCGGGAGGGGCTGACTTCGTTCGCGCGCCTGGATTTTCTTATGTGGGCCCGGACGCGGCCAAGGGCGTCCTGGTGTGGGTTCCCGGGACTTATGGCAGGGACCAAACGGGTCCGCCGCCGCCGCCGGATTTCGTGCAACGAGAAGCCGCCACCGGAATGGATGTTTGGTGCTTCGATCGGGATCGCGGCGACGATCCGTTGGACCGAGGTGGCGCGACGCTGGCGCGCCACGTTCAGGCATTACGCGCACAGGGATATCGCCACGTGATTATCGCGGGACATTCGCGCGGAGCCTGGATCGCGTTGACGATTCTGGCCCATCCGGGGCTCGCCGACGCGGTGGTCGCGTTCTCACCGGCGGCGCATGGCACGAGCGAGGCTCGCAAGGCGCAAGCCATGGCGGATTGGGACGCGCTGTGGGAGTCGGCGATCAACAATGGCACACGCGTGGTGCTGGTGCAGATGGCGGATGATCCGTACGACCCTGACCCCGCGCGGCGACTGGCGGTCGCGCGCGCGAGGTTTGGAGTCAATCTGACGTCAATATTTGAACCCGCGATGCCGAAAGGTCATGCTGGCGTCTATGAGCCAGCGTTCGATGAACAATTCGGCGCGCGGATCGCCAGCCTGTTGCCTTAATGCGCCTTGGCGCGCGCTGTCCGCCGAGGAGCGTGCTCATCGTGCGGGTTTGCCAACCTTGACCGGCTGGATTAATTCTTTTTGATGGAAAAACATCGCGTTACCTTTCTCCCGGTGGCTCGATTGGGCTAACGCCAGGGGTCTGGTCAGGTTGCGTGAAAAGGAAGCGATCAATATGGTGGATCCCATCCAGGACTGGCCCAACGCGCTGTATGATTTGTTGCGGGCCCACCAGGTCAGCCAGTTCGCCTACGTCCCCGACGCGGGCCATCGGGTGCTGATCGACCGGTCGTTGGCCGATCCGGATGCGCAATCGATTCCCCTGACCACCGAGGAAGAGGGCGTGGCGCTGCTCGCCGGCACCGATCTGGGCGGGGGACGCGGCGTTTTGCTGATGCAATCGTCCGGTGTCGGCAATTGCATCAACATGCTGTCGCTGACCAATGGTTGCCGCTTTCCGCTGCTGACGTTGGTGTCGATGCGCGGCGAATTCGGGGAGGGCAATCCCTGGCAGTTCGCGATGGGTCAGGCGGTGGAGCCGGTGCTGAAAGCGATGGGCGTGGTGGTGTTGCAGTGCTCGACGCCGGACGACGTCTTACCGGTCGTTTCAAATGCTTTGACGATGGTGTTTCAGGCGGGTCAGGCGGTCGCGGTGCTGTTGAGCCAGCGTCTGCTCGGCGCCAAGAAGTTTTAAACGGGAGAGCGTCATGGCACGATTGAACAAGTTGCAGATGTCGTCCTTTCCGGATCCCGTGCTGGATCGCCGGCATGCGATCCCGGCGCTGATCGAAAATCCGGCGGATTATTTGATCGTCGCGGGCCTGGCGGGCACCGCGCAGGAGCTGACGGCGTTGACGGGGGATTCGCCGTCCGTGTTCGGTCTGGGCGGCGCGATGGGCGCGGCGCCGATGATGGGTCTGGGCCTGGCGCTGACGCAAAAGAACCGCCGCGTCCTGGTTGTCACCGGCGACGGGGAGATGCTGATGAATTTGGGCGCGCTGGCGACAATCGCCTTGCAGAACCCACCCAATTTGACCGTGATCTGCGTCGATAACGGGCACTACGGAGAGACCGGCAACCAGGAGAGTCACACTGGCCTCGGCGTGCAACTGGACAAGATCGCGGCGGGCGCGGGATTTCCGGTGGTGACCACGATCAATACCGAGACCGACCTCAAAGAAGGGCGCCGGTTGTTAAAGGAGGGCGGCAGCCTGGCGTTCATCCTGCTGCGCGTGAAGGAGGGACCGCCGAACCGCATTCCGCGCAATCTGGTGCCGCACATCGCGCGTGACCGGTTTCGGGCTGCTCTGCTGGGGTAGCGATCAGCTTCCCGAACGAACCTCCCGGTCCAGCCGCTGCTCTCGCCAGATCCAGGTGTAGAAGTGATCCAACGCCTGATCCAGCTCCTGCTTTTCCGCGGTGGCCCAGTTCTCGTCGCCGTGTTCGGCGCAATGATGCAACAATTCAAATAGCCGGGACAGCGTATGGCCGCGATTTTCGGTATCGTAGCGCGATGATTTGACATACGGGCCGTGCTTAAACCCTCCGCCGTCGTAATCCAGCGGATCCTGGATCACGAACGGCGTCGATCCGTCGCCAGGCAGGCAAATCCGCAACGGTTGTTCCTGCCCGAGGACATAGCCGACGAAGACGTAAAGCGGCACCGGCTTGCGAATTTTCTTAAACGGCCAAACGCTCCAGAAGCCAGCGGGACGTTCCCACATCACGCGGACGCGATGGCCTCCGTATCCGCCTGGCGAGGTGATCATGTTCATTG
>PLSZ01000539.1 GCA_003164305.1 Acetobacteraceae bacterium
GGGCTCGACCCGAGGATCGGACCGCCCGGGCTCCTTGCCCGACTTTTGACATCCTTTGCGTGTCGAGAGATCCTCGGGTCGAGCCCGAGGATGACGGGAAAAGGCGGTCATTGGCCTCCACGGCGGCTTATCTTGATGCCTATGGGGTCAGGCCCTGGCATGACGGATCGGTGGCCGGTACGTCATTCCTTCGGACCGTTGATATTACTTTGTCATTGGCCACCCGCGCGAATAATTTCAAACCATACTAAAATCCGCGCTTCTGAACACGACCAGCCGCGCGTGACCGGCCCCAGATGACCAGTCCCACGGCAGCGTGAGTGTTCTCCGAAGCTGTCGCGCGGTGCCGGCGAGGTTCGTAGGTAGATTCCGATCCTTTCACGGCACGATTTCCGTTGGTTATCTTTCGTCCACATTGGGTGGAACCGGAATGGTGACAATCATGGCCTGGCGAGAGAGTGCCGTGTCTGGTGTCCCGCTACCGACGCGGCAGGTCGAGGGACGCGGCACCGCATCCCGGGATTCATTTCGCGAGCACAATACACGGCGATCCCGACGCCTGGGAATTCGCCACCGATGCGGCCGGACGACGGGCCGTTCCAACGAAGGCCTGAACAGGCAGCGTACTCGCGTGCCTGTAGGAGACCTTATGCCAACGGCGGCGGCGTGAGGCTGCCGGTAAACAAGAGTCGGGTCGATCGTGAAATCGATGTGGGGGGAATAAATGAAACGAATTCCGCTGATCCTGTGTTTTGTGGCCACCACCGCCCTTTGGGCTTCAGCGAGTTTCGCGCAGCGGCAGACAGCCGTTGGTCCCGGCGTTATTCCGCTGAACGCGACGGGTATACTGAACGGCGTCGACATGTCGGCGTCGGGTATCACCGGGACGCTGTCCGTTGGTGTCCCTGGCGGTCCGGAAACCGACATATTCACACTTAATAATCCTCCCGTCGCCGGACTCGTCGCCGTTTCCACGGCGGCCTCCAGCCAGGGCAACATCGCCTTCAACAGCAGCTCAACGGTTTATGGCGCCATTGGCGTGACGCAGCCGGCAGGTCCATTTCTGCTCGCCATTACTGGCGGCAACGCGGGAACCTCGGTGAATTTTCAGGGGCCGGTTTTCGCGACGACCTTAAATGTCACCGGTACCGGTTCGGTAAACTTCAACAGCGGGTCCACGAACGTGACGGCGACGAACTTCGCCGCGGATGGCACGATCAGTCTGGCCCCAAATACGACGGTGATTGGCGCGCTGACCACCACCGCCGGGGCGAATACGGGCACGTTATCGCTGGGCGGCGCCAGCATCCTGAACGGCGCGGTGGGCGGCGCCGTCGGGCTCAGGGCCATCAACGTCACCGGTGGCAGCAATCTCGCCGGCGTGTCCGCGACGATCACCGGCGCGGTGGACGCGTATACGTTCTCGCTGGGGACAAACACGTTGAATATCGGCGGCGCCCTGACGATCGCCAATATCGGTCCAGCCGGGGTGGTCAATACGACGCTCGCGAGCCCAACGCTCTATGGCAACATCCGGCCGCTTGGCGCGACCAATCTCGGGCCGGCGCTCGCGGTCAACGTGACTGTCCCGTCCACGGCCTTCATCCCGGTCGGCAGCCTGTTCAACATCATCCAGACCACGACCGGAACCTTGCAGAGCGGCACCAATGGCAGCGTCATCACGGTGACCGTGCGGGATCCCACCAATCCGCTATACACCTTCTCCGCCGTGCCGGCCGCCGGCACGATCGCCGGTCTGGTAACGATACAGACGACCGGGATCCCGTTGCTGGTACCGATCCTGCCGCCACCCGGGACGCCCCCCGTGATCATCACGCCGCCGGGCGGCGTTCCGATCGTCGTCACTCCTCCGGTCACGCCGGTGACGGGACCGCCGGCCGCCACTCTGCCGGTCGCCGCCGCGGTGGTGCCAGCCATCCTGGCGACGCCTCTGACGCCCGATTTGGTCAACGTCGTTCTGCCGGCGGTCGATGCGCTGACCACTCCGGCCGCGGTCATCGCGGCGGTCACGCAGCTTGCTCCGTCCGCCGCGGACATCGCCGCGCCGCTGGTGACCTTCCAAATGAGCCAGCAGTTCCAGGACCTTTTGTCGTATCGCCTGTTCGACACACTATGCGGCCTGGACACGCGCGAAGTGGACGGCGAGACCCGCCGGGAAGACGCACAGGCCACCACGTGCCGGGAAGACAAGCCGCGGAGCGGTTTATGGATCAAGGGCTTTGGCGAGGTGAGCAACCAAAACCCGCAGGGTTCCTTCGTCGGCTATACCGCCAGCATTTACGGCACGATGATCGGCTACGACGTGCCCATCGGTCCCTACACGCGCGCGGGCGTTGCCCTGGGCTTTGGCCACGGCGTCATCAACGGAGACACCTTCAACGCCAGCACGACGTTGAATTCTTATAACGGGATCGCCTATATCGGCCACGAGAGCGGGCCCTGGTATGTCAATGGCGACCTGTCGTTTGGTTGGAACGATTATTCCGGATCAAGAAGTATTTCGTTCCCTGGATTCAATCGTACGGCGACGGCGAGCTATAGTGGACAGGACTACGCGGCGTTCGCGACGACAGGCTATCATTTCTTCGCGCGGGGGCTCACGATCACCCCGTTCGCGTCGCTCCAGTATACTCACGTCGATCTCGGGAGTTATTCCGAGGGTGGCGCGGGGGACATCGATCTAAGGGTCAACAGCCAGAGTTACGATTTCCTCGAATCCGGGCTTGGCGCGAAAGTGGCGCGGCCATTTGTCAACGGGACCGTGACATACGTTCCCGAGTTGCACGCCGCGTGGTTGCATGAACTCAGCAACCCGCTGCTGCAAAACGCCGCGGCGTTCAATGTGCCCGGAGCACCGGTGTTCGCAGCCCCTGGCTTCCGCCCGGCGGACGATATCCTCAACATTGGGGCTCGTCTGACGATCATGTCATGCTCGTGCAAGGTGATCGCCTGGTCCCTGGAGGCAACTTACGATTTCTACTGGGCGAGCCAGGGATACTCGGCCAATCGCGGCATGCTGCGGTTCGCCTCGCGGTTCTGACGCGGCGCGGAGCGGAGCACAGGTGGATCATTCCGTCGATCGATAAGCAATTTGACGGATACAAGATGGCGCGACCGTGGCCCGCCGCGACGCGGCAACGGTTGACATAAGGTCAGAGATCACCGGCTCGCGCGTGGTTGTTCCGTGGACGGAGCGGTCCCGGAACGGGCGGGTCCCCGCTCCGTTGTCCGTGGCGCGAGGTGTCCGTGACATGCGGCGCCGCCCTGGACATCCTTCCGGGCATGACGGCGGCGATCAGGCGCGCCACCTGGCTGACGGGACCGCGCCGTCGCCGGAGACGATGGGTCGCCCGTGCGTTCGGCGCGGGTGGTGAGGTGTGTCAGTCCCCGGCGTCGGCCAGGGCTGGCTCGGGCATCCGCCCGCGGCTTCGATTCAGAAAGGGGAACGCGTCAGCTTCTTCGCGTGATGGATCGGGGGGCGCGGGCTCCGCGGGCTGTCCCGCCGCCGCCTGTTGCTGCGCCTCCGCGAGGAGAGCGGCGGGCGTTTCGAGCACCCATTCCTGATGCGGCGCGTCCAGCCACGACGGTTCCTCGGGCGTCGGGTCGGCCGCGATGGGATCCGGCTCCGGCGTGGCGGCGGGGTTTTCCTCGGCCGCGACCGGGGGGCGCGCGGGCCTGGCGGAATCGGGCGGCGCGGGTTCGGCCACCGGCGCCTCGGCGGGCTGGTGCCGCGGCTGAACGGCGGGGACCTCGGCGCGGTAGGGCTGCATCCCGCGCTTCTCCAGACGGTCGACGTGCCCCTGGGCCACGCGGCACATCGCGACGAGGGTGGACTGCGAACGCTGTTTCATCGTGTCGGCCATGGCGCTCAGGACGTCCCGCGTGCCGTCGGCGAACATCTCGTGCAACGCGAGGAGTTGCCCGCTCAGCATCAGGTCGATCGCGTCGCGCGGCTGTAACGACTGGAGCACGGTCCAGGCCTCGGTGGCGCGGGCGTCGAACGCCGGACCGTTGGGCTCGCCGCGGTCGGCGAGGGCGACGACGATGGTCATCAGCGCGGGCTCGAGGAGCTTCGAGACGTGATGCGGGTGAGCGGCGGGTTGGGTCAAAACGCGGGCCTTTCGCGGAGCGGAGCGGGTTGGAGGGAATGTGGTCCTATGTTGGGATCGCGCCAAGGGGATTCTGGGGGCGTGGGTTGTTGGATAAATGGCGAGTCGGCCCCGGGCTTGCTTTCGCACGGTGGCGGTTGGTTGCGTTTCGCAAACGGTAAGTTTCGGGACGGTTGAAAACCGTCATGGCGGGAAACGGTTGGAAATTGACCGGCTTTGAACCGGCGGAACCCTTCTCAATCGAGTGTGTCAGTGTCAGTCCGGAAACATATGATGCGACAACCAAAAGTTGGGGCTGACCCAGAACGGTTCTAACCACATTGGCCCATCTGCGTGCATCCGCGTCATCGCCTTCCTTATCCGCGCTAAAATTCTTTTCGCGGGTCAGCTCCAGAGTGTGGATCAGCAAAGGAATTTAGCGCGGATAAGGAAGGCGATGACGCTGATGCACGCNNCCTGTTGGTTTTCAATAAGATGATTCCGGACGGCCGCTCAGGCCTGGCCGCGCGGAATGGCTAAACCCACCCCTCCAGACGACCAATCTTCATGAGATATCGCTCGCCTGATCGGGGGACAGCCCCTGTTTGACGGCGGCAAGCGGCTGCTCGTAAGCGCCCATGGTCGCATGGCTCCAGCGCGCCTCCGGGTACTTCCGCGCAAGCGCCCCCCCCTAAAACCACCCCGCCTTATCCACCCCGTTCATCAACTCCCGTCCCGCCGCGAAGCGCCGGCAATTCTCCGCCACGATATCGTAGCGCCGCTCGTTCAAGTATGGCCCATGCCCAGCCATGTGCGGGGTCAACAGCACGTTCGGCATGGTCCACAGAGGGTGCTCCACCGGCAACGGCTCAATTTCGAACACATCCAGCGCCGCACCGGCGATTTCACCGGCGTTCAGCGCGTCGACCAGGTCGTCCAACCGTGTCGTCATGCCGCGCCCGATATTGATGAAGAACGCGGACTGCTTCATCTTCTGGAAGCGCGCGCGATTGAAGAACCCCTCCGTGGCCGGCGTATGCGGCACCGTCAGAATAACGAAATCCGCCCGCGGCAGCAGTTCATCCAGCGCCTCGGGCTTATGCAATTCGGCGATCCCCTCCGGCGCCTCAACACGCCGAGCGTCCGTGCCGAGCACCGTCACCCCGAACGCCGCCAGCAGCCTGGCCGCCTCGGCGCCGATCCCGCCGACCCCGACGATCAGCGCCGTCGCCTCCGGCAGATGCACCACGTCGCCGCTCTCTTGCGACGACTTCTTCCACTCCCGCCGCGCCTGCTGAGGAATGAACACATGCAGTCCCCGGGCGAAGGCCAGCACGAAAGCCAGGATATGCGCACCGATATGGTCGTTGAAGATTTCCCGGAAGTTGGTGACCCGCAACGGATGCGCGATCAGCGCCGGATGGTAATATCCCGCCGCCGGAGCGATCTGCGGCGCCTGCAGCCAGCGCAGCTTTTTCGCCCGCGCCAGCAGGTCCTCCGGCAGCCAGCCGAAGGCGCCATCGGCGTCGACGATCTCTCGCTCGGCGGCGGCCTGATCCTCGGCCACGACGACCCGCGCCTCGGGCACTTCGGCGGCCAGACGAGCAGCCCATGCCCGAAACGTGTCGTTCTGCGGCGGCAGCATGACGAATTTGAACGCGTTGGCGCCTGACATGGCCTCGATCCTCCCATCCGCCGCCCAGGCTCGTTCCTGGTGGGCGGAGGGAGTCTGACCTGGGGCCGGGGATCAAGCAATGGCGGGATAACGGGAAGAGTGGGACATGTCGCTCCCCGGTAGGTTGCCGCCGCTTCCGGGTCAGGGACTTGTTTGGCGAAGATAAGATTTTAGCCACGGATGAACACAGATTCACACGGATATTCATTGCAATTCCACCGGCGATGCCCGGGCAGTCGGCGAGGTTGGCCCGGCTGCCGCGATTCCCATGAATATCCGTGTGAATCTGTGTCCCATCCGTGGCGAGAATTGCTTGCTTTCTTCCTTCCGCTTGTCGCGATCCCCAGTTCAGGCGGTTGCCCTGGCGAGGAGACGCTCAGGGAGCGATCGGCGCGGACCGCCGCGGTCGATCCGAAGCGGCGCCGTGCTGGCTTCGGCACCCGGTGTCGTTCAGAACTTCACCCGCACGCCGCCGAACGCGCCAACCGGCGCGGCCGGACTGTAAGCGCGCGGATTGGTCGTGTTCGGGGCCTGCGTCAGATACACCGCGGCGGTCGGCGAGAACGTTCCATATGTGTAGTATTTGGCGTCCGTCACGTTCTCGACCGAGGCGAAAAGCTGAACGCTGTGCGTAAGTTGGTAGCTGGTGCTCAGGTTCAGCGTGATAAAGCCGGGCAACCGCGGCGTCAGGTTGGCCTCGTCGCCGAACAGGAACGCGCCGCTTTGGGCGATGGCGACGGCGCCCACCGTCCATTGATCGGTCACCCGCCAGGTCAGCCCAAGCTTGCCTTGATGCGCCGGGATTCCTGGCAGCCGATTGCCCGGGTTGATGGCGACGGTGCCAGCGGGTCCGGCGGCCGGATTGCTCCCCGCCGCTTCCACGAAGCCGGTTTGGTAGGTGGCGTCGGTATACGTGTAAGCGAGGTAAGCGGACCAGCGCGGCGCCTTGTACTGGATGCTGGCATCCACTCCCCGCCTCTGGGTTTGCCCGATGTTGCTGAAAAACGCCCGGTTCAATGTCGCGCTGTTGACGAAGACGATGTCGTCGTCAAGGTTGCTCCGGTAAAACCCGAGATCGTAACTCAGACGATCGCTGTCGCCGAGGCTGACGGCGCCGCGCAGGCCGGCCTCGATCGTGTGCGCGACCACCTGCTTCAGGTTCGGATCGCCGACGAAGAAATTGGCCAGACTGCACGAATCGGCCGGGCTCGCGCAGGAAAGTTCGGCGGGCGTGGGCGCGCGGTTCGCCTCCGCGTAGCCGGCATAAGCCGTCAGCCACGGCGTCATTTTATAGGTGACGCCGGCGGCGGGATTAAAGCGCGCATAAGAATGATGGCCGGTCAGATCGCCACCATTCTGGTCGTTGAGGCCGATCGCGGCCGCGTTGAACCGGCCCGAGACCGTCAGCGCCAGGCTGTCCGTGACATTGAACGTGTCGGCGATGAACAGCCCATAAAACGCGTCGCCGATGCCCACGCGCACCGGCTGGTTGCTGCCAGGTTCGTCGAGGATCACTCCTGGGCCGACGTAAACGCGCGTATCGGACGTGATGCCGCCGATCGCGGAAGCGGCGGTGAACCCGGTCCGTGCGCCATCGAAACTGACGCCGCCGACCAGATGGTTGTTAAAACCGAAGACGGTTCCGGTATCGGTCGCCTGGACCGAAACGCCATAGCCGTTGGTATTCGTCGTCTGATTGTCCAGTTCGGAATACGCCAGCGGGTTCGAACCGAGGAACGCGGGAATGGTGGCGCCCCCGATTGTCGTGCTGTAGCCGGAATCGTCGCACAACAAGCCCGAGCCGTCATTGCACGGCGTGTCGTTCGGCGCATTCCCGTTGGTCACGCGCTGCAGGAAATTGTTGTAGTAGGTGACTGCCTGCAACGACACGGTATCGCTGATGGCGACATTGCCCGACAGGCTCATTTGCATGAAACGGTTGCTGATCCGGTTCGGTCCGGTGAACTGGGCGGCCGGGTCGGCGGCGAGCAATTCCACCGGAGACGTGCCCGGCCCGTTCAATACCGAGTTCGCTAACAGCAGATTGAAATGCACCTCGCCCGTGTCGCCGCGCCAGCCGATATCGCCATACAGGTTCTCGATGCCGGAGGATTGCTGATCGCGCCAGCCATCCTGATGCGACCCGCTCGCCGCGACATAAACCGCGACGTCGCCGCTCTGCTTGCCGTACTGGATGTTGCCACCGAACGACATGAACGACCCGCCGGAGGCCTCAATCTCGCCACCGTGATACGTGAAGCCGTTCTTCAATTGCACGTTCACGGCACCGCCCAGGGCGTTCAGGCCGAAAACCGGGTTCGATCCGACCAGGTTCATTTCGCCGATGGCGATGTCTGGCAGCAGGTCGAAATTGATCGTGTCGCCAAAGGCCTGATTGAAGCGCACGCCGTTGACGTACATCGCGAGCCCCTGGGGTGTCCCTTGCAACGCCGATGCCTCGAAGCCGTGATAGATCAGGGTCGGCTGATTGGGGTTGCCCGAGGCCTGATCAAGGTTGACGCCACCGACCTGTTCGTTCAGGGACCGAACCGGATCCGGCGTGCTGGTGCCACCCCGCGTCAGGTCGTCGCCCTTCAGCACGTTGGTGCGCGCGGGCACCGTGTCGCGATCGACGCCGGAACCAAGCAGCGGCGAGGCACCGATTACCTCGACCGGTGGCAGTTCGATGACCAATGGGGGGACCGGAGCGAGTGGCTGCGCTGTCTGTGCCGCCGCGCCGCCGCCCAACAGAAGCGCGGCCGCGGCAAGGTTCCATCGCCGGACTCGCGCGCTCCATTGTCTGGCTTGCACGCCCCGCCGCCTGACTTGCACGCCATACCTCCCGGAAGTCTTGTTGGGAGCCGAATAGGGCATTTCGCGGCCGGGATGGCTATGGTCAAACTTCCCGATCTTCGCGAGAATGTTTCCCGATTTCACGGCCCGGGGTGAAAATGGCGCCGGACACAACCAAGAGGAAACGGAGTATGCCGCTGCGAACGCGGCTGATTGTCTCGATAGGCCTGGTTCTGCTGGTCAGCCTGGCTGGCGGCAGCATACTGGTTGGCTGGCATGCCGCCAACTCGGTGCGGACCGAACTGCGCGCCGCGCTGGACGTGGGCGCGAAAACCATCCGCAATGGCATTGGCGAATCCGGCCGCGCGGACGATCGCGCCGGCGCGTTGGCCCATCTGGTCGCCACCTTCAACGGCAACCGCCATGTGCGCGCCACGTTGCTCGACGCGGGGGACCGCCCGATCGCCAGTTCCACGTTGTTCGTTCCGGCGCAGCCGGTTCCGGCCTGGTTCCGCGACCTGATCGGGGACGATTCCGGCACCGTTCGCATCGCCGTTTCACCGGCCGGCGACGGCGCCGCCATCGTTCTGAGAACCGATCCAATCAACGAGATCGGCGAGGTCTGGGGTGAGTCGCGCGACGCGGTACTGGTGCTCGCCGGATTCGCGGCGTTGAGCGCGCTGCTGACCAGCATCGTCGTCGGACGGGCACTGCGTCCGCTGGAAAGCCTGGCGAACGCTTTCGGCCAGGTCGGCGACGGCGATTATCACGGCAACGTGCCTGAGCATGGCCCGCCTGAGCTAACGCGGCTGGCAAGCGGCTTCAATGCCATGACCCGGCGGCTCGCCACGGTCGCGGCGCAGAACCGGCGCCTGAACGAGCGGCTGCTGACCTCGCAGGCGGAGGAGCGGGCCGATCTCGCGCGCGACCTGCACGATGAGATCGGGCCGCTGCTCTTCGCGGTCGATATGACCGCGGCCACCATCGAACGGCTCGCCGACAGCGGCCGCGGGACTGACATTCCGGCGCATGTGCGTTCGATCCACGATGCTGTCGGGCGCATGCAGCGACATGTGCGGATGCTTCTCGGACGCCTGCGGCCGGTGCACGCGGACGGCCTGGCGGTCACGATCGACCGGCTGGCGGAATTCTGGCGCGCGCGCTGTCCGAAGATCGCCTTCGACATCGCCGTCTCGGTCGAGGAGGATCGCCTTGGCGACGATCTCAGGGAGACGATTTATCGCGTCGTCCAGGAAGCCATGAGCAACGCGATCCGCCACGGCAAGCCAACGCGGGTGGAGATCGCGGTCGCCGCCGATGATGACGGCGGGATCCGGATCGACGTGATGGATGATGGCATCGGCATGGCGATGGATGGCGCGGCCGGGCGCGATCCGAACCAGCTTGGCCTGATTGGCATGGGGGAGCGTGTGATGGCGATGGCCGGATCGCTGTCGATCCAGCCCGGCCGTGACGGGACAGGGTTGGTGCTGGCCGCCAGGCTGCCGGATGCGCGTTCGCCGCGGTTCCAGAACGAAGGCGGCGCGGAATGAAGATCCTCCTGGTCGACGATCATGAGATCGTCCGTTCCGGACTGCGCAATCTGCTGACATCCGCGTTGGACGCGAAAATCACGGAAGCCGCCACCGGTCGGGACGCGCTGCCTCTGTTGCGGCGGGATCGTCCCGACCTTGTGCTGCTCGACCTCAATCTGCCGGGGATGGGCGGCCTGGAACTGCTGCGCAGAATGCTGCTGGAGGAAGCGGCGGCGCGGATCGTGGTGCTGAGCATGCACGCCGAACCGTTATACGCCGCGCGTGCGATCGAGCTTGGCGCGCGCGGCTATCTCAGCAAGAACGTATCGGCGGCGGAACTGCTGACGGCGGTGCGGCGCGTGGCTGACGGCGGACGTTACATCGAGAGCGAGATCGCGCAGGAACTCGCTCTGCACAAAGTGTCCCCCAACCGGAACCTGCGCGACCTCACGGAACGGGACCTTGAGATCATGCGGCTGCTGGCCGAGGGCATGACCCTCGCCGAGATCGCCGACGCGCTTGGCATCGGCTACAAAACGGTCGCCAACGGCTGCACCCAGATCAAGGCCAAACTGGGCGTGACTCGGACGAACGAACTGGTCCGGCTGGCAATGACTCTGGGCGTCGCCTGAGGCGCGGCGGCGCCGGATGCCAGGCGCGAAACGAACGCCGAGGGCGCGAGTCCCATTTATAAGCCGTTCTGAAGTCCCTTTGGGCGCCGCGTCATCCGGCGGAAAAAGCCCAGGCCGGCAGTCCCGTGCCGAGTAACGCGAGCGGCATCCTTTCAGGTGCCGGGATGTAGACCTGTTCCTGGTCGGACGCCCCTGTGTTCGGTTCCGCATAATACCGGCCGGCGTTGATGTTGACTCTCGTGCTTTCGTCATCCTCGGGCACGACCCGAGGATCAGTTGCCTCAGGCATCGTATTTGATGAGGAGAGCCGCGGTGTGGCGGCACGCGATNNTACTCATGCGTCATTGTCTTCGCCGGCGGGTCTGAGCGCGTTGCGTTTGTCAACGATTGGGCTACCAGAATTCTAACCGCCGTTGACGGTGGTCATGCTGCAACGCATCATGCTTGCCGGGTGCGAGCCGATCCGCTAGCTACACGGCGCTTTCGGGCCGCGCCCGGTTGAGGCTCGCGGCCCGCGGAGCAATCGTATGTGTCAGATTGGCGCCCTCTGGGCGTGTCTCGAAAGGATCGCCTCATGGCCCGTAACAAAATCGCCCTGATCGGCGCCGGCANNTTCCATCCTCCGTTTGGAAGGTTCCAGCAAGATGGCACGCACGAAAATCGCCCTGATCGGCGCCGGCAACATCGGCGGCACGCTCGCTCATCTCATCGGCCTCAAGGAACTGGGCGATGTCGTCCTGTTCGACGTGTTCGGCGGGGTTGCCGCGGGCAAGGCACTGGATATCATGCAATCCGGGCCGGTCGATGGTTTCGACTCGCTGATGACCGGTGGCTCCGACTATGCCGCGATCAAGGGCGCCGACGTGGTGATCGTCACCGCCGGTTTCCCGCGTACGCCGGGCATGTCGCGCGACGACCTGATCGGCAAGAACGCCGGCGTGATCGCCACCGTCGCCGAGGGTATCAAAACCCATTGCCCGGACGCGTTCGTGATCTGCATCACCAACCCGCTCGATGCGATGGTGTGGGTGATGAAGGAGAAGTCGGGACTTCCGGCGAACCGGGTGGTCGGCATGGCCGGCGTGCTGGACAGTTCGCGGTTCCAGTTGTTCCTGGCGCAGGAGTTCGGCGTATCCGTGGAAGACGTGCGCGCCTTCGTGCTCGGCGGCCACGGCGACACGATGGTGCCGCTGACCCGTTATTCGACCGTCGCCGGCATTCCGGTGCCCGACCTGATCAAGATGGGCTGGACCACCCAGGAGNNCTACCTGAAGGACAAGAAGCGCGTGTTGCCATGCGCCGCCTGGCTGACGGGTCAGTACGGCATGAACGAGCTGTATGTCGGCGTGCCAGTAGTGCTCGGCGCGGGCGGGGTGGAGAAGATCGTCGAGATCGAACTCAACCCGGCCGAGAAAGCCGCGTTCGAGAAATCCTGTGGCGCGGTGCGCGAACTGGTCGACGCCGCGAAAAAGCTGATCGGTTGAGGCGGCACCGATGCCAGCCCCGTACCGTTGCCGCCGATGATCATCCTGGAGGGTCGGCGGCCACTTGTCGTCATCACCGGGCCTGACCCGAGGATCGGCCGGCCCAGA
>PLSZ01000251.1 GCA_003164305.1 Acetobacteraceae bacterium
TCGCGCGCGAAAAAGCCGGGATCATGAAGCCCGGCGTTCCCCTCGCGATGGGCGAGCAACCGGACGAGGTGATCGCCGTGCTGGACGCGGAAGCGGAACGCATTGGCACGCCACTTCGCAAACGCGGACGCGACTGGTCGATCGGCCGAACCGGCTCCGGCCTGCGTTTCGCCGACAAGGCGGGAGAAATCGATCTGCCGTTGCCCTCGCTGCCCGGCCCACACCAGGTCGACAACGCCGGCATCGCCATCGCCGCCTTGCGTGCCGCCGGCCTTGGTATCCCGGACGCCGCCATCGCACGAGGCATCGCCACCGCCGAATGGCCGGCACGACTGCAACGCCTGAACGGACATCTGGCGTCGCTGCTGCCCAAGGACTGGGAACTCTGGCTCGACGGCGGGCATAATCCCGGTGCTGGTGTCGCGCTGGCCGAGCATCTGACATCGTGGAACGATCGGCTGATCCATCTCATTGTCGGCATGAAGCAAGCCAAGGATTCGGCCGAATTTCTCCGCCCACTGATCCCGTTGGCCACCTCGCTCTGGGCTGTCTCCGAACCGAACCAACACAGCGCACTGCCGGTCGAAGCGATCGTCGAGGCTTCCGGCGGCGTGGCACGACCAGGTCCGCTGGTGATGGATGCATTACGGCGAATGCCACGTGACGCCAGACCAGCACGGGTATTGATCTGCGGCAGCCTCTATCTGGCCGGCGAAGTATTGAAGCTGGACGCGGCCTGATCAGGAGCAACCCCCGTGATATGCCGACGCTTCTTCCAATCCCTGCTGCTCATTTTTGTTTTGATGTCCCCGGCCCATGCCGCCTGGGATAAGTTCGAGATCATTCACTGGCAGGATCGCGACCCGGCGCAATTCGCGACGTTACGCCGGATTGGCGTCACCGCCGCCAAACTCATGGCCGACCGAGATCGCACCGGCATCCCGTTAGAGCGGCAAATGCCAGCACCTCAGCAGGCGGGTCTGCGCTGGTATATCGAAAACATCGCCACCGATTTTTACTCATCCTACCACCGCTACACACCGGGCAAGCCGGTGAACTGGCGCTTCCTCGAAGCGCAGGAGCAGTACCGCGCCAACAACAACGACAACACTGCGCTGTTCCGTGTCCCATCGCTGCTGGATCCATCCTGGCGAGACCACATCGCCGCGCGGCTCACCGAAACGGTCCATCAACAAAACCGCTATCGTCCGCTGTATTATTCTCTGGGTGATGAAACCGGCATCGCCGATCTTTCCGCCTACTGGGACTTCGACCTTTCGCCCGCATCGGTCGCCGGGTTTCGCCAATGGTTGCGCACCCAATACAAGTCTCTGCACGAGCTTAACGCGGAATGGGGCACCGCTTATCCAACCTGGGATTTAATCCAGCCGGAAACCACCAACGCGGCCATGCGCCGCACCGGTGACAACTTCGCCGCCTGGAACGACTTCAAAGCCTGGATGGACACATCCTTCGCCGACGCCTTGCGCTTCGGTACCGACGCGATCCATCGAGCCGATCCGGCCGCGCTCAGCGCCATCGAAGGTGCGCAACTGCCGGGATGGGGGGGCTACGACTACACAAAACTGGCCCATGCGCTCGACGTAATCGAGGGCGCCGATGAAACGACCCAGGCGATCCTCCGCTCGATCAATCCCAATATCATTCCGCTGACAACGAGTTTCGCCGCGACGCCGGACGAACTGCATCGCATCTGGCGCGCCGTGCTCGGTGGGACGCGCGGCCTGCTGCTGTGGGACGAGGACAACAGCATTGTCGGCCAGGACGCCGAGCTTCGCCCTCGTGGCCAGGCTTACAGCCCATTATTCGCCGCGTTGCGAGGCGAGATCGGCCGCCGCATGATCGATGCGCACCCGGAATATGATCCCGTCGCGGTGCTGTATTCCCCGATCAGCTTCCGGGTCCAATGGATGCTCGATCACCATTCGGCCGGCGATGCCTGGATGCATCGCTCCTCCGGGATCGAATTGGAAGACAACGCGTGGCGCATCGCCTTGCGCGGTTTCACCGAATCGCTGGCCCGCATGGGATTGCATCCCAGATTCGTGACCGAACAGGAACTCGCGAAGGGACCGCCGCCGGAACGGACCCTGATCCTGCCGGACACCATCGCTTTGTCCGCGGACGCCGTGAAAACCATCACCCGATTCGCGTCGCTCGGCGGCCGTGTCATCGCCGACGTCCCGCCCGCCACCTTCGACGGCCACGGCCGCCGGCGAGAGGCGGCACCTTCAATTTCGGCGACGATCGTTTCGCCAGACGATCTCGCGCGCGTCCTGGCACGCGCGCCCCAATACCCCGTCGAGGCCCCGAACCATGACGTCGATAGCTTCGTGTATCGATCGAACGGCCATCGGCTGCTGGCGCTGCAACTGCGCGCCGCCGGACAAAAACCCGAGACAGTGACTGTCGATCCGCGCGGCTCGGCGGCACGCGACATCGCCACCGGCCAGGACTATGGCCACCCCGGCCGTTTGGTCCTGACCCTCGACCCCGTCGAGCCGGCCATCCTGGAACTCAGTCCGTGAATCCCGGTCAGGGATGTTTGTGAATCGGATCCACCCAGAACACTGCTTCCGGTTTCTCCACCGGTTCGATATCCAGATTGACCACCACCGCCTCGTTGTCGCTGCGCACCAACACGCATTCCAGCGTCTCATCGGTGCTGGCGTTGATTTCCTGATGCGGCACGTAAGGCGGCACGAAAATAAAGTCGCCGGCCTCGGCTTCCGCGACGAATTCCAGCTTCTCGCCCCACCGCATCCGTGCCTTGCCGCGCACGACATAGATGACGCTTTCCAACGCGCCGTGATGATGCGCGCCGGTCTTCGCGTTGGCGTGAATGTTGACCGTGCCAGCCCAGATCTTCTGCGCCCCGACCCGCGCCTTGTTGATCGCCGCCGCGCGGTTCATGCCCGGCGTCTGCGCCGTGTTGGTGTCGAGTTGATCGCCCTTGATCACCCGCACGCCGTTCAAACGCCAGTCCACCGAACCCGGAGCGGGAGGTCCGTCGTGGACGTGATCGTGAGAATGCCCATCTTCGTGGGAATGATCGTGACTGTGACTCATGACGGCGGCTCCACGAAACGACAGACTCGCCTTGTCGCGCGTTCTCCCCACCGGGAAAAGCCTCACCGCGAGAATGAGGGAAATTTCCCCCGCGCCCTATGATCAGTAGCAAAAATCCATCGTAAGAACGCCATTTTCCGGCACAAAACCACGCACCTCGGATGTTATTATCCGCGTCATGCATGATTTCCTCGTCCACCCCGTAAACCCGGACCTCGAGGTCCGGGTCACCCGCGCCATGCCGCCGCTCTCCCCGGCGCTGGAGGCACGGATCGACCCGATCTGGACCGCCGCGGCCGCCCGCGTGGAGGCAGCCGGTGCCGGCAAATTATTCAACGGCCAGATCTTCTCCATCGACACGTTCGCGCCCGGCCGCATCACCGGCCACATGACCGAGTATCGGCGGCACATCGCGCAGACCGAGGAAAACGCACTGTTCGGCGACCTCGGCATCCGCTCCCTCGCCGCCTGCGGGGTGCTGCGCCGCGCGGACGGCATCGTTCTCGGCCGACGCGCCGCCGGAGCCATCTATCAGCCCGGCATGTGGCAATTATGCCCAGCGGGAAGCGTGGACGCGGGGGCGCTGCGTGCCGACGGGAGCATGGATTACCAGGCGCAGTTATTAACCGAACTCCAGGAAGAACTCGGGTTGGATCCCGGATCGGTCGGCACCGTCACGCCGCTGTGCCTCGTGGAACATCCCGGCAGCCACGTCACCGACCTCGGCATGGCGGTGACCACGACGCTCAGCGCCAACGCGATCCTCAGGGCGCACCGCGCCCGAGGCAACGCCGAGTACAACCCGCTGCGCATCGTTCCCGTCTCCGAGCTTCCCGCCTTCATCTCCTGGGCCGGCGCATCGCTTGTGGCTCCGGCGCCATTGTTTCTCGCGTGCGCCGGATTGTTGCCAGTTCAATCTGATAAACCAGCGTCCTGATATACCAACCCGCGTTGACATTGCCCGTCGGTCGTGACGACCTCGTACCGTCTTCCTCAGCCCCTCCGTCGTCATCCTCGACCCCNNCTCGATCCCTCCGTCGTCATCCTCGGGCTCGACCCGAGGATCGGCCCGCACGGAAATCGTGCCTTCCCTGAGAGCACGGGACCTGCATCACGAGATGCCCGGATCAGGCCCTGGCACGACGGGTGAATGACCGGCACGTCATTACTTTGACCGGTTGGTATTATTCGTGAAGTTTTAACCTTTGTCCTGATAACTGGATTCAATCACAGAACAACCGATCTTGCTTGACACGCGGATCATCGCGATGGCGATAAGCAACGNNGCAACGGCCGCCCGGCCCGGCGCCGAAGCGATGCACCTGATGGAGAGTCACCATGACGCGGCCCTACACGATCTCCGGAGGCGTTCTGACCATCAACGGCGTCGATATCATCACCGACCTGCCTGGAAATTACGAAACTTATGGCTGCCGGGACGACGTGTTCTACATGGCGAAGGGCGACGCGCACCTCCAGGCTTACGCCGATCTCGCCTCCCGCTATGGCCCGGTCCGCGGCGTTGTCGAAATCGGTGTGTTTCGCGGCGGATCGGCCGCGTTCTTTCACCAGTTCCTCGATCGTCCAAAGATGATCTGCATCGAGCGGAACAACGCGCCAATCCCCAAAATTGAGGCTTACCGCGCCGCCCACGACGGCATCGACATCCATTACGGTATCGATCAGGCCGACCGGCCCGCCATTCATCGCATCATGGAGCAGTCGCGCACCGAGATCGACTGGGTCATCGACGACGCCTCGCACTTCTACCAACCGTCGCGCGCGTCCTTCGAAGCCATCTTCCCATTCCTCCGTCCAGGCGGTCTCTACATCATCGAAGACGCCGCCTGGGCCCATTCTCGCCCAGCTCAGGATCCGGAGCATCCGTGGGCGAAGCAACCGGCGTTGACCAACCTCATCCTGGAGTTGGTCATTGCCTGCATGACCGACGTGAGCGCCTTCGCCGAAGTCTACGCCGGTCCCGGATTCTGCTGGGTCCGCCGAGGTTGGGCCACGCTTCCATTGGACGGAAGCTTCAGTCTGGACAACCATCTACTGACCCGAGGCCGTACGCTCGAACCGATCTGAAACGCTGTCATTCGCTGTCCGGAAACCCCACCGCGATCGACGCGAACACCAGACCCACAGCCCAGACCAGATGAATGGCGATCAACAAATCCCGCGCGCCATAGCGGCGGGCGAGCTCTCGCGCGCCGAACCATGCCACCAAGGGACAGGCCAGAGCGTGCGGCCAGCCAAATGTTTCGAAGGCGTAAATCCCCATCGCGAAACCCATCACGATGGAGACGAACACCGCCGGAATGCAAAAAACCAGCATCAGGTCGTGCTTCATCCGGACGGTCGCCAGCACCACCGTCCAGAACAATGTCACCGCGACGAAATAAACCGGCGCTTCCAGGAAAAGGGGCAGCCGCTAACTCCCCACCTTCAAGGGAGAGACCAGTCCGCGCAAACACGCCAGCATCGACAACGGCGTGATCTTGCCGGTTTTCGGGTTGTCCTCGCTCGGCACATTCTCGATCCGCATGGTGAAGCGGGCGGCTTCAGCCTCCACCGTGATGATGTGGACGTTGCGGGTCAGCCCAGGATCGGCCCAGATCTCGACCTTGGTGCGGACCGGGCCGATGCCCGCCAGAGCCAGTGCCGCCGCGACATTCACGTTGGCGGGAAAACCGACGGCGGCATCGCGCGCGTTGCCCACGAACACCCGCAGCGGCATCGTGACGTCCATCATGTCGATGCCGTGCTTTTCCAGATACGGCGCGCCCATCAGCCCCGAGGGCGGCTTGCGGGTTTCGATCGTGATGCTATCGATCCGGCCCTCGGCCACCGCGCGCACCGCGTCCAGGCCAAGCAACGCCCCGGTCGGAACGATGATCCGCGCCCCGGTCACTTGCGCTCGTTTCACCAGATGCATTCTGGGCAACAGCGCGCCGACCGAGGCCGGGATGAAGATCCGCCCGGCTTCGATGGCCGGAACGGCGATGCGTTCAAACAGCGCCGCGGGGGCGGCTTCCACGACGATATCGGCCTCGGCGAGTTCCGCGAGTCCCACGATGGCCGGCCGGTCGCGAAATCCCGCGAGCCTCGCCCGGCCCGTGACCAGATCGCGTGTCGCCACCGCGATCAGCCGCAGCCCATCGATCCCACCGTCCAACGCGCGAGCCAGCGGCAATCCGATGGCGCCTAAGCCGCCCACGGCGACCGTTTTGGTCATGCTGACCCCTTCCGTTGCCCCAACCCTGAACCGCGTCGCCCTCCGACCGGACGGCGTGTTCATCTTAGGCGACGCCCAGCAATTATCGCGTCGGGTCGTCGTTCCACCCTCGTCATCCCCNNCCCGGGTCGAGCCCGGGGATGACGAGAAGTTCCGGCGCGTCAGGCGACTCGTTGGTTGTTGGGCGTCGCCTTACGGAACGAATCCCATTTGGCCAGCGAAAAATCAACTCCCCGGAGGCTCGTCCCTGGTGGCTGTCCCCCATCCGCCTCACGTTAAGCGCCAGCCAGGTCCAGGGCCGAAATAACCCCCGTCGTCATGCTCGGGCTCGACCAGGCTCGACCCGAGCATTCGTGGACGCGCCCCTTGGTCGAAAATCGGCCGTGATCCGTGGTGCGAGTCATCCTCGGGCCGAGCCCGAGGATGACGATAAGGCGAAGATCGTCCGCCGCCGCTCAGAGCTGATCCCGTCGACCGGCCAAACGATCCGCCATTCTGGGCAGCCCGACATGCGGCTCTCGCAGCAGCGCGAGCCAGCCGTCCACCGACGTGTCGCCTCGGGTCAGGCTGGCGCGATGGGCCCGGCTGCCCGTCATCACCGCGGTCTCATGCGCGTCCAGCAGTTCCAGACACCACGCGTCTGGAGAGAGTACCGCGGTGTCGTGCCAGAGTTTGGACATCACACCCGTCAGGCAAAATGTCGCGTCGGTGACGATCACCGCCGCGCGCGCCGACAACGCGGTCGCGAGGACATGAGCGCTCTTGCGTTCGGCCGCCGTGGTGCAATGCGCCAGCACTTCCTCCTGCGCATCGCGGCTGGCGATGACATTGGCGATGGGAAACGCGCGGTCCATCTCGACACGCCGGTGGCGCAGCCGCTCCATCGGCATGTCGGGGCGAAACCGTTGCAGTTGCCGGGCCCAATCGGTGTGGATCTGGTCGGACCAAACCGGGTCGAACGCGCCCGCCTCAGCGAGGTGCAGCAGGAACAGGGTCAGGATCCCTCGCGCCAGAACCGGCGCATCGAGCACCGCGAGTTCGACGGCGGGACGCACTGAGCTGGACGGCTGTTCCAAGTTGTCGCGCCTCATCGCCAGGATGGCGGGCCTGGGTTAGCCCCGGCGAGGCGGCCGTGGCAAGGCGGAAGTCAACTCGCCGCCTAAGTGTTTTCAGCGTTCCGGCGAACGTTGCTCGGCGGCACCGATCGTCCAGGCCTGACCGGTTTCCGCCGACCACCAACTGACGATCAAATGTGGCGCATGACCGGAAATGGCGATCGCCTGTTCGGCATCGGTCTCGATGAAATGGGTGCAGCCCCATCGCGTCGCCGCCTCGGCCTTGAAGCGCGCGATGCCGGCTTGATCGCCTCGTGTTTGATCCGGCCGGCATTCCAGCGGCAAATCCCGGTACGGCGTCTCCGCGAGCGAAGCGATCCACGGACTCTCCGCCATCGGAACTCCGCTGATCAGCACGGTCCGCCCAATGGGGAACCGCGGTCCCACCGCCGTCGAGGTCAGCAGCGCCGGCTCCAGTCCCAGACCAACGAACGGCGCTTCCACACCGGGATCGGTATTCGGGCCAGAGGCCTTCGCCGCGCGTCCGGTCGGTGTCGCCTCACCCCGTTCCCATGGCAGCCGAAACAGCGCGCGCATCGGGTATGACAGGTCCGGCATGTGCTGAACCGTGTCCGGATCGTGCACGACCACCAACGTCATGCAGTCCCGGCCTGCATCGCGAAGGGCCGTCCGGGCGCGCTGCAAGGTTATCCCGCTGGAGCAACAATCGTCGATCAGCAGGATCCGCCGTCCGATGGCTGGAGGGCCGATCCAATCGATCGCTCCGGTGGTTTTATCATGCCTGACGAAAGACAGCGGCAGAGCCAGGATCCCCGCCGCCATCGCCGCCGGCACCACGCCGCCTCGGGCGAGCCCCACCACCGCGTCCGGTCCCCAGGAAGCCGCGCGTTCCAGCAACGCCGCGACCATTCGCTCGACCTGATCGTAGCCGATGAACACGGGCATTTGGCTGGTGTCGAGCCCCTTCCACGCCGGCCGGTCGCCCTCGGTCATTTTTTCATCTCGATCCCGACGCGATGATCGACGAATTGCGTGGTGTAGGCACGATCGACGTCGATCCCAGCCGGATAAACGCCCACCGCGACCATGCCCTGGTAAAACTCCCGCCAGCGCGCGGCGGTCATGGCGCCGATTCCAAGTGTCAACGCATCGCCGGAATCGACGATCCCGTGATCGTTCATCATCTTTCTGCCATACGCCAGCAACGCGTCGGACATTTCGGGATTGGCCGCCTTGATCATTCGATTGGCCGGCGCCGGATCGTCATGGAGATACGAATACCAGCCCTCGATCGAGGCATCCACGAAGCGTCTGACGACATCGGGTTTTTCATCGACGATCTTGTGGCCCGCGGTGATGATGTTGCCGTATCCCTTGTATCCTCCATCCGCGACGAGCAGCACGACCGGATCGAAGCCGCCCTTCTCCCGGATGACAAACGGTTCCGATCCAAGATAGCCTTGCTGGATCAGGTTCTTGTCCGCCAGGAATGGCGCCATGTTAAAAGTATAAAGTTTCGTTTGTGCATCGCTGTAGCCATACTTCGCCGCGAGAAACCGCCACCAGCTTTGCCGCGCGTCCGGTGCGATTTCAATCGGCTTCCCCTTGAGCGCCTCGAAACTGTCGAGGCCCAGACCGGGATGGGCGATCAGCACCGCGGGATCCTTTTGAAAAATCGCCGCGATGGCGACGAAGGGCAGATGATTTTGCACGAACTCGATCGCCCGACCGCCACCGAGATTGAAATCCAGCCGCCCGGCCATGAGAAGTTGCATGTGATTGACCTGCGGACCGCCCTCGCGGATCGTCACCGACAGCCCGTGCTTCGCGTAGATCCCGTTGGCCACCGCCTGATAATAGCCGCCATATTCGGCTTCCGCGCGCCAATCGATGCCGAAGGTGATCTGGTCGTCGGCCTTGGCCGTCAATGTCGAAAGGATCAAACCCAGAGCGAACCATATCGCACCCCCAATCGCCCGCATCTCCTCGCTCCGCTTCAATTTCCATGCACCACCCTGGGCCGTGAGCATAGCGAATGTCAGGTCGGGAGCAACGCCAGGTGACCGGACGGTCGCCGGTCACAGACCGACGTCGAGCCAAAAAAGCGAGGCCTTCGCCGTCATACCGATGGATCGAAGGCGATATCCCGGGCACGGCCCGCCACGCTCTCCCCGCCGTCGAGGAATATCGTGTTTCCCGTCATCGCCGGCGAACTGAGGATATACCGCACGCACCGCGCGATTTCCTCGGGCGTGGTGCTTCGGCCCAAAGGCGGCGCCCGCCACGCGCGTTCGAACGAGTCGTGCGTCTGCTTGCCGCTGATCAGCGCGAGGCCGGGAGCGATGCCGCAAACCCGAACGCGTCCCGCCAGAGCCATCGCCAGCATGCTGGTCAGGCCCGCGAGGCCGACCTTGCCGATCGTATACGACAGAAAATCCGGATTCAGGTTCGAGATCTTTTGATCCAGGATATTGATGATGCATCCATCCGACCGCCCATCGAACAAGCGAACAAAATCCCGGCAAAGGAAAATGGGAGCGATCAGATTTGAAGACAAATGATCATGCAACGAGTCCCAGGTCACCGAAGATATGTCATCGTGATAAAACGTCGATGCGTTGTTGATCAGGCAATCGACCGATCCCAGTAATGCCACGCACCGGTCCATCAGACCTTCCACGTCGGCCCTTTGTCCCAGATCGGCCTGTACCAGATCGCATACGCCTCCCGCGTCGCGGATTTCACCGGCGAGAGCCTCGGCATCCCGTTCCGAGCGATGGTAATGCACGATCACGTTCCACCCATCCGCGGCGAGGGTCCGAGCGATCGCCGCGCCCACCCGCCGGGCCGCGCCGGTGATCAGAACGCTACGCCGCCGTTCCGTCACGCGCCTTGTTCCCGTATTTGGTAAACCTCCACGCCCGCCGCCGCCGCCTCATTGAAAATGTCCGGCTTCATGATCGAAACCCGGCAGGCGCTGACCCGAGGATTGCGAAAACACAACTCGACGAGTTCATGCAGCAACGTCTCCAGCAGCGGCGTATGCGGTCGCGTTGGCCACGATTTCAACGCCACGCGAACCGGGTCGTAATCGACGATCGTATCCGCCGACTCGGCGGACAGCGACCGCGTCAACGGAGCGAACATCTCCACGTTGACGATCAGGCGCGTCGGGCGTTCCGGATGCTGTTCCCAGGCATGCAATCCGACATGCGCCTCCGTCACGATATCGCGCAGCACGACCCGGATGTAACTGCCCGACTGAAGCGCCACAGGTTCCATGTCAAAGACGTCCATCCGTTGCGGCCGCGCGCTCTTCCGGCGATACAACCGGCGCGCCGGACACGGGTCAACCCCGGAAGAATCCCCGCTGAAAAAACACCACCGAAACCACGACCAGCACCGGCAGCATCACCGCCGTTGCCGCCAGCATGAACGGCACGAACCCCGGCATCCGCACCCCGCGATGCGACGCCACCGTCCGCAGCATCAGATTGGGCGCGTTGCCGATATAGGTCAGCCCGCCGAACATCACCGCTCCCGCGGAGATCGCCCGCAACGCCTGGACCTGTCCCTCGGTCATCGCGTCAGGCCTGATCCCCGCCAGATCGAAGAACACCAGATACGATGGCGCGTTGTCGAGGAACGCGGACAGCACGCCCGCCAGCCAGAAACACAACACCGGCCGCGCCTCACCCGCCGGGTCCCGCACCAGCCCCAACACCTCGGCGAACGGCCCATCCATGCCCAGGCGCAGCAACTCCGACACCGGTTCCAGCGTGATGAAGATGCCGACGAACAACACCGCGACCTCGGTCATCGGATGCCAGGAAAAATCGTTCGCCTGCCGCACCGCGCGCGGCGTGAACCACAGCGAAAGGCCGCCCGCGACCACGCCGAACGGCACCGGCGACACCGGGATCGTGACACTCGCGGCCAGCAGCAGCACCAGCAGCACGTTCCCCCACCCTCGTACTGAGAACCGTTCGGCCGGTGGCGCCGGAGGCTCCCTTCGCGCGAGCCACCAATCGGTCAAGAAAAACACCGCGAGCAGCAAACCCACCGCCAACAGCCAGATCCCAATCAGGTTCCTCGCCGGCCAAAGCAACGGCACGCCCCGCAGCAAGCCGGCGAGCAAGGGCGGGTTGCCGATCGGCGTCAGCACGCCGGCGGTGTTCCCCACCAGCAGGATCAGGAACAGAACCAGATGAAATCGTCGCCGCCGGTGGGCGTTGGCACGCAGCAGCGGTTGAATGATCACCATCGCCGCCCCGGCCGTGCCCATGACCAACGCCAGCAGCGCGCCCAGAGCCAGCATCGCCGTGTTTCCCCAGGGCCGCCCCCCTGGGCCGCCGCGCAACAGGATCCCTCCCGCGGCGACGTAAAGCCCGCCCAACACGGCGACGAACGGCAAATAACCAGCCGTCACCGCGTGCGCCGTCTCGTGCGCCCAGACGGGAAATCCCAACAGCGGAAGCAGCGCGAGGCTCCACAGCGCCGCCACCGATCCCATCTGCCGTAGCCAGAACCGCGGCGCGAGGCCCGGAATCAGCGCGATCGACAGCAGCAGCCCCACGAATGGCACGACGACCCAGGCCGCATGGCCGCTCGCCAAAAAGCCGGTCGATTGCATCAACCTGCCCCCGACCTTACCTTAACGGATGCAGAATGGGGGCCGATTTCGATGGACATGACGGGTGAGAGGCGCATCGCCGCGCCACGCCAGGTGGTCTGGGACGCGCTGAACGACACCACGACTCTGAAAGCCAGCATACCAGGGTGCGAGACCCTGGAGAAAACCGACGACACCCACATGAAAGCCACCGCGGCGGTCAAACTGGGTCCCATTTCGGCCCGGTTCAACGGCGCCGTGACACTCTCCGACATCAATGCTCCCAACAGCTATACCATCACCGGCGAGGGCCAGGGCGGTGTCGCCGGCTTCGCCAAAGGCGGCGCCAAGGTGTTCCTGACCGACGACGCGGGCGCCACCTTGCTGAAATACGAGGTGAACGCCCAGGTGGGGGGCAAGCTGGCGCAACTGGGGGCGAGATTGATCGACGCCAGCGCCAAACAGATGGCCGAGCAGTTCTTCACCAAATTCTCCGACGAGGTCCAGAAGCTGGTTCCCGCCGAAGCCGCCCCCGCCACGCCAGTCGAGATCGTCCCCTCGCCAATCGCGCCGCCCTCCGCGATCAGCCCGCTCGCTTTGATCCCGCGGGAGCCTTTCGGTCTGCCGGTCATGGGCTGGATCGGGATCCTGTTGTTCGCCGGGATACTGCTGGCCACGCTCGCGAGCTTGCTCTAGTGGCCGCTCTTCCCGGATCGGTCTCGGAGACCGCGCAACTTCTGGTGGCACAAGGCTACATCGCGGACCGTGAGCTGGCGACGACCGTCCATCTGGCGCTGGCGATGCAACGGCCGTTGCTGCTGGAGGGCGAGCCCGGCACCGGCAAGACGGAAATCGCCAAGGTGCTGGCGGCCGGCCTGAACCGGCGTCTCGTGCGGCTGCAATGCTACGACGGCATGGATTTGTCCGCCGCCGCGTACGAGTGGGACCACGCCCGTCAGTTGATGGCGATCCGCATGGCGGAGGCCGCCGGCCAGACCGATCGCGACGAGTTGTCGTCCGACATCTACACCCGCAAATACCTGCGCGCCCGCCCGTTGCTGTCCGCAATCGATCCGGACCAGCCCCCGGCCGTGCTGCTGATCGACGAGCTGGACCGCGCCGACGAACCGTTCGAGGCCTTCCTTCTGGAACTACTCGCCGACTTCCAGATCACCGTCCCCGAACTGGGCACCATGCGCGCGAAGACAAAGCCCGTGGTCGTGTTGACCTCGAACCGGACCCGGGAAGTGCACGACGCGATCCGCCGCCGCTGCCTGTATCATTGGGTCGCGTATCCCGACGCCACCCGCGAGCGTGCCATCCTGGCGGCGAAGGCGCCCGAGGTGCCGGAAAAACTCGCCGCTCAGGTCGTTGCGTTCCTACAAAAACTGCGCGGCGAGGATTTGTTCAAGCTTCCCGGCGTCGCCGAAACCATTGACTGGGCTCAGGCGCTGACGTACTTGAACAAGACCGAACTGACGGCGGGTGATGTCGATGAGACACTCGGCGTTTTGTTGAAGTATCAGGATGACATCGCGAAAATCCGCGGGGCGGAGGCGGCGCGGATTTTGAACGAGGCGCAGGCGGGCGGGTGAACCGGACCGCTTCTCCGCGCGGGATAGCAGTACTTCGGCGAAGCAACTGACGCAGTCATGATTGATCGTATGAGGACGGTGATAGTGATTGGCGTGGCCGCCATTGCAATGCCCATTATTGCTTTTGCAGGTAGCGACGACCCGGCATGGTACCTCGTGCGAGGTAACAGCGGAACATGCTCGCGGTTCGACGCGGATCCAACGACGTTCACAAAGCTTATGCAACAGCAGCCGGGAGGTGTTCTCAACAACGGAGATGGCGGAAGCATCTCTGAGAAGAGCGAAGTGCCTGGCGTTATCGAACGAGTCCCAGACGACGGCAAAGGGCATGTTGCGGGGATGGTATTCGTCCAGGGGGCGGATGATTGTCGGCGCATAGCGGAGACCATGCGAGCAACGCACTTGATGCCCTTCCAACAGCGGGCGCAAAGCTTGCGTCAACCAAATGTCCGTCCGGAATCATCTTATTGAAAAGTCATGTTGATCGGTGTACCTTAGATGGTTACGGATTTTAAATAATCTGCGTGCATCCCTGCTTATCTCCTTGCCTTATCCGCGTGAGATTCCTTTGTCGATCCAAACGCCAGACACCGGCCCGCGATAAGAATTTTAACGCGGATGAGGCAACGTGATAAGCCACACCGGCACAGATCGCACATGTCCCGGACGTGCCAACCTCCGTCGCATCGCGACTTGCATTTTACGCGTCGGCGGACCTGGCGGTGCTCGCGCCACGCGGCTGGCGATGCGTCGGCTTTTATGGATCGAGCGGCGGCCACCTGATCGTCACTCCGGGTGATCCGGGCGGTGGTTTTGAAGCCGCCATACGAGCGGCGGCAGGACCTTCCGTCCAATTGCAATATTTGTTCGGCGACACGTCCGGTCGCTTCTCGTCGCGCACATCGCGGCGCGACTGTTCCCGTCGGCGCGCACATTTGTGGAGCGGGTCATTGCCGAAGGTATCGAACCGCCGGCCAATTTCTCCACGTCCCTGCTGCCAGGCGAGACCTTGGTCAGGCGATCCGAAACCGTGGTTGAGTTTCGCCAGCCCGGTCTGAACGGGGCGGCTATTTTACTGCCCGAACAAGGCATGACTCTGGTGCAGGTTCTGATCAAACTGCCGCGTTCGCAAATGCCGTTGTCACACACCATTGTCGGCTGGGTCGAAAAGCAGAAGGGTGACGTGCGACTTCCAGACCAGGCAGATTCGCGAAATTGAGTTCGACACACCCCAACATCGGCAGACCACGGGAAATCGGAGGACAAGCCGCTCATCCTCCGGTATGGTACACTCCATGAGCGTCACCCGCCGCGTCCCAACCATGACCCGCGACCAGTTCTTCGACTGGGCCGAAGCCCAGGATGCGCGGTATGAGTTCGATGGGTTCGAGCCGGTGGCGATGACCGGGGGAAACCTCAATCACAATAGTATCGCCTTCAACATCCACCGTGCCCTGCATGCGCGGCTGCGTGGGACGGGGTGCCGGCCCTGGGGGCTGGACGCGGGCGTCGCCACGATCGGCGATACGGTCCGTTACCCTGATGGGGTGGTGACCTGC
Organism: Acetobacteraceae bacterium; assembly: GCA_003164305.1. Next base: position 15,171 of record PLSZ01000251.1, read on the forward strand.
TCACCCACGCAAGGCGTCAGCCGCCTGGTGCCCGACCCCGTCGTGGTGTTCGAAGTCATCAACCCGACCTCCGGGCATGTGGACAGGATCGTCAAAGTCCGCGAGTACAACGCCGTTGATTCCATCCGCCGCTATGTGATCGTCGAATCCGCGAGCGTCGGCCTGACGGTCCATGAACGCCTGGAAGCGGGACGGCGATGGACCGTCACGACAATGATGGCGGGCGATCTTCTGCTCCTGCCGGAGATCGGCGTCGAAATCCCGATTGGCGAATTGTATGAGGGTGTCGATTTGCCGGCTCCGCCATCAGAAGCATGGTCGCCGCCGTAACGGAGTCTGGTCCGAAGGCAGCTCGACCGGCGTGAATCCGGCTGGAACTCGCGCGGTCGATCCGCGCGTCGCGAGCCAGCTTCGGCGTCTCGGTTATTCCCGCGAATCGGTCGTCGTCCAGCCGCCCTCGGCGTGCATGGGCCGTGAAACGGGGCCGCGGCTTAATGGCCCCATTCCTCTGAGGCACCGTTCCCCCAAACTTGACATCAGCGCCTCTACATCTATTTCTTACCAATCCTCGATCGATCGGAATGCGCCATGCGCGCGAAACGGACCGCCACCCTGTCCTCCAAATACCAGATTTCCATCCCGAAATCGGTGCGGGAGAAGTATGACTGGAAGCCCGGTACAGAATTCGCCTTCATCCCAAAGGGCAAGCACGTCGTGCTCGTGCCGGTGCCGGAACTGGACGACCTGATCGAGATCTTCCGCGGCGCCGACCCCTCGAATTATCGCGAGCGGCCTGATTCCGTTTGATGCGGGTCGTGGACACCTCTGCCTGGATCGAGGCGTTGCGCGGGTCCCCGGCCGGCGTCAGAGTCCGTGCCGAACTGCCCGATTTCGACCAATGGGTAATCCCGACGATCGTCCTGTTCGAACTGGCCAAATGGGCGGTACGGGAGAAAGGGGAGGACGCGGCGGATACGGTCGAGGCCTACGCTGACAATCGCGTCGTGGCCGACCTGGACACCGCCGTCGCCTTGTCCGCGGCCGACCTCAGCACCCGCCACAAACTCGCGGCCGCCGACGCCATCGTCTACGCCACGGCCCAGGCGCATGGGGCGGACGTGCTGACCTGCGATCGGCATTTCGCGACTCTTCCCGGCGTGCATTTCATCCCGAAACACGACGCCTGACCGCCGCGCCGAGCGCCCAGTGACCGAACCCACCACCCTCTCCTCGAATGTCATGCATTTCGCCCGGCTGCTGCGCCGCGCCGGCCTTCCCGTTGGCCCCGCGGAGACCATCGCCGCGCAAAACGCCCTGACCCAAATCGATCTCGCCTCCAAAACCGAAGCGCGCACCGCCTTGCGCAGCGTCATGATCCACCGTCACGAGCATCAGGAGGTCTTCGACCAGGCCTTCGCCCTGTTCTGGCGCGATCCCTCCGCCGCCGAGCAGGCCGCCGCCATGGCCCTGCTCGACGCGCAGAAACACAAGAAGCAGGAACGCCCACCACCCGCCTCCCGCCGCGTCGCCGAGGCCTTCACCAACCCCAACGCCCCCAAACCGAAGCCGGAAGAAGAGCCGCCGATCCAGGACGCCGTCCTCACCGTCTCCGACCAGGAACGCCTGCAAACCATGGATTTCGAGGCCATGAGCGCCGCCGAAATCGAGGACGCCAAAAAAGAAATCCGTCGCCTGACTTTACCGCTGGATCTGCGCCCCACCCGCTCCATGCGCCCCGATCCGACCGGCCCGGTGATGGACCTCCGTCGCACCATCCGCTCCAGCCTGCGCCAGGGCGGCGAGATCCTGACCATCGCCCGCAACCGTCGCCAGACCCGTCCGCCGCCACTGGTCGTGCTGTGCGACATTTCCGGCTCCATGGGCCGTTACGCGCAGTTGCTGCTGCATTTCCTGCACGCCGTCACCAACCACCGCGACCGCGTCCACGTCTTCCTGTTCGGCACCCGCCTGACCAACGTCACCCGCCAGTTGCGCGCCCGCGATCCCGAGGTCGCCTTCCAAATGGTCTCCCACGCCGTGCCCGACTGGTCCGGTGGCACCCGCATCGGCGAGGCCCTTGAACGCTTCAACAAACTCTGGGCCCGCCGCGTGCTGGCCCAGGGCGCCATCGTGCTGCTGATCACCGATGGACTGGATCGAGATGGCGCCATCGGCCTCGCGGAGAACATGGACCGCTTGCACCGATCCTCGCGCCGCCTCATATGGCTCAACCCGCTGTTGCGTTGGGCCGGCTTCGAGCCAAAATCGCAGGGCATTCGCGCGATGCTGCCACATGTCGATGAGTTTCGGCCCGTTCACAACCTCGCCAGCCTGCGCGCGTTGGTCGATCTGCTTTCACGCCCGGCGCCGCGTCCGCTAAACTGGACCTCGGAAGGAAACCCACCATGAGCGACCACGTCGAAGACGTACTGAGCACCGCCGCCGGCTGGCGCGCGGCCGGGGAGCAGGTGGCGCTGGCGACCGTCACCGAAACCTGGGGCAGTTCGCCGCGTCCGGCCGGCAGCCAGATGGCGGTCACCAAATCCGGCCGCATGGCGGGTTCGGTCTCCGGCGGCTGCATTGAGGGCGCGGTCGCGGAAGCCGCCATGAAGACGCTGGAAACCGGCACGCCGCAATTGCTCGACTTCGGCGTCACGCATGAGCGGGCCTGGGAAGTTGGCCTCGCCTGTGGCGGCAAAGTCAAAGTCTTCGTGGAGAAACTGTCGTGACACCAGACGTCCTCGCCGCGCTGGAACAGGCCCGCGCGGCCAAGCGGCCCGTCGTTGTCGCCACGCGATTACCTGGCGGCGAGCAGCGCCTGCTGCCCGACCCCGCCGCGCCCGACTCGTTGAACGAAATCGCCCGCGAGGTGCTGACCTCCGACGTCAGCGGTACGCACAAGATCGACGGTGTCGACTGGTTCATGCACGCCTATAATCCACCGTTACGGCTTGTTATCGTTGGCGCGGTGCACATCGCCCAGGCGCTGGTGCGGTTCTCGTCGGCGTGCGGCTACGCGACGACGGTGGTCGATCCGCGGCGGTCGTTCGCGTCCGATGAACGCTTTCCGAATGTCACGATTTCTGGCGCATGGCCCGACGAGGCGATGGACGAGTTCAAGCCCGACAGCCGCACCGCCGTCGTGACGCTGACTCACGATCCCAAGCTGGACGATCCCGCGTTGGACCGGGCTTTGAAGTCCGAGGCGTTTTATATCGGCGCGCTGGGTTCCCGCCGCACCCACGCCGCCCGCCTCAAACGCCTGCGCGAATTGGGTCATACGGATGAGGAAATGACCCGCATCCGAGGCCCCGTCGGTTTGAACATCGAGGCGGTGACAGCGCCGGAGATCGCCGCGTCGATCATCGCCGAGATCATCGGTGTCCGCCGCGGCGCTTCCTTGCCCGAGAAACCGGCGCAGCAACCTCGCGCGGCATGAAATTCGGTTCCATGCCGCTGGACCACGCGCGCGGCGGGATCATGGCGCATAGTCAACGCGTGGGCGAAACGATGATCCGCAAGGGCGCCCGGTTGGATGACTCGGCGATCGAGGCGCTGCGTGCCGCAGGCCGCGCCGACGTAATCTGCGCCATGCTGGAACCGGGCGACGTGCCCGAGGACATCGCCGCCGATCGCCTCGCCACGCCGCTGGTTTCGCCTCTGATCGCGCGTTCCCGCGCAGCTACGGGCCGGGTCAACCTGTCGGCCGAGGTGCCGGGATTGTTGCGTGTGCATGGCGCGATGATTGACCAATTGAACTCGATCGATGAAGCGCTGACGATCGGCACGCTGCCGGATTACGCCGTGGTGGCACCGAAAGATCTGATCGCGACCATCAAGATCATTCCGTTTTCGGTACCCGGCACCGTGCTGAGCGTCGCGGAAACGTTGGCGCGGCAGAACGGTGCCCCGCTGGCCCTGCATCCGTTTCGACACCTTCGCGTTGGCCTGATCGCGACCGAACTGCCCGGGTTGAAGGACAGCACGACCGACAAAACGATCGAAGTCACCGAACAACGGATCAACCAGTTGACCGGCTCGCTCTTGCCCCCGGTGCGCTGCCCGCACGACGAGGAATCGGTCGCGCGCGCGCTGGAGGGTTTGATCGCGGCCGGCGCCGACATGCTGCTGGTCATCGGCGCGTCGGCGGTACTCGATCGTCGCGACGTCGGTCCGGCCGGGATTGTACGGGCGGGTGGGGAGATCGTGCATTTCGGCATGCCGGTCGATCCGGGAAATCTGATCTGCGTCGGCCGGATTGGGACCAGGCCGGCTTTGGTGCTGCCTGGCTGCGCGCGCAGCCCGAAGTTGAATGGGATCGACTTCGTGCTGACGCGCCTGTTCGCCGGGTTGAAGGTGACCAGCGCGGAAATCATGCGGATGGGAGTTGGCGGCTTGTTGAAGGAGTTCGATAACCGCCCATTGCCGCGTGAAAAAGCACCGGCGACACCGCGGCCGGGCGCCGCGCCGCGCAGCGCGCCAACGATCGCCGCGATCGTCATGGCCGCCGGGCGTTCCCGCCGGATGGCGCCGCACAACAAGCTGCTGGTCACCGACAAAGCGGGCAAAACGATGATCGCCCGTGTCGTGGACAATGTCTTGTCGTCCAACGCGCGTCCCATCCTTGTCGTCACCGGCCACATGGCCGAGCAGATCGAACACGCTTTGGGCGGCCGTCCGGTCCGTTACGTGCACGCTCCCGACTACGCGCAAGGCCTCGCCGAGAGTTTGAAAACCGGCATCGCCGCCGTCCCGCCGGAGTGCGCGGGAGCGATCGTCTGCCTCGGCGATATGCCTTTGGTCACCGGTCGGATGATCGATCGCTTGCTGTCGGTCTACGATCCGGACGAAGGCCGTTCGATCGTGCTGCCGACGTTTCGCGGCAAGCAGGGTAATCCGATGATCTGGGACCGGCGGTACTTTCCTGAAATCCTTTCCATCGGCGGCGACTCCGGCGCTCGTTTCCTGGTCGGCAAGCACGCCGAACAGGTGGCGGAAGTCGAGATGGCCGACGACGCCGTGCTGCGCGATTTCGACACCACCGAAAGCCTGGCCACGCTGCCGCCGAAAATGCGGCCCGAGGGTGTGCGATAACCAATGCCCATCTGTGAAGCCGATCCCTGGCGCTTCCAGTACTTCGAAAACATTCCGTGCCCGGACGATGTCCTGATTTCCACGGAGGACCCGGATTCCTGGACATGGTATCCGGCGCATCGATGGATTTATGACAAGCTGGCCGTGGCGTTGTCGCAAGGGCTCGACGCCGCGCCGCATGGCGTGATGCCACCGTCCTTCCCGGTGTTCTCGAAGCCGATCACCAACCTTCGCGGGATGGGCACCGGAAGTCAGGTCATCGCCTCGGAAGCCGATTACAAGGCCGCGCTGACGGCGGGTCATTTCTGGTGCACGTTGCTGACCGGCGCGCATGTTTCCTCCGACGTCGCGCTGGTCGATGGCGAACCGCGCTGGTGGCGGCATACCACCGGAGCGACGACCGACGGGGGCACCTTCGACCATTGGCACATCCACGCCGAGGCGATGCCGGAAATCGAAATCTGGTGCGGCGATTGGGCCAGGACTCATCTACGCGGCTACACCGGCATGGCGAACTTCGAAACGATCGGCGGCCGTATCATCGAGGCGCATCTGCGCTTCGCCGATCAGTGGCCCGATCTCTATGGAACTGGCTGGGTCCAGGCGGTGATCGGGCTTTATGCCGGCGGCGCGTGGGAGTATCTGGACACCGCGCGGGCCGACGGTTTCAGTGTCGTATTGTTCCTGCCGCACGGTCCCCACTATCGCCATCCGCCAGCCGTCGCCGTCGCAGCCGTGCGCGCGATGCAGGGCGTCTCCAGCGTGCAGATCACGTTTCACGAAGACAAGGATCCGTCACATCACGCCATGCCGCCGGGGGGATTCCGGGTGGCCATCGTCAATGCGACAACGCTCGAAGCCGGATTGGCGGGGCGCGACACGTTGCGCCACGCGATCCTTCAGGCATCGGGTGCCCGCCCTGTCACCGATTGACCTCGGCATCGATCGGGTCTGCCATGCCATCAACGCGGCCACGGAAGGCGATCACGCATGCTCAAGCAACAACCCCTTCGGATGCACCACCACGCCTACGCCGTCAAAGACCAGGAAGCCAACCGCCATTTCATCGAGGACATCCTGGGCATTCCCCTCGTCGCCACCTGGTGCGAGCGCACCTTCCGCCCCGAGGTCGGTCGCGAAGTCGACTATTGCCACACGTTCTTCGAGATCGCTGATGGCGGCGCCCTCGCCTTCTTCCAGTTCGCCGACCAGGACGCGTATGAGAAAAACCGCGCGATTCTTCGGGACGTTGGCGGCTCCTGGCACATCGCGCTCAAGGTCGCCCAGCCGACGTTCGATGAGCTTCAAAAGCGCTGCGAAGCGGCCGGCGTACCCGTCCGTACCATCGATCACGGCTACTGCCTGTCGATGTATCTGAAATCCCCCGACGACCTGCGCCTGGAGTTCACCGTCGACGCGCCGGAGGTGGAAAAAATCGCCGCCATGCGCCGCGCCGACGCCCATTCCGAACTGGCCCGCTGGCTGGCCGGGGATCGCCGCACCAACAACGGCGACCGTCCGCGTTAGCCCGGGTTGTCTTGAACCGGACGGTCCCCTAGGTTCCGCCGCCTGACCTAAGGGGACCTCTCGCCATGGCCAAAATCCTGATCGTTCACGGTGCCGGCATGAACATGCGCGGCAAGGTGCAGACCGAGATCTTCGGCAAAATGACCCTGCCCGAATACGACGAGAAGATTCGCGCCTACGCCAAGGAACTCGACCTGGACATCGAGATTTTCCACTCGAATATCGAGGGCGAGGTCGTCAACAGGTTCTATGCCGCCAACGATACCGGCGTCGATGCCGCGATCTTCAATCCCGCCGGATTTTCCCGCGGCTATCCCGCCCTGACCGCGGCGATCGCCCAAAGCAAATTTCCGACAATCGAAGTGCACATCTCAAATCCCGTCCGCCGCGGACCTATATCGGATACCGCGCAGGTCAGCCTTGGGATGGTCACCGGCTTTGGTGTCGCGGGTTATTACCTGGCGCTGCGCGGCCTCAAGGACATGCTCGCGGCGAAATGATGTTGAACACGGCTTTAGGATTTGGGTTCACGTTCCAGGATCTGGCGGAACGTGACGGGTTGGTTCGGCTGGACCAAACCTTCCTGGAACGTTTGCAAACAGTCGATCCCGCGTTGCATGTGCGGCTGTTGGCGGCGCGCGCCGAGCCGGATTCCCTGTCCGGGAAAGACGAATCCACACTGATTATCGATTTGGGCTCGCATCTGGACGCCTTCGTCGCGGAATTATTCGACATTGGCCTGGAAACCGCCGCCTTGCTGGCGGAAACTCTCGACCTGGAGCCGGTTCACGCCTGCAAGCGCCTGTTCGTGCAGCGTCAGGCAGTGAAGAAATACCCCGACCCGTCGGGCTTCGATGGTCCCGCGTTACGCGCCGCGCTGGAGCAACGCTTCGATCAGCCCCTGACCGAGCCAGTGTTCGCCCTGTTCGTCACCAGTTGGGAGAAAGCCAGCGACACCGACGCCCTCGACGAGGCCATGCGCTACGCCTCCTGGGCCACCCTGACGCCGGCCGGACGCGCCGCGCATCGTAACGACACCATGTTTCGCGTGCCGCATCGCATCGACCCCATGCATCTCGTTCCGGTTGAAACCATCGTCCGCGACGGCGTCACCATGCTGCGTCTCCCCGAGCATGACTGGCGGCATCGCGATGGCTTCGCTCTGACCGATCCCGGCATGACGACGCAGGGCGCGCTGGACCAGGTCAATTACTGCATCTGGTGCCACACGCAGGGCAAGGATTCCTGCCGCAAGGGCATGACCGAACGCAAGACCGGCGCATTCCAGAAATCCCCGTTCGGCGTCACTCTCGCCGGCTGCCCGCTGGACGAGAAAATCAGCGAGATGCACACGCTGCGCGCCGCCGGTCACGTTCTGGGCGCCTTCGCGACCATCGCCATCGACAACCCGATGATGGCGGCGACCGGACATCGTATCTGCAACGATTGCATGAAGGCCTGCATCTATCAAAAGCAGGAACCAGTCGATATTCCGCAGGCCGAAACCAGCATCCTCAAGGATGTGCTGGCGCTGCCCTGGGGATTCGAGATTTACGCGCTGCTGACGCGCTGGAACCCGCTGGACATTCGCCGCCCATTGCCGCGTTCCGATACCGGCCGCAAAGTACTGATCGTTGGTCTTGGGCCCGCCGGCTTTACGCTGGCGCATCATTTGATGAATGACGGCCACACGGTGGTCGCGGTCGATGGGTTAAAGATCGAACCGCTCGACTTCGATCCGCGTCAACCGGTCCGCGATGTTCAGACCTTGTTCGAAAATCTCGATGATCGCGTGATGGCCGGGTTTGGTGGAGTGGCCGAATACGGCATCACCGTCCGCTGGAACAAGAACTACCTGAAGCTGGTGCGCCTGTTGCTGGAACGTCGCGACACGTTCGCGCATTTCGGCGGCATCCGTTTCGGTGGCGGCGCGACCATGACGATCGACGACGCCTGGGAAATGGGCTTCGACCATGTCGCCTTGTGCATGGGCGCGGGCAAACCCACGGTGCTGGACATCCCGAACGGGTTGGCTCGCGGAGTGCGCCAGGCATCCGACTTCCTGATGGCGCTGCAACTGACCGGTGCCGCGAAAACCTCCTCCGTCGCCAACCTGCAACTGCGTCTTCCCGTGGTGGTCATCGGCGGCGGTCTGACCGCGATCGATACGGCGACGGAAAGTCTGGCTTACTACGTGCGTCAGGTTGAAAAGTTCGCCGCTCGATATGAAACACTGGCGACCGATGTACGATGGACCGAGGAACAACAGGAAATCGCCAACGAATTCCTGACCCACGCCGCCGCCATTGAAGCCGAGCGCGCCGCGGCCGAAGCAGAAAATCGGCCGCCTCGGCTGGCGGCGTTGCTGGATTCCTGGGGTGGCGCGACCATCGCCTATCGCCGCCGCCTGATCGACAGTCCGTCCTACACGTTGAACCACGAGGAAGTCGCCAAAGCGTTAGAAGAAGGCGTTCGTTTCGCGGAAGCATTGACGCCGCGCGCGGTCACGGTCGATCGTTTCGGCCATGCCGCCGCGCTGGAAGTCACCGGCTCCGACGGAACCGCGTTCACGCTACCGGCCAAAGCCATCCTGGTCGCCGCCGGCACACAACCCAACACCGTGTTGGCGCGCGAAGATCACCGGATTGAACTCGATGGCCGTTATTTCCAGGCCGTTGATGAAAACGGCGCAAAAGTCACGCCGGAACGCGGCCTCGCCAAGCCGGATGTGAACCACGTGCTGATGCACAAAGCCCCCGACGGGCGCTTCATCAGTTTTTTCGGCGACCTGCACCCAAGTTTCTTCGGCAACGTCGTTAAAGCGATGGGCGGTGCCAAACGCGGCTATCCGGTTGTGTCACGCGTGCTGGCGGCCATGCCCGGGTCCGCGATCACAGGTGCCGATCTGATCGCGCGATGCCGTAACGAACTGACGGCCACGGTGCACGCGGTCAATCGCCTGACCCCAACGATTGTCGAGGTCGTCGTCCACGCCCCCGCCGCCGCCCGCGCCTTCAGTCCAGGCCAGTTCTATCGCTTGCAGAACTTCGAGGTCCTGGCGCCTCGCATCGAAGACGGCACGACGGTAATGGGCATGGAAGGTCTCGCCATGACCGGAGCCTGGACCGACAAAGCGCAAGGCCTGGTCAGCGTCATCGTGTTGGAGATGGGCGGCAGTTCCGATCTGTGCGCGATCCTGAAGCCCGGTGAGCCTGTGATCCTCATGGGTCCGACCGGCACCGCCACCGAAATCCACTCCAACACGACGGTTGCTTTGGTGGGTGGCGGACTCGGCAACGCCGTACTGTTCTCGATCGGCGCCGCCATGCGCGCGGCCGGATCGAAAGTCATCTATTTCGCCGGCTACAAGCAAATCCGCGACCGTTACAAAGTGGAAGAGATCGAACGCGCCGCCGACGTCATCGTCTGGTGTTGCGATGAAGCGCCGGGCTTCTCGCCCACGCGCCCCACCGACAAAACTTTCGTCGGCAACATCGTCCAGGCGATGCACGCTTATGGGTCGGGGCAGCTTGGCGATCAGGCGGTTCCGTTGCGTGATGCGACCCATATGATCGTGATCGGCTCGGATCGCATGATGCGCGCGGTTGGCGCCGCTCGGCACAAGGAGCTCGCGCCGTTGCTGAACCCGGCGCATTCGGCGATCGGCTCGATCAACTCGCCCATGCAATGCATGATGAAAGAAGTCTGCGCCCAATGCCTGCAGGCCCATGTCGATCCGGACACAGGGGAGCGCACTGTTGTGTTTTCCTGCTTCAATCAGGATCAGGCGCTCGATCGTGTCGATTTCTCGGTGCTGAACGAGCGGCTCGGACAGAACGGCACACAGGAAAAGCTGACCGCGCTGTGGATTGACCGGGCACTGCGCCTGGCGGGCGCCCGGGCGTGACATCGCCGCCGGTTGGTCCGGAAGTCGATACCACCCCCCGTCCCATTCCGCCGCGCGTCGCGTTACGCGGCCAATACGTCGTACTTGAACCGTTGCACAAACGTCATGCCGACGAGTTATGGCGCGCGGCCCAGGGCGCGGATGAGAGTTGGACTTATTTGCCGTCGGGGCCGTTTCCGACGCGTGAGGCGATGATCCGGCACATCAACGACTTCGCAACGGACCTGACCCGCATTGCATGGGCTGTGCGCCCAGTGGCCACCGGGGTCGCCTCCGGTTGGCTATCTCTCATGGACATCCAGCCCAAAAACGCCTCCATCGAACTGGGCTCCATCTGGTTCGCCCCGGTCATGCAACGAACTCGCGCGGCCACGGAAGCGATGTTCCTGCCGCTGAAACACGCCGCCGACGACCTGGGCTATCGGCGTTTGGTCTGGAAGTGCAACGCTCTGAACGCCCCCTCCAAACGCGCGGCCGAACGGCTCGGTTTTACCTTTGAAGGCACCCACCGCATGCACATGGTCGCGAAGGGACGTCGCCGCGACAGCGACTGGTACAGCATCATCGAGGATGAATGGCCGTCCCGCCGCGACGCTCTGCTGACCTGGCTGTCACCGGACAACTTCGCGCCGGACGGGACCGCGAAGCGCGGCCTGGCCGAAATCCGCGCCGGACTTACTGGTCGACCATAGACCCATCCACGTGCGCCCGCATCGAAATCGGGCGCGGCCGATACGGGAATTTCTTTTCCACATCCGGCACGAGTTCAACGCCAATGCCCGGCGCGCCGGGGATGGCGATGAATCCATCCACCTGCTCCGACAAACCGGTCGCCAGATCGTTGCCGAGCAGTTCCTTCCCGCCATCCAGATCCGGCGTTCTCGACGGATACTCCTGGATCGCGAAATTCGGAATGCACGCGGCGATCTGGAGGCACGCCGCGGTGCTGACCGGCGACAGCGGATTATGCGGCACGACCCACGCGTCATGTGCCTCCGCCAACGCGGCGATTTTCTTCGCGCCGGTGATACCGCCGCACAGACAAACATCCGGGCGAAGATACTGCACGGCGTCACGGGTCAGCAGCGTCTGAAACTGATACAGGCTGGTGAATCGCTCGCCGGTCGCGATCGGGATGTCGATATGACGCGCCACCTGCGCCATCGCATCAAAACTGTTGGGCCGCAGTGGGTCTTCATAGAACATAGGCGTGTATTTCTCGATGCCCCGCGCCAACGCGATCGCTTCCGGAGGAGTCAGACGGCGGTGAATCTCGATGCAAAGATCGACATGAGGCCCGACCGCCTCCCGCAGCCTTCGCACATTGTCGATCGCGGATTCGATCTTCGCCGCGTGGGACTTGTAATACGGTTCGCCCTCTCCCTCATCCAGCAACGGATTGAGGTGTCCAAGCGCGGTAAACCCCGCCTCCTTCAGACGAACCGCTTCCTCAACGAGTTTCTCGATCGTGCGACCCTTCACATGGCCGTACAACCGAGCCTTATGGCGCACTTTGCCGCCTAACAATTCATAGACGGGCACATTGAAGAACTTGCCCTTGATGTCCCACAGCGCGATGTCGATCGCCGACACCGCCCCCGTGATCGCGCCGCCGGTGAAGTGATTGGCGCGCAGCATCACATTCCAATGATGTTCGATCGGAAAAGGGTCCTTGCCGACAAGGTATTCGCCATATTTTGCGATTGATGCCGCCGATGCCTCCAGCTGACCCCAGGTTCCGGACTCGCCGATCCCAACGATCCCGCTGTCGGTATGAACCCGAACATACAGAAAACGGTCGAGCAGCAGTGGTTCAACTTTTGTGATCTTCATGTTCAGTCGCTCCCTCAACCATGCCGAGCGGATTGACCGGAAACATCCGCGTCTCCCGACCCGCGCGGCGATCATACCGAAGCTGACCGGCTTCCTCAACGCGTGAGCCAGACCTACACTCCCGCCACTGGGAAAGGACCGCGCATGACCAACCTGATCGAACTCCGCGTCGATGAACGCCGCCCGTTCGCGGACGATTACAAATTCGGCGAGACCGGTGCGTATGAACGCCTGGCAGGTCGCGCCCTTTACAGTGTCGATCCCTTGGTGCTGGCGCAACAAGACGTGGTCGATCTCGACAACGCACCGCGAGACTCCCGCGGCCTTGTGCGTTTCGTGGCGGATTTCATGATCCTGAAGCCGGTTGACCTCTCTCGAGGTAATCGGCGCGTGTTCTACGACTACGGCAATCGCGGTCATAAGCGCGCGCTGCAGTTCTTCAACGACGCGCCACACAGCAACGACCCTCTCTCGCTGTCCCACGCCGGCAACGGCTTCTTCATGCGGCGCGGTTATTCGGTCGCGTGGGTCGCGTGGGAGGGCGATATGCTGCCAGGTGACGGCCGCATGGTGCTGGACGTTCCCGTGGCGACGGACAACGGCGAACCCATCGCCGGCCGTGTCCGCGTTGAATTCATTCCGGACGCGCCAGGCGCCACCTGCTACCCGCTCAGCGGCCGGGTCGCGGCGCACTCATATCGCACCACCTCGATGGACACGCGCGACGCGATGTTCACCCGGCGGCGCTACCCGTACGATCCACCCGAGGTCATTCCGTCCGATCAATGGTCCTTCGCCACCGAAATCATTGGCGTAGGCGCCGAAACGAAAACGCCCGAACGAGCAATCGCACCCTCCGACTGGCATATCTTCTATCCGGCCGGCTTTCACCCAGGCTGGATCTACGAACTGATCTACACCGCGAAGGACCCGAAAGTGATGGGTCTGGGCCACGTCGCCGTCCGCGATTTCATCAGCTTTCTGAAATACGATCAAAGCGAAGCGAACCCGCTCCGCGGCACGCAAAAGGCCTACGCCTGGGGCCGCTCACAGACAGGCCGCTGCCTGAGGGATTTCGTTTACCGTGGCTACAACGAAGACGCCGGAGGACGGCGCGTGTTCGATGGCGTCATGCCGCACGTCGCCGGCGCCGGACGAAAATGGATGAACCATCGGTTCGCCAATCCGATTGTGTCGGGCGGTCAGCAATACGAAGACCACTTCAATATCGCCGACTCGTTTCCGTTTTCCTACGCGTGGTCAACCGATCATCTGACTGGCCGGCAGGACGCGATCCTGAAGCGCCCGAAAACCGATCCGTTGGTGTTTCATACGCAAACGGCAACCGAATACTGGGTCCGCCGCGGTTCCCTGGCGCATACCGACACACAGGGCAACGATCTGCCGCAACCCGAAACGGTGCGGGTGTATTGCTGGTCGAGTTCGCAACATTCCGCCAATCCGTTGTTGAAAGCACCGGAGACCGGCATTGGCCGGCATTATTCCAACAACGTCGCCACCTCCATGTTCTTCCGCGCCATGCTCGATGCGATGGACTCATGGGCCACCCACGGCACGCGCCCACCTGAGAGCCGCATCCCGACACGAGCCGACAACACTCTGGTCGATTTCGCGACGTGGCGAGAACAATTCCCCGCCATTCCCGGCGTGATGACACTCGCCTGCCCAAATGCCTTGCCGCTGTTGGATTTCGGACCGGACGCCGACGAAGGCATCCTCAAAGAGCCGCCGACGCTGGTGCATGGCCGCAACGATCCAGATGGACCGGGCCTGAATTACACTGTGCTGGTGCCCTCGGTCGATCGTGACGGCAACGACATCCCCGGCGTGCGCGCGCCAATGGTCGCGGCACCGCTCGGCACTTACACCGGATGGAACCCGCGTGCGCATGGTTACGGGCATGGCATGCAATGGCGCTTTGAAGGTAGCTATATTCCGTTTCCTGAAACTCCAACGGAACGCGCCGCGACGGGCGATCCCCGCGCGCCGATCACCGAACGCTATCCGAACAAGCAGGCATACCAGGCGGCGATCGTCGCCGCCGCGAAAGAACTCGTCGCCCAAAGACTTATGCTGGAAGAGGACGTCGAACGCTGCGCCGACATGGCGGCGGATTGGGGCCGCCCGCGTCACGATGTGAGCCTGTGATGGACACCTCACGCCTGTTCGGACCAGAACGCCCGCGCCGGCCCAACGTCATCGCGCGCGATCATGTCGTTGTCTCTGGTCACTACTACGCGTCGCTCGCCGGCTTCCAGATCCTGGAGGCTGGTGGCAACGCGATCGACGCCGGCGTGGCCACGGGCCTCGCCATCGACGTGCTGGAGAGTCAGTTCGTCGGCTTCGGCGGTGTCGCACCGATCATGGTTCGCCTCGCTGACGGAACGGTCCAGGTTATCAACGGTGTCGGCCCATGGCCAGCCGCCGCCGACATCGCGGTGTTTCACGATAAATACCGCGGCGCGATCCCCGACGGCCTGTTGCATACGGTCGTTCCCGCGGCCCCGGCGAACTGGATCGAGGCCTTGCGCCGCTGGGGCACCATGTCCTTCGGCGACGTCGCCGCCACGGCGATTCGTTTCGCGCATGACGGATTTCCCGTGTATCCATTCTTTCACGAGATCATCGCCTCCAAACACCACGAAATCATTCGTTACCCCTCCACCGCCGAGATTTTCCTGCCCAATGGAGCGGCGCCCGCCGTGGGGTCGATCTTCAAACAGGAAGACCTCGGGCGGACCCTGCAATACATGGTGGACGCCGAACGCGCGGCGCCCGGACGAGAGGCCGGCCTCCAGGCCGCGCACGATGCGTTCTATCGTGGCGATATCGCGGCGACGATCGCGCGATATCAAAGCCAGCACGGCGGTTGGCTCGCTTATGACGATCTTGCATCGTTCCAGGCCAAGGTCGAACTCCCGTGCCGAAGCAATTTCGAAAAATTTGAATTGTTCGGCTGCGGCGCGTGGTCGC
>PLSZ01000192.1:0-36497 GCA_003164305.1 Acetobacteraceae bacterium
CCCAGACGCCGGCATCCTCAGCAACGGCCGCCGAAGCGCCATCCGCCGAAAAGATATTTGCGGAAAAGACTGGTGCGGACACGACTGTCGCCGAGAAGACTGGCGCCGAAACCACTGGTTCGGAAACGAAAGCCTCCGAAACGGGGAGGGTGGAGGCGAAACCGTCCGAAGCAAAGCCGGCCGAACCGAAGAATGCTGAAACGAAAGTCGCCGACGCCAGACCCGCCGAGCCAAAAGCCGCGGCGGAGCAAGCCGCCCCGTCGAAACACTCCGACCCCAGAAATGACGAGGCGAAAAGCGCCAGGCAGAAAGGCATCGATCCCAAAGGCGCCGGAGCGAAGCGCAATGATCCCAAACGCGATGAAGCGGAAGAAATGGCCCGGTTACGGGAAACTCTCACGGCGAAGCTCGCGCAACTCAATGGCCTGACGGCAGCCAAAGCTCCGGTGGCGCCGCCGCCCTCGCCGCCGGCGCCATCCCAGGGTGCATCGCCCGGCCTTATTTCCGATGCCGCGTCGAGCGTGACGCATCCCGTTTCGTCTCCCGAAGGCGCCTCTCCCGGGGCCACCTCGCCGGGTGTCACTCCTCCCGCTCCGGTCGAAAACGTCCAGCAGGTACCGCCGGAACCCGCCGCGGCGCCGCCGCTCTGTCTGGCGCCCGTCGATACGGCGACATGGCGTGGTCCGGACAGCTTCCTCGTGCGCCTGGTCGCGCTCCGCCAGCAGATCGCCGCGTCAAAGGCTGACGCCGTCGATGTCGCCGCCCTGGCCGAGTTTTATCTGGCCAACGGTCTCGGCAATGAGGCGATGGCTGTCGCGGTCGAGGCATTGCAGGCGGACGCCGCGACGGAGGACCGCATCCGGTTATCCCGCGACGCCGATATCGCCAGACTGGTCAAGGGCGAGCAACTTTCGCCCGACTCTCCCTTGCTGGCGACCCCGCCGGGTTGTCAGCGGCCCGACGCACCTCTGTGGCGTGCGCTCGCCGCGGCGGCGGCGTCCGATGCCGTGGGCGCCGCGCGCGATGCCGAGACGGTCGCGGCGTTTCTGCGCACATTGCCGGAGCCGCTGGGACGGGAACTGGCATTTCGGGTCGTGGCGGCGGTCAGTGACAACGTCGATGCCCTTCGAGCCATGGCCGGCGCCGTGCGAAACTCCACCAATGAACTTCCGGAAGATGAAGCGCGCCGGTTCCTGCTGCAGGCTCGCATCGCTGGCCTGACCGGCGATCGGGTAGACTACGCGGCGTTCCTGGAACGGGCGGCGCGGTTCGGCATGACCGTGCCCGGCGTGATCGCCAAAGCCAGGCTCGCGGCGTTACGAGCCTCCGGCGGCGGTCCGGACGCCGCCAATGGCGAGATGGTCCTCGCCGATATCGCGCGCACGTACCGCTATGAAGCTCTCGGTCAGAACGCCGCCGAACAATACGCGGAACTGAAGTTGCGGCGGCACGATTACGCGGCCGCCCTGGCGATCGCCGACGAGAGTGCCGGGCCTCGCGGTGCGCGCACGCGAGAGAGCCGCGGCGCCGGCGTGGTGGTACGCATTTTGCGCATGCTTTTCCTCGATCCCGGAACCGCGGCGCTGCCAGGCCCGGCGGAACGGGTCGCGCTGTTTTTGCGCTATGGCGGTTACACCACACCAGGCGAGAAGGGCGACGATATCCGCCTGGCGGCGGCGCGATTGATGCTGACGCAACGGATGGGTCACGCGGCGCTCGATACGCTACAGCAACTGTCAGGACCCGCCGCGGGTACCACTGACGTCATCCGCGTGCGGGCCACGGCGGAAGCGTACGACGGCGATCCCGCGAAGGCCCTGGATCTGGCGCACACGCTGCCGGACGACATCGCGTCGCGTCGGATCGTGGCTGAAGCGTTCCGGCGAACGAACAAAGCGGTTCCCGCCGCGCACCTGTTGGATGCCGCGGCCGGCTTCGCGGACCGGGCGCGCCGCGCCAGCCTGCTGTTCGAAGGCGAGGCGTGGAAAGACGCCGCTGACGCATACTCGGCGTTACTGCGGGACCCCGCCCTGCCGGCCGCGAAGCGTGACGACATGGCGAGGCGTTATGCGCTCGCCGTCGCGATGACCGGCACGGCGGCGGCGGCGGCTCCGAAACTACCAGAAGACGCCGCGCGATTGTTGGCGGCGGTTCCGGCGGCTGCTTCCGGCGCGACCGGCTCGCCTCCTGGCCTGATCGTTTTGCGCGGTGCTCTGGACCGTGCCCGGCGCATCGAGACGCTGCTCGATCCGGCCACCGCCTCCCAGGCCACCGCCCCCCAGGCCACCACCGAACGGGGATCGTAACAAATGGACACGACCGTCTATGTCGCACTGTCCGCCCAGGTCGCGCTGCAAAAGCAGTTGGAAACCGTGGCCAATAACATGGCCAACGCCAACACGGCGGGTTTTAAGGCTGACCGGCCATTTTTCCAGTCGTATCTGGAGCCGCTGAGTGGCCCGGGTGGCGGCGTATCGTTTGTGCAGGATGCCGCCACCTACATCGACCGGACGAGCGGTCCGATGGAGGTCACCGGCAATCCGCTCGATATCGCGCTTGACGGCGATGGTTTTCTGTCGGTCTCCGGACCTGGGGGCACCGAGTATACGCGCGACGGTCACTTGCGTGTCGGTCCGGACAGTACGCTGACGGATGCCGCCGGGCGCGCCGTGCTCGGCGCGGACGGGTCTCCGATCACCATGCCGCCTGGCTTTTCGGATGTTCAGATCAAAAGCAATGGTAACATCAAGGTGTCGGTGAACGGCCGTCAGCAGGATGTCGGGCAGATCGGCATCGTTCGTCCAACCAACCAAACCGCTGTGCGTAAAGGCGGCGATGGCCTGCTGACGGCACCCGATGGCGAAATGCAACCGGCCACGCCCGATACCGGCGGCGCGCTTGTCGTGCAGGGATCGGTCGAGGGTTCGACCGTTCAGCCGATGAAGGAAATCGCGAACATGACCGAACTCAGCCGCGCTTATGAGCGCTTGCAAACCATGCTGTCCAATGAAAGCGACCGTGAGCGCAAGATGATCGATGCGCTTGGTCATTCAACTTAATCGACTTTCGCGGAAGGAACCGAACTCAAATGATGCGCTCACTTGGCATCGCGGCGACCGGCATGCAGGCCATGCAAACGCAGGTCGAAGTCATCTCCAACAACATCGCCAACGTCAACACGACCGGCTTCAAGCGTGGCCTCGCGTCGTTCCAGGACCTGTTGTACCAGTCAACGCAACAAGCGGGTACTTCATCGTCTGAAACCGGCACGCAATTGCCGACCGGGACGCAGATCGGGCTGGGCGTTCGTTCCTCCGGCACGACGCGCGTTCTGACTCAGGGCAGCCTGACCGAAACCGACAACCAGTTGGACGTCGCGATCGACGGCCGAGGCTACTTCGGTGTGCAATTGCCGAACGGAACCGTTGCCTACACGAGGGACGGCAGTTTCCGCATGTCGTCCACCGGCCAGATCGTTACGACTGATGGTTATACCGTCGAACCGACGATCGTGGTGCCGCCAACGTCCACCAACGTTTCGATTGACCAAAGTGGCGATGTGATCGCCACCGATGCCTCTGGCAAACAATCCACCGTTGGCCGCCTGCACCTTTACATGTTTCCCAACGAAGCCGGCCTCAACGCGCAAGGTGGCAACAATTACCTTGAAACCGACGCGTCGGGCAATCCGATCCAGGGTCTGCCGAACGATCCCGGTTTCGGTGTGGTCCGCCAGGGATACATCGAATCATCCAACGTGAATGTCGTGCAGGAGATCACCAATCTCATTACCGCGCAGCGGGCGTACGAGATGAACAGCAAAGTGATCGATGCCGCCGATCAAATGATGCAGACCACAACTCAACAACATTGAGGAACATCATGCGGTCCACAAACCTGTTCATTTTCGCGGCGGCCACCGCGGTATCGCTGGTGGGCGGCTCGCCGGCATGGAGCCAGGATGTCTGGCACACCACACGCGTGCTGTTGCCGGGGGACATCATCCGTCAGGACGACGTCGTCGCGCATCCATTGCCGCGCCCGATGCCCGACGCACTGTTGTCCGACCGAAATATCGTCGGGCAGCAAATCAGGCGGCGAGTCGCGACCGATCGGCCATTGACCGCGCCGGATGTCGGGCCGCGCATGGCGGTACTGGCCAGCACGCCGGTTTCCGTGCTGTGGACCAGCGGTGCCCTGAGAATGGAGATGAGCGGACGAGCGGAGGAAAGCGGTGCGCTCGGCGACGAGGTCCGCGTTCTCAACCCGGGAAGCGGGCGTACCATTCGCGGGATCGTTTCCGGCGACGGCATGATCGAAGTTCGGAGCGCGCAATGACCCGCGCCCGGAATTTTGTGTCGATCGCGATATTGCCCGCGATGCTGCTGACCGGCTGCGATTCCTGGGATCATTTCCAGAAGCCGCCGGACATCAGCAGTCCTGGCGTCACCTCCGAAATTCCACCGCCCAGATCCAGTGCCGCGGCTTTCGCGGCGGCCGACGTGCCGCCTCTGCCGCCGGCGATGACAGGCTCGCTGTGGCGCCAGGGATCGAAGACCTTCTTTCGCGATCAGCGGGCCCGCGGTGTTGGCGACCTGCTGACCGTGGCGGTCAATTTGCAGGAGCAGGCGGAATTCGCCAATGAATCCGATCTCAACCGGACGACCGCGAACACTGCTTCGCTGACAGGGTTGGGATCGCTGCTGGGACACATTTTACCCGGATTGCTCGTCACCAACCCCAGCGTTACCAGCGCGGGCAGCGACAGTACCACGGGAAAAGGCGACATCAAGCGTGCCGAGACACTTGTCATGAACGTCGCCGCGACGGTCGTGCAGGTGTTACCCAACAAGAACCTGGAAATCGTTGGCAGTCAGGAAATTCGATTGAACAACGAACTCCGCCAGTTGCAGGTCCGCGGCCTGGTCCGGCCGGAGGACATTCATTCGGATAACACGATCACGTCCGACAAGATCGCCGAGGCGCGCATCTCGTACGGCGGCCGCGGCGTGTCTTCGGATCTGCAGCGCCCGACCTGGGGGCAGGATGTTTTCAAACGCTTGTCGCCGTTCTGAGACTGTTGCNNGTTGCAAGGATTGATCGCATGCTTCGTTACTCGCGCCGAAGTGTTTTCGCATTGGCCGGTGTCGCCTGCGCGACATCGCCCCTCACGTGGTGGGGCGCGCGCGCGGAGGAGGCCGCCCCGGCCCGGCCGGCGTACATCGCTCTGGGCGAGTTCACCATCAACCTGCCGGCCAAAAACACCCAGATGTCCTATGCCGTGATCAGCATCACCATCGATGCGGTTCCCGCGGCGGCGACCGACCTGCGCGCGGTGGAACCCCGGCTTAAAGAGACGGTCATGCGCCGCCTGATGTCGATGGCCGATCGCGGTGTGCTGCAACCGGGTCATACCGACCTGGTCGCGATCAAGCAGGGGCTCGTCGCGAGCCTTTCCGAACTGCAGCCCAACAGTATACGCGATGTGCTGATCGTGCGTTTGCTGTACGGATGAAGGCGGTGCGCTGGAACGGGCGGACCGTGGATATGGTCAATTGAACCCGATGCTGAAGCGCATCTGAAATCAACGCTCCTTGATCTTACGCCGCCGCCAGTTGTCCAATGCGCGGCCCGCGGAAGAATTCGCCCTCCCACCCTGTGTTGCCTGTAGACCGAAAGGATCTTCCGATGAGCATTTCTTCAATTTCCGGTGGCGTGACCCATGCGGTACGCGAGCCCCCACCAGCGCCACCGCCGCCGGTCGCGGTCAAGCCGACTGACGCTGATGGTGACCGGGACGGATCCGTTTCAAAAGCGTCAGGCTCGCAAGGTTCAGGTGGCGGCCGGATCAACATCTCCGCGTAGCACGGAAGAGGCGCCGTCCAAACCAAGGGCCGCTCCCCAGGAGCGGCCCTTTTGGCTTTGGGCCGGCGGGCTGTCCGCGCTATTGCACCGCGGTGACGGAGGTCGCGGTCACCAACCGTCCATCGGATAGCTGAAGCTGCCAGCCGCCGTTCGTCGCCTGCTGCACGCTGGCAACTGTTCCGGTGCTGCTTAATGTGCCGGCCGACTGCGTCTGGCCGGTCGTGCCCGAAGCGGTACTCGTGCCAACCAGTGCGATGCTGTACTGACCGCTGGGAAGCTGATTGCCCTTGCTGTCCTGTCCGGTGAACGGGATCGTGCCACTGCCGCCTGTCACCGGCAACGAAGTCACGACGGTGCCAGACGAGTTGGTGACCTGGATATTGACGTTGGTCAGGCCGGAACCGGTGACGTTGTAGGTCAAATTCTCTGGCGTACCCGAGGAGGCCGGTACCGTCACCATCGTGGTGCTGGCGGTTACGGTATGATTGATCATTCCGGTGTATTGACCCAACGCGAGCCCCGATTGGTCCTGCGCGATCGTGCTCAAGGTCGTGTTGCTCTGCACCAGTTGTTCCACCGTGGAAAACTGTGCCAACTGCGCCACGAACTGCGTTGGATCGGTCGGCTGCATCGGGTCCTGATTCTGCAACTGGGCGACCAGCAGCGTCAGAAACTGATTCATCTGAGCATTGTTGGCGTTGGGGCCGACCTGTGTGATCGCCGCCGTATTGCTCGGCGAACTGATGGACGAGGCGGCGCCGGTTTGCGATATCGTGGACGACATGGCGGATCCTTGTAACTCAGGTTCAGGCGAGAATGTCGATCAAACCGTTTCTCACCCGCGAACTCGCCGGAGCGGTTGCCGGCGTCGAGGATGCCAGCTTTACCCGGGGTGTACTTTCGGCAGAGTAACCATTTGATTGATCTGACTGCTGCCCAAGGCGCAGGTCGAGGCCGCCTCCCGCGAGATCGACCCCGGCCTGAGCCAGTTGTTGTTCCAGGCCGGCGCGGTCGCGTGAGAATGCAGCGAACGTCTCCGGCCGATCGAGCGTCATACGCACGGTCAGCCCCTCGGGGTGAAATGAAAAGCGGATCTCGACGCGGCCAAGCTCCGCGGGGTGCAACTCCACCGTCATTGTCTTGCCGCCAGAGGCCAACGCCTGAGCCACGTGTACCGTCACCTGTGCGCCGGCATCGGCCGGTGATCCCGGGGCGAGCGACGCGGCGGAAGCGATCGCGGGGGTGGAAGGCGGCGCCGCCAGCGAACTTCCGGTCTGCGCCGCCGATGGCACATTGAAGCCCGATCCGATTGATTGATCGCCGTTGGGGTCGCCTGGTGGCCTTGATTTGGCGACCTCTCCGCTGCCTGGCAGAGCGGACACCGGCATGGCCGGGTTGCCTGGATCGGCTGAAACGAGCTTCCCGGAATGCTGAGTATCGGCCGGACCAACTTCCTGGGCCGCCGACGCATGAACTTTATCCATCGTGCCGGATCGCGGCACGGACCCTTCACCGGGCGAATCCCCTGGTGAAAAATCCGCCGGAAGGCGATCGATAAGTTTGTCGCCCCAGGTGCTTCCTACCGTGGGAGCCGGTTCGGACTTCGTTGCCGGATCGCCTCCGCCCGGGGCGTCGATCCGCGCGATGTCCCGGGACGATGAAGCGTCTGTTGGATGTTCCGGCCTCGTCTCCGGTTGAGCGATTTCACCCATCGTTGAATCGGTCGCGACCGCCGGCGCTGCCAGGATGCTCGCGGGTTGTTCCGGCACAGTCGTGTCATGCGTCGCGGGCCGTTTGGATGCGGCCTTGCTGCCGGGTGCATCGGGTTGGGTTGCCGCCACTCGTGCCGATTGGCGCGGCATGGTGCCGGACACCGCCGTCGAGACGCTCGCATGTTGTTCCGGCGCCGGAATCTCGAGCGACAGGGTGCCTTTGGACAAGCTCCCGTTGCCTTGTCGCGCGGGGTTGGTCACGGCCTGTTCGTTGAGGCCTTGCCCAGGCGGCATGCCGAACTCTTTGGCGACGACTCGCGGTACAGTTGCGTCGGGCGTTGTGGACCCGTTGGGTGTGGCTGTGCTTTCTGGGTCCTCGGTTTGGGCTCCCGCCGCTCGTATCAGGCCGCGCGGGATGGCGCCGGCCACCGCTGTCGAGACGCTCGCCTGGTGTTCCGCCACCGGAGTGTCGAATGACACGGTGAATTTTGACGAGGTTCCGTTGCCCCGTTCCGCGGCTTTGGCCTCGACCTGCTCTTTAAGAGCCGGCTCCAGCAGCATGTCGAAGTCTTTGACGACGGCTCGCGTCTTTTGTGATGACGCCGGCGGCGGACTCAGATCGGTTGCCGCCAGGGGCGCGCCACCAGTTTTCAAACCGGACATACGATCCGGCGTGTTTCGTTCATAAAGACCGCCATCATCGGGGTCGCTCCCGCATTGAACCAATCAGTACCGAGCCGATGGCCGCGACGGAAACTGGTCCGAAACTCGTCACTTGCCGTCGCGCTCCGCGTGGTATTCGCCATTGTCGGACTGAAACCTTTCAACGAAGTATTGAACGAACAATTCGCTCCCGGTTCCGGTGCGTGACGCTCATCCTGTCGATCCGCTCGGTCGTGACGGCGGCGATCAGCGTGCCGCCGAGCACGGGCGGATCCGCGGCTCCTGGCTCCGGGCGGGGTTTGACGCTCAAGAAATCCGCCGAGGCTCTTCCGAATTGTATCACGCCGCGTGCGCTTCGATACAATAGACGATACCAGGGCGAAGGACGCTGAAACTCGCCCGTAATGGTACGAAGACCACATTCGCGCGGAACTTCGGACGTGGTTGAAAGTTAAATCCGCGGCGTCCGGACAAAAGTCAAATCCTTGTAAAAACCATTGGTCAACGTCATGGTTTGCATCTGCCACAGGAGGAGTCGTGAAGGTTTCAACTGAGGTCCCCCGGCCCCCCGTGGTGATCCACAACCACGCCGCGCAAGCCCGGCCGAGCGGGCGGCGCAGAGGTGACGCCATTCTTATCGCGTTCAATCACGCTTACAATCAGGGCGACCTGGAGGTGGCGTCCCAGCTGCTGATTGAATACCAAAATCTGAACTCCGAGGCACCCTTGTTGTTGACTGTCGATCGCCGAAAGCGTCCGGACGACACCAGTTCGGCCATCAGTCAAATGTGGGAGCGCCTGCGAAGTAAGTTCGCTTCCTGACGCGGCATGGGAGCGTGGTCGCGCGTTCAACGTGATCTACGACGGTTCGCGCGCGGCCCGCTGTAGCAGGTTCACTCCAACCAGCACCGCTGGAATGGCGCAGACCGCCCACCCGGCGGCGTAGCCTCCGGTCAATCGCAGCAGCAGGGCGAACACCGACGGACACAGAAACGCGCCCATCTGGCCGAACGACAGCACGCCACCAGTGACGGCGCCCGCTCGGCCGATCGGGGCCAGGCGAGCGGACTCGGACAGCAGGATGCCGTGCCAGGACATCGCGGTGGCGCTGAGCACGCCGGTGACGATCCCGATCGCGAGGGAGGACCACGCGGCGGTGAATGCTCCGGTCAGCACGACGCTGGCCGCCATGCCAAACGCCAGTCCCGCCATCACCAGGCGTGGCGCGATATAAAAACTACCGACCCATCCCCACAGGATGCGGCACGGAATCGCGATCGCGATGACGGCGGAGAACAACGCGCCCGCGGCGACGAGGTCGTAGCCGAACGACACCAGATAGGTAACGAAATAGGCGATGAACACCGCCTGAAGTCCGTTGAAGGCGAAACACGCGAAGGACAAGGCGCGTAATTCCCGCACCGCCAGCACGCCGGTGATCGTGGTGCGGAAATCCGACAGGTAAATCTTGTGGGTTGGATCCGCTTCGGTATCGAGACGGCCGTGCAACAATTGTAGCAGCAGGGCGAAAAACCAGCAGGCCATCGCGCTGACCAGCATGGTACCGCGCCAACCCAATGATTGCGCCAATGTCGGACCGAGCGAGCCGCCCAGAAGGATGCCCGCCGGGATCGCGGTCTGCGTCACGGAAAAAGCGAATGGCGCGTATCGTCGCACCGCCCAGCGGCCGAGCAACTGCGAACTGGCGGGGGTAGCGACCGCGGCGATCCCGTTGCCCACCAGCGCGGACAGCACGAAGCCCGCCGCGCCACCGATGATCGCCACGGCCATGCCTCCGCCGGTCGACAGCAACGCGATCTGGCTCATGCGAATGGCACCGTGGCGGATGATGAATCCGCCCGATCCAAGCTGACCGATCAGCGCGGCGATCGCCACCAGTCCGAAATAAACGCCGACCCAGGATGGGTCGGCGTGCAGTTCCATGATGATCAGTGGCGCCAGCACCGCCGGCAACACCCGGCCAACCGAGCCGCAGGTCTGTTGCAAAAACATCGCCACGACGGCGATCAGCATGCGGGTCAATGGCCGGGCTTTCTTCGGATGGGTCCGCTCCGGTCCCCGGTTGGGTCCCGGGTGCGGTGCGCGCACCCGGGACCGCGGATCATGCCTCGTTCGACTTATCGAGCACCGGCTGGAACGTCGCGGTGGCCTTCTTCAACTCCGTCGCGACGTCCGCGCCACCGACGATGTTGGTCAATCCGGTGCCGATCGTGTCGCGGAACTCGGTCACCGGAACGATGACCGGCAGGCCGGAGCGGGCGATTTTCAGGCTGGTTCCGGTCGTGTCGAACCATTCTTGCGGGAATGTGCTGGATTTCACGATGTCGTCGCGCGTGTAGCACGACAGCCGCGGCGGAGTGCCCGCGCCGCCGCGCAACTGCTCATTCATCATGGTTTTGCCGGTGACCCACTGAATGAACAGCCAGGCCTGCTTCTTGTTCTTCGCGTTGGCCGGAATGCCGACGCCTTCGATGAAGGTCGCGCAGTTATGCGACTTCGGACCGGCCGGCACCGGCGCGAAGCCGACCTTTTCCACCACCTTCGATTTTGTCTTATCGAGCAGCGGCGCGGAGAACCCGATTCCGTCCCACCAGATCGCGGCACGGCCTTGCATGAAGGTCGTCTGGCACTCGTTCCAATTGAAACCAATATTGCCGGGCGGGCCGCAGTCGCGCATGATCTTTTGGTAGTATTGCCCAGCCTCGATCGCGGCGGGCGTATCGGTGAGCAGTTTCTTGCCGTCGGCGCTGACCGTCTCCTGGTCCCAGCCGAGCAGGATGTTATCATAAAGCACGACATTGGCGTTCTTCAGGCCNNTAAAGCTCGTCATAGGTTTTCGGCGGCGCCTTGAAGCCTTTTTCGGCCAGCAGGTCCTTGTTGTAAAACAGGATGAACAGATCCTGGTTGTTCGGGATCACGTTGATCTTGCCATCGTCGCCGGTCGCGACCTTCATCGACGGCGCGCTGAAATCCGCCTGGTCGAAATCGGGAGAGGTCAGCGATTTGTCGGCGATGAAGGGGCGCAGATCCTCCATCCATTTGGCTTTTTCCACCAGCCGCTTTTGCACGTGCATGCCGACGTTGACGGCGTCGAAACTGGGATGACCGGTCGCCATCTCCATCGCCACCTTGGGCCGCTGCTGCTGCTCGGGGATCTGCTCGAAGCCGAGCTTCATGCCGGTCAGTTCCTCAAAGTCCTTCGCATGGGTACGAACCAGGTCGCCGCGCGGCGACAACTGATAATTGACCTCGATCGGCTGACCCTTGAACTGTTTCCAATCGAACGCCGATTGGGCGTTGGCCTTCTCCACGATGGCGGGAGCGGCCAAAGGGGCAGCGATAGCGGCGGCGGACGTTGCCAGCAACTGACGGCGGCGGATCATTTGTTTCCTCCTTGGGCGATGGTACGCTGCTTATAGGAGGGGTCTCGAACGCGGGAAAGCACCTGTCCGTTTAAAGCGCGGCCCAACCGCCATCGACCGGCAGGTCCACGCCGGTGATTTGCCGCGACACGGGCGATGCCAGGAACAGGCACGCGTTCGCCACGTCCGCGGCCGTGGTGATGCGCCGCAACGCGTAATCGGCCGCGTGACGCTCCGCCGCTTCGGCTTCGGAAATTCCCAGTCGAAGGGCCATTTCGCGGCAGACCTTGTCTCGGAACCGGGGACCATCGACCATTCCCGGCGCGACGGTGTTGACGTTGATGTTGTGCGGTCCAAGCTCCAGCGCGAAAGATTTGGTGATGCCACGCAGGCCCCATTTGCTGGCGGAGTATGCCAGACGGCCGGCGCGTCCGCGCATCCCGAACGTGCCGCCGACGTTGACGATATGGCCGTAGGCGCGCGCGATCATGACCGGGGCGACGGCTTTGATGGTGTTGAAACAACCGCGCATGTTCAGATCGACGATCGCCCGAAACTCATCCGATGTGGTGTGCGCGCCGGTCTTGCCGATCGGCCCCGAACCACCCGCGACATTGATCAGGATGTCGATGCGGCCGAAGGCATCGACCGCGGCCGTGGCGGCGGCCTCACACGCGGTTTCATCGGTGATATCGCAAGCACTGACCAGCACTTCGCCACCGCCGCGTTCGATTTCCTCGGCGATCGGCAGGATCGCGGCGACATCGCGGCCGAGCAGCGCCAGGCGGCAGCCTTCCGCCGCGAAGGCGCGCGAGATCGCGGCACCCATGCCTTTCGCCGGTCCCGTGATAAGGGCGACCTGACCTGTCAGTCCGAGATCCATGCCGAGGCTCCCATCGATGCGGGCGCCCTCCCAGAAAGCGAGAGTATCGTGGTTCGCGCGGGTTGTCAGCCGCCCTTCACACCCCCCGCGGTCAGGCCGGCGACGATCTCTTTTTGCATCAGCAACGTCAGCAGCAGGACCGGCGCCGTCACGATCAGCGCGGCGGCGGCCAGCGGGCCCCAACTGATCTGCTCGAACGTCAGAACGTTGTAGACCGCGACGGGCAACGTCCGTGTCGAGCGGCCCGCCAGCACCACGCCGAAGATGAAGTTGTTCCAGGAGAAAATGAACGACAGGATCATCGCCACCGTGATGCCGGGACGTGCCAGCGGCATCGCGACGTAGACGAACGCCTGCCAGATGGTGGCGCCGTCCATCAGCGCGGCTTCCTCCAGTTCGCCGGGCAGGCCTTCGAAGAAGCCGATCATGACCCAGACGACGATCGGCACGGTGATCACCAGATGCGTGATGACCAATGGCACCAATGTGCCGATCAGGCCGAGCCACTGGAACAGCAGAAACAGCGGGATCAGGTAGGACAGGCCAGGCGTCACGCGGGCGATCAGGATCAACGCGGCGGCTTTGGTGGCTTTGGTTTTCGCGATGCCGTATGCCGCCGGGACGCCGAACAACAGCGCCAGGCCGGTGGCGGAGAACGATACGATCACCGAATTGATGGTGTAGAGGAGAAAATCGTTCTTCTCGAACACATCGACGAAGTTCGCCAAAGTCGGCGGGTTCGGGATGAACACCGGTGGCCACGCGGTATTGTCCAGTTCGTTCTTCAGCGACAGCGACAGCATCCACAGGAAGAACAACACCGCTGGTGAAACCAGGACGATCACTGAAAAGTACAAACCCAGTCGGCCGAGGAAGCGCCGGAAGAGGTGGCGGTTCATCGCAGATCCTCCCGCTGCCGCACGCGTAACAACAGCAGGCTGATCAGCAGGATCAGGACGAAGAACACCACCACCATCGCGGAGGCGTAACCCAGATCGTAATAAGCGAACGCTGTTTGGTACAGCAGGATATTGATGGTTTCGCTGGCGGTGCCGGGACCGCCCAACGTGATGACATAGATGGTGTCGAAGGTTTTCAGCGCGTCGATCATGCGGATCACGGCGGCGACCATGATGAAGGGCCACACCAGCGGCAGCGTGATATGGCGAAACATCTGCCACGAACTCGCTCCATCGAGGATCGCGGCCTCGTAGGGATCGGTGGGCAAGGAGGCGATGCCGCCCAACACGATCAGCATCACCAGCGGCGTCCATTGCCAGGTTTCAACCATCACCAGGGTCGGAATGACGGTCGTGGTGTCGTACACCCAGGTCGAGGGTGGCAATCCGACGCTGGTCAGAAGGTAATTCAACACGCCGAGTTGTGGGTGAAACATCATGGTCCAGACGAGCGAGATCGCCACCGGCGTCGCCATCATCGGCAGCACGAACACGGTTCGCGCGAGGCCTCGGAAGCGGAATTTGGAGGCGAAGCAGACGGCGGCCCAGACGCCCAGGATGAGGGGGGCGGCGACGGATGCGGCGGTGAACCACAATGTGCGGACGACCGCGTAAAGAAACCGCTCGTCCGTCAGCATCTTGGCATAGTTCGCCATGCCGACGAACGGCGTATCGCCGGAGACCTTCCAGTCATGCACTGACATGTACAGCGTGAAGATCCACGGAAACAGGATGACCAGCAGCACCACGAGCGCGGCTGGCGCGGCGAACATCCAGTACCGGCGGCCATAGGCGCGCGGGCCCGAGATGACGGGGATGTCTGTCGCGATCGTCGTGCTCATGTGTGGTCCGTTTCCTCACGCCGCGGGGTGGGTTTCCCTGGCGGGCGGACTTATAGTGCGGGGGGAGGAGGGGCGAAAGCCATGCGAGATTTCCCCGCGCCGCCGGTCCGTCGGCCTCGCGGCGAGGCTTCTGGACGTCGTGTGACGCGACAGATTTCATCGCACACGTGGTTGACAGTCACGCCGGCCGGATCATATCTCGCCGCCGCGTCCGCCTGGCGGAACATTTTGAATGAAGCCGCGCCCGGGAGCAATTTCTGCTTTTTCCAGCCGCCGACTTTTGCTTCCGGGAGTTTGGTTCGATGCCTCGCCTGTTTTATTCAGCCGCCGTCGTGGCGATGTTCGTCGTTGTCTCTCCGATCGCCGGTCGCGCCGCGGACCCCGACGCGGGTCAAACGGTTTTCAAGACGCAATGCGGCATTTGCCACTCGCCGTTGCCGGGCAAGAACATGGTCGGACCGAGTTTGTTCGGCGTCGTTGGGCGCAAGAGCGGGTCGATCGAGGGATTTCATTATTCCGCGGCCAACAGAGCGGCGGAAATTACGTGGACTCCGGAAATCCTCGATAAATATCTGACCGCGCCGCGAGAGGTCGTGCCGGGAACGATCATGACTTACGCAGGCCTGAAGGATGACGCGAAACGCGCCGACCTGATTGCCTGGCTGGAGACGCTGCGCTAAAATCGGCGCGTCTTCATTCGGCCCGCGCGAGTCGAATTTTAAATCCGGTTTGTAAGCAACCGCCGCCGGCGCATTGACCTATATCAAAGACACGCCGTCATTACCGTCTGATCACTGATCGCTCTCACCCGACCAGGGACCACCCCGGTGGCGAGAGAGAGGAGACGGTCACGATGCAATGGTTCAGGCCACTATCAGCCCTTTTGCTGTTGCCAATCGTCGGGGTGATCGCGATTCCCCGATCGGCTGAAGCAATACCGGCGTTCGCGCAACAAACCGGACTACCTTGCACCGCCTGCCATATCGGCGGCTTTGGCCCGCAACTCACGCCCGTCGGGCGAGCATTTAAAATCGGTGGCTATACTCAGGGTGGTGGCGAGGGTCTGGCATCGAACATTCCGCTGTCGCTGATGATCCAGACATCGTTCAACAACACCGGCCTGGATCAAAACCCGGCGCCGCAGCATTATGGCCCCAACAATAACTTTTCGCTTGATCAGGTCAGCGGATTCATCGGTGGCCATATCGGAGACCATGTCGGCGGCTTCGCGCAGTTCACCTGGTCGGACGTCAACAACGCGTCGCATGTCGATAATTTGGATCTGCGGCCGTACACGACGATATTGGACCTCGGCGGCAAGGAACTGCGGGTTGGCGCCACATTGAACAACACGCCGACGGTGCAGGATCCGTATAACTCGACGTTCGCGTGGGGATTTCCTTACATCAACTCGCTGATCGCGCCGACGCCGACGGGGAATACTTTGCTGGCGGCGGGTCTTGGGCAAAGCGCGATCGGCTACACCGCTTACGCCTGGTATGACAGCAAACTCTACCTGGAAGCCGGGGCTTACAATACGCTTAGCCCATGGGTTCTGGCACGCATTGGCAACGGTTATGGCGTCGGCAGCACCACCAACCCGGCGCCGTATTTGCGGGCGGCGTATGAGTGGCAGTGGGGAACCAGCGCCGCGCATGTCGGCGCGCTGTTCATGAACGCCAACGTCAATCCAATGTCGGGGTCGTCCGGCACCGACCGTTACACCGACTATGCCGTCGATGGTGGCTATCAATTCCTCGGCGATGGCACGCATATCGCGACAGTGCAGGCGATCTACACGCACGAAACGCAGAACCTGATCGCGTCGGCGGCGGCGGCGGGAGTCGCGACGTCAAAATACAACCTCGATCAGATCCGTGCGAATGTCTCCTATTGGTATCAGAACACCTATGGCCTGACGGCCGGTTGGCAGAAGACCTGGGGTCCGGCGAACCCGATTCTGTTCGCCGGCGGAGGCAGCGTCAACAACAAGCCCAACAGCAACGCCTTCATCATCGAAGCGGACTGGGTGCCGTTCGGAAAAGACACGTCGTACCTGGCGCCGTTCCTGAACCTGAAACTAGGCGTGCAGTACACCATTTACACGCAGTTTAACGGCGGCAACTCGAACTATGACGGCGCCGGAGCCAACGCCGGCGACAACAACACGTTGCTGGTGTTCGCCTGGTTGATCTTTTGAGGGAGGACGGACCATGCATCCACGATCATCGAAGTTGTTCGCGCTGATGGCGCTGTCCGCCGCGGGATGGATGTCGCTCCATGGACCGGCGAGGGCGCAACCAGCGGACGTGCATCCGATTCCGCAATCGTTGCGGGTTGAACATGATGAGACGATCGAACGGTTGACGATGCTCGCGAAGCGGGCGGGACCTGTCGGCGCCGAGGCCCGCGCCGCGCTGGTGGTCTTCAAACGCCACGCCGCGCGGGAACAGGAATTCATCCTGCCGCCCTTAACCCTGTTGCCTCTTCTGGCCGACGGCAAGGTCACGCCTGACATGGCATGGGCCGTCACCATGGCGGACCGGGTGAAGGCCGAGCGCGAGCAAATCTTCGAAGAGCACACTCAGGTGACCGATGTGCTCAACGCGCTTGTGGTGGCGGCGACGCGCGCGCACGACAAGGACGCCGCTGAATTCGCCGAGGCCGCCGCCGCGGATTCGCTGAACGATATCGAGTTGCTGGAACCAACGGTGCTGCTGATTGGTGATTATCTGCGCGCCAGGCTGCCGGCCGCTCATTGATCGCCGCGCTCACGAGGAGATCACATATGTCTGGACTTTTCACACGCGCTCTGGTGGCCGTCACGTTGGCATCGGTTCTGTCCGGCGCTGCTTACGCGGCGGACCCGGCGGCGGGAAAATCGGTCTTTCAGTCAACCTGTGGCATTTGTCATTCCGCACAACCCGGAGCCAACAAGATCGGGCCGACGTTGTTCGGCGTGGTCGGGCGCAAGACCGGGTCGGTACCGGGCTACACGTATTCACCACAGAACCTGGCCGCGAACCTGACCTGGGACCCGGCGACGCTGGATAAATATCTTGAGGCACCGCGCGCGACGATTCCAGGCACCAAGATGACCTATGCCGGTTTGAAGGACCCGGCGAAGCGCGCGGATCTGATCGCCTATCTTGAAACCCTGAAGTGAAACCCCGCGTCCGGTGGAGATTTCATTCCGCGATCTGATCACGGTGCTGCACGGCATGGGTTTCGGCGCGCTGTTCATGCTGGCGTTTTCCGGGGCCATCGGCGTGATTTACGCGACCGCGGCGGCCGGAGCCGACTCGCCGATCGCGCGTCAGAGCAAGACGATGTTCCGGTTCTATCTGATCAGCATGGCGACGCTCGCGTGGCTGGCGGTGTTGTCGGGCGCTTACATCATTTATCCGTGGTACCGCGCGGTTGTTCCGTCTGGTGTGACGGATTTATCGGGCTACCCGCGGGCTTTGTTGCTTTCCAGTCCGCGGACCGCCGGCTGGCATGAACTCGGAATGGAATGGAAGGAGCATATCGCCTGGTTCACGCCCATCGCGATGACCATGGTGGCTTACGTGTTCATCAAATATGGCCCGCAACTCGCGCTGCATCGGCAGATGCGTAACGCTGTCCTGGGGTTTACCGCGGTGGCGTTTTTCGCGACCGCGGTGGCCGGAGGGTTCGGCGCGTTCCTGAACAAATACGCGCCCGTTCGCGGCGGCCACGAAATCATTCTGTTTCGGCAGGATTAAATGAGCAACCCGATACGACTCCAAAACGGACCAGGGGCGGCGGCGATTTTGTCGGCGGGGATCGGGGCGGGGGCATTGGGTGTCTTCGCGTTGGCCGCCGATGCGTTTTCGGTTGTGCGGCAGGCACTTGTTATCTGGCCGCCATCGGGACCGCTGTCCGGCGTGACCACCGCCGCGATTGTCGTCTGGCTGGTGACCTGGGCCGGGCTGTCACGGCTTTGGGCAACGCGCGAGGTTAACCTGGCGCGGGTCAATCTCGCGGCGTTCGCATTGCTGATCCTGGGGTTGCTGCTGACGTTCCCGCCATTCATGGACCTGCTGCAAGGAAAATAGCCGTTCAGATCGCGCCATCCGCCAGGTCTGCCTCGATCATCGCGGAATCACGCGTCGCCGGATCGCCATAGCCCGCGCCACCCGCGGTTTTGACGATCACCCGGTCACCGCGCATCAGTCGCGTGACGATCTTCGACGGGATGATTTCCTCCGATCCGTCGGCGCGAACGATCACCGACTCCGCCATCGCGCCATCGCCACCGCCGAAGACACCACGCGCGGCGCAGAAGTGCCGTTCGCCTCGATGCGTGAACGTNNGCCACCCGGTTGAGGCGGATCGGCGTTTCCATCTCCATCGCCTCGGCCGGTAGATTCATGCAGTTGGTGGCATCGGTTTCGATTACGCCGACACCATCGCCGCTGGCGCAGGCGCCACTGCCGCTGGCGATCAGGTCGCCGGTCACGAAATTGCCGCCCGCCGGGTGCCGTCCGCCAAACGCCACCAGCAGCATNNGATATGATCGAGCCGGTGATGCGCTTGATCGTCGAGGTGCGCGCGTTGACTGGCGCGGGCTCTCGCGGATTGACCAGGCTGCCTTCCGGGAGATGCAACGAAATCGGACGAAAGCAACCGGCGTTGGTCGGGATCGCCGGATCGGTCAGCGCGCGGATGGCGAAGCACGCGGCCGCCAAAGAACCGGACGGCACGCAGTTCAACGGTCCGCGGACCTGCTCCGAGGTGCCGGTGAAGTCGATGTGGATTTTGGAGTCGTTGACCGTGACCGCGACTTCGATGCGAATCGGCTTGTCGAGTTCGATGCCATCGTTGTCGAGATAATCGACATAGCGATACGTCCCCGACGGAATGCGCGCCAAAGCCTGGCGTGTCATCGTTTCCGAGCGAGACAGCAACTCCTCGAAGATCGCGGTCAGCGCGTTATGCCCGAACTTTCCCGCCAGTTCCGTCATCCTCCGCACGCCGATTTTACACGCCGCCACCTGGGCGTTGATATCGCCCATGACAGTGTCCGGAATGCGCACGTTCTGACGGATGATGCGCACCAGCGTGTCGTTCTCCACGCCCGCGTCGTGCAATTTCAGGGGTGGCAGACGCAGCCCTTCCTGATAGATCTCCGTCGCGTTGGTCGGCACCGATCCGGCCGACATGCCGCCCACGTCCTGGTGATGCGTCATCGCCGCGCTGAAGCCGATCAGTTGTCCATTGACAATGATCGGCCGCACGATGGCGATATCGGGAAGGTGCGTGCCGCCGGTGTAGGGATCGTTCAGCAGGAACGTATCCTCGGGATGCATTTTATCCGGCGGAAAATCGTGAATGATCCGTTGCATGACCGGGATCAAGGTCGCGAGATGGATTGGGATCGCGCAGGCCTGCGCCAGGGTCTGGCCATCCGCCGTGAACAATCCCGCCGAGGCATCCAGCCCTTCTTTGACGATCGGCGAAAACGAACTGCGCAACAGCGTGGATTGCATCTCATTGGCGATGCCTTCCAGTTTGTGGCGGGTCACTTCGATGGTGATGGGATCGGTCATGCGGAACGCTCCAGCAATACGGCGTCGCCTTTGGTCAGGCGGGCGGTCCAGCCGGGTTCGACCAGTGTCGTGGTATCGGCCTGCTCGATGATCGAAGGACCAGAAACGAGGACGTCGCGGGTTATCGCCGCCCGCTGCCAGATTGAGGCCTGAACCGGTCCGCTGGCGACACGAATGGTCCGTGTCGTGGACGGGCGAGACCCGGCCGAAGCCGTCGCATGGGTCGCGACAGTGCCGGCGAGGGACTGATGCACGGTGCGCAGATTGACGATTTTCGCCGGGACGTTGGTGCTGTGGCCGTAAACCCGCGCGTGCGCCGCCAGGAACGCGTCGTAAATCGCCGCGGCCTCAATCGTTTCAAGTGGAACTTCCAGATGATACGATTGACCAATGTAACACACGTCCACGAAATGCGTGACTTTCGCATCCTGGATGCCTTCACGCCGCATCAACACGCCGCACCGGTTGTCCAGGTCACGCAGTGCTTCTGTCAACGCGGCGGGATCCAATGACGCGAGCGGGCAGGGAAAGGCGGCGGCCACCTCATGCGCGACCGGAGCGCCCAGTAAGCCCGCGGCCGATAAGACGCCGGGATGCGCGGGCACGATGATCGCTGAAATCCCCAGATCGTCGGCCAAAGCGCAGCCGTGCATTGGGCCTCCGCCGCCAAGCGGCAATAACGCATAGCCGCGCGGGTCGATGCCGCGGCCGATCGAGACCAGCCTGATCGCCTCAGCCATTTGGGCGTTGAGCACGCGATGGATGCCAAGCGCGGCTTGCTCGACCGTCATGCCGAGCGGGCCGGCGATGACGCGCTCGATCGCCTCATGCGCGAGGTCCGGCCGTAACGGCACCGTGCCGCCCGCGAAGTTGGCCGGGTCGAGATAGCCCAGTACGACGGAAGCGTCAGTCACGGTCGGCGATGTTCCGCCGCGGGCGTAACAGGCGGGACCCGGCGTGGAGGCGGCGGAATGGGGACCGACCTTAAGGGAGCCGGCGCCGTCGATCCAGGCGATCGAGCCGCCTCCGGAACCAATCGCCGAGACNNGGGGCGCCGCCGGTGATCAACGCGATATCGCAGGAGGTGCCGCCGATATCGACGGTGATGACGTCTTCGAAACCGGCGGCGCGGCCAGCTTCCAGGCCTCCGACGACCCCCGCCGCGGGCCCGGACAAAAACAGCCGCACCGGACGTTGCCTCGCGACCGAGGACGACATCAACCCGCCGCGCGACTGCATCACCTGCAACGGCACGCTCACGCCGGCATGGGCCAGGCCGTCTTCCATGTTGGCGAGATAATCGGCGACCACTGGTTTGATGTAGGCATCGAAGGCGGTCACGCAGGTCCGCTCATATTCGCGAAACGCCGGATCGACCTCGGAGGACAGTGATACCATCATCGTTGGATGCGACGCGTGGATCATGTCGCGAATGCGCTGCTCATGCGCCGGGTTGAGGAAGGAAAACACCAGACACACCGCGATGGCGCGCACGTTCTGGGCTGCCAGGTCCTCGATCGCGCGAGTCACCGTGGATTCATCCAGCGGGCGCAGGGTTTGTCCGTGCGCGTCCAGCCGCTCCGCCACTTCCTTACGGAAGCGTCCCGGCGCCAGAAACACCGGCGTCTCCGGCTTCAGCAGCAGATCGTACATCTGATGCCGCATTTGCCGGCCGATTTCCAGCACATCCCGAAATCCTTCAGTCGTGATCAGGCCGATGCGGGCGCCCTTGCGTTCCAGCACGGCATTGGTCGCCACGGTGGTGCCATGCACGAAACGCGTGATCTCCGCGGGGGAGACCCCCCAGTCGTCACGCGCCATCTCCAGTGCCGCCAGCACAGCGCGGGACGGATCGTCACTGGAGGTGGGGATTTTCGCGATTCGAACCGAGCCATCGTCCAATCGGCAAACGACATCGGTGAAGGTGCCGCCAATATCGACGCCGATTTCGCCTCGCATCCAACCTCCTGAAGATCCGCTCCGCGCGAGGGTGACACGGTGTTCGCCACGGTCAAGTTGCCCCCGTGGGTGGCCCGTTGGCGGCGCGCGGTTGCCAGGTCAGGATGGAGGAACCTTAGCCCCGAAGGAATCCAGTCATGCCCGATCTACCGTTGATACTGACCGCCGCCGATTACGCGCGGTTGATGCCTCTGGCGACCGGCATGGTGAAGCCGGAGGGGATCGACCTCACGCTGTTGCTGGGCACGTCCGGTTCCTGGCCGGAGCGCGCCACGATGCTGCGGCGGGCGTTGAACGATCCGCTGGCGCATGGCGGGGAGGCCTCGATGGCCGGGCATCTGCGACGCGTCGAGAACGGCGACAACAGTCATGTCGCGCTGCCGGTTTTTCCGCTGCGCAACTTCACCGCGCGCGACATTTATGTGCGCGAGGATGGGCCGATTCGCTCCGCCGCGGACCTGATCGGCAAACGGGTCGGCATGTACGATTGGGTCGCCAGCGGTTCGATCTGGTATCGTCACTTCCTGAAGTTCGCCGGAGTCGATCCGGCTTCCGTGCAATGGTGGATCGGCGAGGTCGATGAGCCGCGCATCACCAGCCACACCTACACCTTGCCCGACGACGTTCATGGCACCCCACCGGGCCAGGCGCTGTCGGAGATGCTGATCGCCGGTGAGCTCGACGCGCTGCTTAGCCCGCCGAAACCACGCAAATATCATTCGGTGGACGGACCGATCGTTCGATTGTTCCCCGATTTCCGCGCCGTCGAACGCGACTATTTCGCCCAGACCGGCATATTTCCGCCGCAACATCTGATCGTGCTGCGCCGCCCGGTGTGGGAGGCCAATAAGTGGATCGCCCGCGCGCTGACCGACGCGTTCATCCGCTGCAACGACATGTTCGGCACGGCGCAGCGGGGCTTTCCCTATGTATCTCCCTGGCTGGAAGCCGAACTGGAGGAAACCGCCGCGGTCATGGGCACCGATTTCCATCCGTATGGGTTCGAGAAAAACCGTCGCACCATCGAGGTCTTCGCCGACCAGGCGTTCGAGAGCGGTATCGTCGGACGACGCATCTCGCCGGAGGAGTATTTCGCCGATTTCCTTGAAGCGTAAGCTTGTTCCGGTTGACACGGGCTTCCCGCGCCAGCGACGATGCGGCCAATTGAACGGGGGGCCATAGCATGATCGCACAACCATCCATCATCACGCGGCGCGCGGTGCTGGCGGCGGGGGGCGCGGCGCTGGCCTCGGGTTTTCCGGAAAGCGCGCCGGCGGCGTCCGGCAAGCACTTCATCACCGCGAACAACAGCCCCTACGACACGCTGGATCCGCATGTCGTGTTCGATATCGGCCGCATCGCGACGCGATTGAACATGTACGATTGCCTGGTGCGCTGGGTCGATAACCCGCCAACGCCGCAATTGTGGCTGGCGGAGAAGATCGATATCGCGCCGGATGCCTTGACCTACACGATCACGTTAAGGCCGAACGCGACGTTCCATGACGGGTCGCCGGTGACCGCGGAGGATGTGGTCTGGTCGATGGAACGCATCCTGGCGTTGAAGAAAGGCGCCTTCGCGATGTTCAACGGCGTCGTGGCGCCTGGCACCACGAAAGCGGTGGACGCGAAAACCGTGCGCTTCACGCTGACCAAACCTTATGCGGTATTTACCTCGACATTGTCGGAACTTTGGGTGATCAACAGCAAACTCGCCCGCCAGCATGAGAAGGCCGACGATTGGGCCGCCGATTGGCTGGCTCGCGCCGAGGCCGGGTCGGGTGGATTTAAATTGCGGCGCTACGATCCCGCGATCGGTTTCATCGCCGACCGGTTCGAGCCGCATTTCGCGGGGTTCGGCAATTCGAACATCACCTCCACCGAGTTCCGCGTCGTACTGGAAACCGCCAGCCGGGCACTGGGTTTGCGCAAGGGCGAGTTCAACACCACGGACGGATATCTGCCGCAGGACCAGATCATCGCTCTGCGGCAGAGCGACAATATCCAGATCCTGGAAGCGGAATCGCTGCGGACGATGTATTTCGTCTTCCACAATCAGCGTGCGCCGATGAACGACGTAAACCTGCGCAAGGCGCTGTCCTATGCCTTCGACTATGACGGGTTCATCGACAACATCCTCAGCGGTTCCGTCGCGCGCAACGCGGGGATCATACCGGGTACGCTGTGGGGCGCGCCGAAGGATCTGCAAGGCTATACCTACGATCTGGATAAGGCGAAGCAACACCTCGCGATGGTGAAACAACCGATGCGGCCGCTGGAAATCGGTGTCCTGGCCGGGTTCAGCCAGAGCGAGGCGGCGGCGCAATTGCTGGCCTCCGGCTGTGCGAAAATCGGTATCGATATCAAACTGAACAGCGAGCCCTGGCCGGTGATATCGGGAAAATTCAACGATGCCGAACGTTCCCACGATCTGGTGCCGCTGTGGCGCAGCGCGTATTTCGCCGATCCGCATAACTGGACCGGACTGATCTACAACAGCCGCAACATCGGCGCCGGCAACGGCAGCTTCTATAAGAACGCGCGGTTCGACGAACTGACCGACAAGGCGCTGGAGCTGACCGATATCGAAGCGCGCCGCCCGTTGTATGAGGAAGCGTCTCGCATTCTGGTCGATGACGCGGCGGGGTTGTACATCTACAATACGAAATGGTTTGGCCCGTTCACCAAGAACGTCCACGACGTGCGTTTCTGCCCGATCGGCGACGCGCAGGACATTCGCTGGATGAGCATGACGTAACTATCCATCCGCGCTTCGGGACAATTTCGGGTCGAGCGCGTCGCGCAGCCCGTCGCCGAGCAGATTGAAGCCCATCACGACCAGCAGGATAGCGATGCCGGGCGCCGCCGCGTACCACCACGCCTGAGGCAGATACTCGCGGCTTTCGGCGATCATGCGGCCCCATTCCGGTGTCGGCGGCGGCGGTCCGAGGCCGAGAAATCCCAGCGCGGCGGCGACCAGGATGGTGCCGCCGAGACCGATCGTGGTGCGCACGATCACCGAGGACGCGATCGACGGCAGGACGTGCAACACCATCACGCGCACCGGCGACGCGCCGAGGGCGATCGCGGCCTCGATAAAGACCTCGTTTCGCACGCCGCGTGTTTCGGCGTAGACCAGCCGGGCCCAGAATGGCCAGTAGGTCAGCGACAGCGCCAGGATGACGTTGTGGATCGCCGGCCCCAATGTTTGCGCGATGGCGATGGCCAACACGATCTGCGGCACGGCGAG
The DNA here is from genome assembly GCA_003164305.1 of Acetobacteraceae bacterium. The sequence continues at coordinate 25,090 of PLSZ01000192.1, forward strand.
GAAAACGTCCGATACCCGCATCAACACGTCGGAAAGCCGGTTGTTGTAATAGCCGGCGACCAGGCCGATCGGCACGCCGATCACCACCGCGGCCGAGGTCGCGATCACCGCGATCAGGATGGTCAGCCGCGCGCCGAACAACAGCCGGCTGAATATGTCAGCCCCCATCCGATCGGTGCCCAGAAAATGCGCGGCGCTGGGTCCAAGCAAACGGTCGGGTAAATGATACGTATCGACATCTTCCGGGAACGGCGCCAGCACCCCGGCGAACACGGCGCACAGCACCAGCGCCGCGATGATGATCAGGCCCAGACGGGCGGAGCGGTCGCGCCACAGGCGTTTCATCGGGCGCGGGGATCCAGCAACGTTTGCGCGATATCGACGGCCAGATTGGTCAGGATGAACACCGCGCCGGCGAACACGGTAAAGCTCATGACCGCGTTGTAGTCGGAATGCAGGATCGAGTTCACCGCGAAACTTCCTAGTCCCGGCCAGTCGAAGACGGTTTCCACGACGACCGCTCCGGCGATCAGGTTGCCGAAGATGAGGCCGATTTGCGTCAGCGTTCCGATCAGGGCGCCCCGCAACAGGTACTTCCACACGATGCGGCGGCGCGGGAAACCCATCGCGGTCAGATAGAAAACGAAGTTGCTGGACATGACGTTGATCATGCCCGCCCGGGTGAAGCGCACGATCGTCGCGACCGCGGGCAAGGCCAGCGTCAGCGTGGGCAGGATCAGATGCCGTAACGCCTCTCCGAGAGTTTCCCAATCGCCGCGCAGGATGGCATCGACGGTGAAAAATCCGGTGATGGGGTCAGGGCCCCAGCCATCGATACGCCCCTGTACCGGTGTCAGGCCGAGCCACATGGAGAACAGCAGTTGCAACAAAATCGCCAGCCAGAACGCCGCCATCGCCAGGCCGGCGACGGTGACCACCCGCACGATGTGATCCAGCCACGAATTACGCCGCAACGCCGCGACGACGCCCAGAGGCACGCCGATCAGCACCGCGAGGGTCAACGCGTAGAGCGCCAGTTCCATCGTCGCTGGGAGCCGGGCGACCAGATCTTCCGCGACCGGGCGTTGCGTGAACAGGCTGGTGCCCATGTCGCCGCCGATGACGTCACGCACATAGCGCAGGAACTGCGTGGGCAACGGTTGGTCCAGCCCGAACTGGTGGCGGATCGCGGCGACCTGCTCGGCCGATGCGTTTTCCCCCGCCATGATGCGCGCGGGATCGGAGGGGATGACGTGCGAGACGGTGAACACGATCAGCAGCAGTCCGAACAATGTCGGCGGCATCCACAGGCAACGGCGCGCGATGAGGGCGATGATTCGCATTGCCCGCAGTATCGTCGGGGCTTCGCGGACGCGGCAAGGCCAGTGGGGGAGTAGCCAGTGGGGAGGCCAATGGGGACGCCACTTGGGGACGCCACTTGGGACGCCACTGGGGGAAGCCTGTGGGGGGGGGGGCGCCTATGCCCTTGCTCGTGGCCGCCGCCGCGGGCAGCATCGCGTTCGTCCTCCTGGAGTCCGCTCGATGCGCGTTGCCTTGATCCATGCTTTGAAGCACTCGATCCCCGCGATCGAGGAGGCGTTTTCGCGCCTGTGGCCCGAGGCGCGGCTGGCCAATGTGCTGGATGATTCGCTGTCCGCCGATCTCGCCCGCGATGGGGCGCTGACGTCCGCGATGCATCAGCGCTTTCTGACGCTCGCGCGCTATGCGGCGTCGTGCGGTGCCGACGGGATTTTGTTCACCTGCTCCGCCTTCGGCCTGTGCATCGAGGCCTGCGCGCGCGACCTGGCGCCCTTGCCGGTGCTGAAACCGAATGAGGCGATGATCGAAGAAGCGGTGGCGCTGGCCGGTCCCACTGGCCGGGTCGCGTTGCTGGCGACGTTCGCGCCGACGCTGGCCTCAATGCCGAGCGAATTCGCCGCGGTCGCGCCGAAGCTCACGGTGGTGCCGTGCCTCGCGGAAGGCGCGCTGGCGGCCATGGACCGCGGCGATCTGGACGGCCACGATCGGGCGGCCGCCCGCGCCGTGGCGTCGCTGCCCAATGTCGATGCCATCGCGCTTGGCCAGTTCAGCCTGGCCCGGGCGGCGGCGCTCGTGGCCGCGGCGAGCGGCAAACCCGTTCTGACCACGCCGGACAGCGCGGTGCGCAAACTGCGACGTCTGTTATTGAAGGAGGCCGCCTGATATGGACCTGGCACAATTCCGCGCCTCGCTCGACGCGGGCGAACCGCCTTCTGGGCTCAATCCGCCTTTGCAGACCCTGTGGTGGGAGGCGAAAGGCGATTGGAAGCGCGCCCATGAATGCGCGCAGGAAGACCGGACCCCGAACGGGTCGATCGTTCACGCCTATCTGCACCGTGTGGAAGGCGATCCGTCCAACGCGGGTTATTGGTACAAGCGGGCTGGGCGGCCGCCCGCGACCGGGACGCTCGCGGAGGAATGGGAGGCGTTGGCGCGGGAGTTTCTCTGATGCCCTGGATTTGACGCTACCGGTTTTTTGGCCCGGACCATGGGAAGGCGCGTCGCTCCGGTGGTTGCACTGTGAAGCCACGAAACATTTCGGAGTCAATCCGCCGTTGCAGTTCTCGATTCTGTAAACGCCCGCCCGGGCTGGTTCACCGAACAGGGAAATCCAGGCATGCCCACGTATAGAGCGTCGTTGGATTAATGCATCTCAGGACGGCTTAGGCCACCTGGCTGAGACTTTACTGTCATTTTTATTTCACGCGACACGTGCGGACGCAGGTCAATTGTGTTAAAAAGCGCGCCTTGTTGGTTTAAAACGTATTTTTATTTGGACTTGTCGCGATGAAAGAAATAAGAGAATTTCAGCTCAATCCGCGCCAGGCGGAGTGGAGCAACAAGAATTACCCGCCATGAGTACCCCTGGCGAAAATGAGATCTGGACGCCGCCCATGTTAAGGGCGCGCCTCGCCGCGCGGAAAGGGGTCGCGCCGGCGCCCTCCTGTTACGTCGTCTGGCGCGACAGCGCCCGCACCGGCGCGCCGGAGACGCGTGGGTACGGACTTCCCGAGGAACCCGGGTATGAACTCCCCGGGGAACCGGAGCGGCGCGATGAGGCCGCCTTCGAAAGCTGGCTGGTCGAGCGGAACCTCGCGGGCGCCGAGCGTCTGACGGTCTCCGTCCTGGTCATCCGGGAGCAACTCGATGAGGCTGGCCTGGTGCGGGAGGGGATCCTGGAGCGGCGCCGCGGTGGCGTCGATGGGCCGTATTACGGCAATGTCGCGCGGGTCGAGTTCACCGGACCGGCGCTGTTGGTCCGCCGTTACCGGGCGGCGCGCGATGGCCGCCTGACGGAACTGCCGCCCGGCGACGCGACGGGGGTCTCGCCGTTCCCGGCGGAGGCGGACGCCGAGAGCTTCGCTGGTGAAGACGCCGCCGTGCGGGCCTTTGTTGGCCCGAACGCGGTGATCGTCGATCGCCGTGCTCCGTCGTTGTTCGAGGACCTTCTGGGCCTCAGCGCGATCATCCATGTCCGCCGGCCGGACGGGATGGAAATCGGCTGCGGCGTCGGCTGGCATGGCGGGACCGCCTTCGTTCTGGCGGCTGATTTTCCGCGCCACGGCAGGGAGTTGGCGCCGACTCCGGAGCTTGAGGCAGCGGTTGAAAAGGCGATCCGGACACGGCATTTGGTCCGTCACGAAACGCGGCAGGACGAACACGGTTTCCGCGTTCTCGCGCGGGATCCCGGGCGGCGGACGCTGGTGGTAATTCGGCTGGAGGGTGAGGCGACTCGGATCGACCCCTACGTGCCCGGCCGCGGCGCGGCGCTCAACGACGATCAGCGGCGCTGGCTGACCTATGCCGAGACCTATGAAGCCCGCACGATCCTGGATTCCTGGCGGAATGGTGACAGCGACGAGATCGCGGTGCTGACGATCGACCCGGACAATGAGGCATGGCGCCACATTATCGACGCTGACGGCATCGAGATCAGCCGCGTGCCGGACAATGACGCTGCCGCGGCGGTGCTCTACCAGGAGCGACTGAACCCGCCGGACGATTTTCCCGCGCCGGCGGCCTCGGTCGAGAGCGAGCGGCCGGAAAGCGAGCCCGTGCCCGTCCCGGACGCTGCTGCTCCGGCGGCTGATCAGGAGGCGCCGGCCGATAGTCTTCTGGCCAGGCTGCGGGCATGGTCGCGCGCCACCGCGCTGTTGAATGAGGCCATCGCGGCCGCCTCCGCGGCTGTCCCCCCGGCTCTGCCCTCGGCTCACCCCTCGGCTCACCCCGCTGGGACTGATCGGTCGAAACCGGTTCGCGAAGCGGTGGTGGAACGGCTGACCGCGCTGATCGAGCCGCTGAGCCTGTTGAACGCGCGTTTCACGCTTGGTTCGTTACGCAGGCTGATCGCTCACACCGCGCTGCCGATGGAAGCCCTCGGCGCGGCGTCGCGGGAACTGGTGACGCGGTTGCATGACGAACTGGCGCTGACCCGGGTGATCTTGCTGCCGGCCGGCGATGGCGGCCAAACCGATACGGCGTTGTTCGGGGCTTTGGTGGAACAGCATTTTCCCGCCGCGTCCTACGATATCGAGGAAATGGCGCAGTGTCTGAACCTGCGCCGTCCGACCGCGACGGTGTTGCATGCGATGCAGGCGATGCGGCACGCTTTGGCCGGATTGGAGCGCCTGGTCGTCACCCCCAAACTCGCGGATCTCGCCTGGGCCCGAATCGTCGAGATCGTCCGCGAAGCGGCCGGTGGGGAGGACGAACTGGCGGGTGCCCTGGTGCGCGTTCATCGCGTTTGGCGGGCGCCGGGACTCCTGCCCGCGGCCAAGTACACCGAGGAGGAGGCTGAGGCTGTAATGGCGGCGGTGCGGGCCTTCATGCGACTCCTCGCCGCCAGATTGGCCGCGAGCGGCGAGACGGAGACGTTCTGATCCGATCGAAGGGGCTCGCTCGACCAGGGAGCCGTTCGGTCATGGGCCTGCTCCATCAGGGGCAAGCAACCGGCGGGAGCGATCACCAGCAGGAGTGAATTGGCGACTCCGCTGCCTGTGGCCCATAAGCGGCCGCCATGCGTATCGCCATCGCCTCCGCCCTGCTGCCGTTGCTGCGCCGAATGGATCCCGAACGCGCGCATGACCTCGCGCTGCGGGCTTTGCGTCTCGGCCTGATGGGCGATTGCCTGGGGCAGGACGACCTCTCGCTGGCGATCCGGGTACTGGGCCGCTGGTTCTGCAATCCGATCGGCCTCGCTGCCGGCTTCGACAAGGGCGCGGTGGCGGCCGATGCCCTGATGCGGCTCGGGTTCGGCTTCGTGGAGACCGGCACGGTCACGCCGCTGCCGCAGACGGGCAATCCGAGGCCGCGGCTGTTTCGCCTCGACGAGGATCGCGCCGTCATCAACCGGCTTGGCTTCAACAACGCGGGCCTGGATGCGTACCTGAGAGAACTCCGGGCGTTGCCCGCCCATCCCGTGCCGCTTGGCGCCAATGTCGGGATCAACAAAGAGGGCGCCGATCCGGTGCGCGATTATCCGGCCCTGATCGCCGCCGTGGCGCCCTTCGTCGAATACGCCGTGATCAACGTGTCCTCGCCCAACACGCCGGGACTCCGGGATTTACAGGGCGAGGCCCAACTGGGGGCGATCCTGGAGGCGGTGGCGAAGGTTGAGAACCGCCCGCAAATCCTGGTCAAGATCGCGCCGGATCTGTCGTACGAAGGGCTCGCCGCCGTCGTGGAGACCTGCGTGACGCATGGCGTGCAAGGGCTGATCGTCGGCAATACGACGATCACGCGGCCGCCTGGTTTGCGATCGCGGCACGCGCGGGAGGCCGGCGGCCTGTCCGGGGAGCCGTTGTTTGCTTTGTCCAATATCGTCCTGGCGCGCGCGTTTCTGCTGGCGCGCGGGCGGCTGACCCTGATTGGCGCGGGGGGTGTGTTTTCCGGCACCGACGCGCTGACCAAAATCCGCGCGGGGGCGTCGCTCGTGCAACTTTATACCGCGTTCGCATATCAGGGGCCGGCGCTGATCGAGCGGATCAAGGTCGATTTGACCGCCGGCCTGAAAGCCGCCGGTTTCGCGCGGCTGCGAGACGCGGTAGGCACCGCCGCGCAAGACCTCGCGGGATCATGACCATGCGTTTTCTCACCGGCTTTTCCCAGATCGCCTCGGCGTATGACGGGTTCGTGCTCGATTTGTGGGGCGTCATCCATGACGGCGTGAAGGCGTTTCCGCACGCCGTGGATTGCCTCGGCCACCTGCGCGACGCCGGGAAGAAGACCTTGCTGCTGTCCAATGTGCCGCGGCCGAACCAGGCGGTTCAGACGATGATGCGCGGGATGGGGATCGAGGACGCGCTCTACACCGATATCCTGACCAGCGGGGAGGCGGTGCGTGACGCCTTGCGTTCACCGCCCGACGCCTGGTGGTCCGCTCTGGGCCAGCGCGTCTACCACCTCGGGCCGGAGCGCGACCGTCCGGTGCTCGAGGGGCTACCGCTGACCACCGTCGCGACGCCCGCGGAGGCCGACTTCGTGCTGAACACCGGCCCCGACGATCATCGCAACCCCAGCGACATGAATGAATTCGAGCCAACGCTGCGGGACTGCGCGAAGCATCGGCTGCCGATGGTCTGCGGCAATCCCGATCTGGAGGTCATTCGCGGCGGCGTGCGCGTGCTGTGCGCCGGGTCGCTGGCGGTTCGCTATCAGGCTCTGGGCGGCGACGTGCGGTCGCTCGGCAAGCCCGATCCGGCGATCTATCAGCCGGTCCTGGCGCGGTTGGGCATGCCGAAAGAGCGGGTGCTGGCAGTGGGTGACTCGCTGCGGACGGATATCGCCGGCGCGTCCTCGGTTGGCCTGGCCGCGTGCTGGGTGCTGGATGGTCTGCATGGCGCGGAGTTGCGACGGGCGGATGGGACGTACGATCCGGCGCAGGTCGAGGAAGTGGCCCGGGCGGCGGGGATGGCGCCGGTCGCGGCGATGGCGCGATTTGCCTGGTAACGACACGGCCGGTCTCACATTCCGCGGCCGGCCGGAGCGTCGCCGTTCCCGAATGGCAGGCGATGGGCCAGCGATTGCCGGCGAATTGGATGCCGTCCGGACCTGACGGAATCGCGCCGAAGAAACTCGTTCCGTTCAAACCGAATTCGCGCCGCTGATACCAGTGGGCTTAACGGCTGTGTCTCGGGAAGGCCTTGCCGCGACCCGGTGTCGCGGTTCACATCGTATCGATGCCGATGATCCGGTCGATCCGGACCGTGACTGAACCGATACGACCCTTTGCGTCAGACATTATACCGACCAGCCAAAGAAATGACGTACCGGCCACCGATCCGTCATGCCAGGGCTTGACCCTGGCATCCCGTAACGCAGGCCCTGTGCGCTTAGGTAGAGCACGAGTCCATGCAGGCGGATCCTCGGGTCGAGCCCGAGGATGACGATACAGGGGCGTCACGACCAAGGGTCAACGTCAACGCCGGTTGGTATTAAACGCGCGGCTGTTCATTGTTAATGCTCGTGACTTTCCCAAATAGACGTCCAATGGAGATCCCGTGACCCCGGCAGAGCGAACGGCGAGGGAACTCGCCTGGCACATCGGCGTTACCCCAATTGTTATAGGTTAAAAACAGGAGGACTTCACGGTGACAGCTTTTAAATCGTTTTTCTTCGCGGCGGCTGCGGGTCTGCCGCTTATAGCGGTGCCCGCGATGGCGCAAACTTTGAGTCCGGAGACCGGCGGCAGCGCCGCGAAGACGAGTACGATGTATTCGCAGTCCACCACCGCGGCCCCATCGAACTTGTCGCCGAGCACTTCGGCGATGCCTGGGGCGCGTTCACCGGGTACCTCGGGTGAGGTCAACACCACCGGTTCGACCGCCAAAGCAGCGGCGGCGGGCGAGGGCGGCGGTGGCGCGGCGGGCGGCGGCAAGTAATCCGTCCCGCACGTTACGCGTAAGAAATCGGGGCCGGTTCAGCCGGCCCCTTTTTCGTGGCCTATCCGCCGGCGAGAAAGCGGGCAAACGCGGCGAGAGTGGAATCCGATACGTGATGTTCGATCCCCTCGGCGTCGAGTTCGGCTGCCTCCGGCGGTACCCCCACGGCCAGCAGAAGATCCACGACCACCCGATGCCGGGAACGCACCCGATCCGCCAGCGTCTCGCCTGACGCCGTGAGGAAAACACCGCGATAAGGTTTGGCGACCGCGAGGCCTTCACGTTTCAGCCGGCCGATGGTCTTGATCACGGTGGCGTGAGAAACGCCCAGTCGGCGGGCGATGTCGGTGGGGCGGGCTTCGCCGTTTTGCGCGTGCAGGTCGGAAATCAGCTCGACGTAATCTTCCAGCAGGGCACCGGATTGCGCTGTACGCGCTTTGCCGAAGCGGATCGCCTGATCCGGCTCCTCCGGCATCATCCTGGGTGTTGGCTCTGCCATCCCGCGCGATCAGACCTCATTGAGGCGCCACCGGTCCCACGGGACCGAGTCGCCGTCGCCGGGTCACATCCCGGTCGTCTGCGCTAACAACACCAGGTTGAGCCCCAGCACAACCACCGTGCCGATCACGGACGCGGCGCGGGTCACCGGGCCAGGCCGGAAGGAGCCCATGATGTCGCGCCGGAACAACAGGATCAGCAGCGCGATCATCGGCACCGGCAGCACGAGGCTCAACAAAACCTGGCTCATCACCAGTGCGTGGGTCGCATCGACGCCGAGCGCGACAACGACAAACGCCGGAACCATGGTCAGCAGCCGGCGCAGCCACAGCGGCGTCCGGAATCCGACGAAATCCTGCATGATGGTCTGGCCCGCCATCGTCCCGACCACCGAGCTGGACACCCCGGACGCGAGCAGAGAGGTCATGAACACCAGCGCCGCGAACCCGCCCATCAGCGGCAGCAGGGTGTGATAGGCGGTCTGGATTTCCGCGACCTCGGGATGCCCGGCATGGAACATCGAGGCGGCCATTGCCACCATCGCGAGATTGACCCCGCCCGCCAGGCCAAGGGCGATCATCACCTCGGTGTTGGAATGGCGAATCACGGTGGCTTTTTCCGTCCGGGTCCGCGTTGGAACGCGCCCTGGCATGAGGGCGGAATGAAGGTAGATGGCGTGGGGCATGACGGTGGCGCCGACGATCCCGACGGCCAGGGTCAGGGCGTTGGCGTCCTTGATCTCGGGCACCACGGCGTGCCAGGCGAACAGCCGCCAGTCGGGCGGGCTGATGAACAGCTCGATCAGGTAGCACAGCCCGATCAGCCCCACGAACCCGGTGATGATCAGTTCGAGCGGGCGGAAGCCGCGCGATTGCAGGGTCAGCAGCCCCCAGGTCAACACCAGGGTCAGGCCCAGACTGGTCAGCAGGGACAATCCGAGCAGCAGGCTCAGCCCGATCGCGGCGCCCACGGTTTCCGCCAGGTCGGTGGCCATCGCCGCTGCCTCGCTGGCGATCCACATGGGGATGGTCACCGAACGCGGAAAATGAGTCCGGCACAGACTGGCGAGGCTCTGCCCGGTAACGATGCCAATGCGGGCCGAGAGCGCCTGGAACAGCATCGCGATCAGGTTCGCCAGCACGACGACCCACAGCAGGCCATAGCCATAGCGCGCGCCGGCCTGGATGTTCGTCGCGAAATTCCCCGGATCCATATACGCCACCGAGGCGATCACCGCTGGGCCGGCGAATGGCAGGAACCCGCGAATACCCCGGCGCTGACCGCTCAGGCTCTCTACGCCCGCCCGCATGGTGCGCGCGCTCATCCCGCGAGGATAAGCGGTCGATACGCGGGCCGGGTTGTGCAGGACGGCGTCGCTCATGCGGAAATCTTGTCCACCTCGCGGCCGGTCCGCGGGGAAACCGCGGCCTCGGCCATGTTTTGCACCTCAGGACACAGAATGTAGCCATGGCTACACTCTGTGGCAAGGGGTTGATCAGGTGCACGATTCCGTTCTGGCCGAAAGTTAAGGTCCGTAAACGGAAAGGCCGCTCAGGACGCCGTCCCGTAACCTCCGCCGCTGGGCGTTTCGATCACGAAAACATCGCCGGGGTTCACCTCGGTCTTGTCGGTGCCGGTCAGCACGTCCAGCCGTCCGTCGGCGCGTTCCACCCATTGCCGCCCAGGAGCGCCGTCGGAGCCGCCCGCGAGGCCGAACGGGGGGACCTCGCGACGCGAGGAAACGATGATCGCGGTCATCGGCTCCAGGAACCGCACGCGCCGGATCGCGCCGTCGCCGCCGGTCCACTTGCCGTGGCCGCCCGAGTTGCGCCGAATCGCGAACTGGTCCAGCCGCACCGGGTAGCGCAGTTCGAGCACCTCGGGATCGGTCATCCGCGTGTTGGTCATATGCGTTTGCACGGCCGCCGTGCCGTTGAAGCCGGGACCCGCGCCGGTGCCGCCGCAGATCGTTTCGTAATATTGCCGCGTGGCGTCGCCGAACAGGAAGTTGTTCATCGTCGCCTGGGAGCAGGCGATCGAGCCCAGAGCGCCGAAGATCGCGTTGCAGGTCGCCTGTGAGACTTCGGTATTGCCGGCCACGACGGCGGCGCCGGGCCGCGGCGAGAGGAACGTGCCCTCGGGGATGATAATGCGCAGCGGTTTCAGGCAGCCGTCGTTCAACGGGATGTCGTCGCCGACGAGGCAGCGGAACACGTACAAAACGGCGGCCTGAGTGACCGCGGGCGGCGAGTTGAAGTTTCCCGAGTCCTGCTCGCCGGTGCCGGTGAAGTCGACCACGGCGGAGCGGCTGGCACGATCGACATGGATCGCGACATGCAGGGGCTTGCCGTTGTCCATGCGGTAGTCGAACGAACCGCCGCCGATCCGGCCGAGGACCTGACGCACCGACTCCTCGGCGTTGTCCATGACATGGCGCATGTAGGCGCTGACCGTCGGCCAGCCGAACTGCGCCACGACCTTGCTGAGTTCCTGGACGCCTTTTTCGTTCGCCGCGACCTGCGCCTTGATGTCGGCTACGTTCACATCCGGGCTGCGCGCCGGATATTTCGCGCTGGCGAGCAGTTTTCGAAATGGCTCCTCCCGGAACGTTCCGCCATCGACGAGAAGGAAATCGTTGATGATGACGCCCTCTTCCTCCAGCGTTTTCGACGCGGGTGGCGTGGAGCCGGGGGTGATGCCGCCGATATCCGCGTGATGGCCGCGGCTGCCGACGAAAAACAGGATTTTCGCGCCGGCGTCGTCAAACACCGGCGTGATGACGGTGACGTCCGGTAAATGCGTGCCGCCGTTGAACGGATTGTTCAGCGCGACGACATCGCCCGGCTTCAGGGTGTCGCCGCGGTCGCGCATGACGGTGCGCACGCTCTCGCCCATCGCGCCGAGATGCACTGGCACGTGCGGCGCGTTGGCCACCAGCGCGCCCTCGGCGTCGAAGATGGCGCAGGAGAAGTCCAGGCGCTCCTTGATGTT
>PLSZ01000192.1:36555-40563 GCA_003164305.1 Acetobacteraceae bacterium
TCCGGCGCAGCAGCATGTGGTCCAGTTCGGTCACCTCGGCGCTCCAGCCCGGCTCGACCACGGTCGTGGCATTGGCCTCGCGGATCAGGGCCGGACCTTCGATGACGTCGCCGGCGAGGAGCGCGGTGCGCTCGAACACCGGCGTCGCGTGGGCGGCGCCGCCGCTCCACATCTCGATGGTGTCGACCGCGGCGGGGGCGCCGGCGTCGCGCGCGGCGATGCGCGATTCGACGACCTGCTCGCCGGCGGCGGTTGCCTCGATGGCCACCGCCTCGACGATCAGCGCGCGGTCGGGGGTGGCGAAGCCGAAGCGGACGCGATGCGCCGCGGTGAATTGCTCGCGCACCGCATCGACCGCGCCGAGCGTGACCGGCAGGGCCGCATCGGTGCCGGCGTAGCGCACATGCAGCAGCCGGGCGACGGCGAGCCGGGAGAGGTCGGCGCCCTGCTCGCGCAAGGCCCCCACCGCCTCGCCCGCCAGCCGGTCGGCCAGCGCCTCCAGGTCCGGCAACGCCGCGGCGGAAAGCCCGACCTCCACCGCCTGCTCACGCATGGCGCTCTGGTCGGCCAGGCCCATGCCGTAGGCCGAGAGCACGCCGGCATAGGGATGGATGAAGACGGTGCTCATGCTGAGTTCGTCGGCCACCAGGCAGGCATGCTGCCCGCCGGCGCCGCCGAAGCATTGCAGGGCAAACCGGGTGGCGTCGTGGCCCTTCTGCACCGACACCTGCTTGATGGCGTTCGCCATGTTGGCGACCGCGATGCGCAGGAACCCTTCGGCCACATCGCGCGGGTCGCGCCGCACGCCGGTGGCGGCGGCGATCTCCTCGGCCAGCGCCGCGAATTTCTGCGCGACGATGGTGGCGTCGAGGGGCTCATTCCCGGCCGGTCCGAAGATGGCGGGGAAATGCGCCGGCTGGATTTTGCCGACGCAGACATTGGCGTCGGTGACCGTCAGCGGGCCGCCGCGGCGATAGCAGGCCGGGCCGGGATTGGCGCCGGCGCTGTCCGGACCGACGCGGAACCGCGCGCCGTCGAAGTGGAGGATCGAACCGCCGCCGGCGGCGACCGTCTTGATCGCCATCATCGGCGCGCGCATGCGCACCCCGGCCACTTCAGTCTCGAAGGCGCGCTCGAAGCTGCCGGCATAGAGCGCGACGTCGGTCGAAGTGCCGCCCATGTCGAAGCCGATGATGCGGTCGAGCCCCGCCATGGCGGCGGTGCGGGCGGCGCCGACGATGCCGCCGGCCGGGCCGGACAGGATGGCATCCTTGCCCTGGAAGCGCTGCGCCTCGGCCAGCCCACCATTGCTCTGCATGAAATAGAGCCGCACGCCGGCAAGCTCGGAGGCCACCTGGTCGACGTAGCGGCGCAGGATCGGCGAGAGGTAGGCGTCCACCACCGTGGTGTCGCCGCGCGGCACCAGGCGCAGCAGCGGACTGACGGCATAGCTGGCCGAGACCTGGGTGAACCCCGCCTCGCGCGCCAGAGCAGCCAGGCGGCGTTCATGGTCGGGGAANNCGGATGGCGGCGAAAGCGGCGCGGGCGGCATCCTCGTCCAGCGGCTCCAGTTCGGCGCCGTTCACATCGACGCGGCCGCCGATCTCCACCACTTCCTCGTAGAGCAGAGAAGGCAAGGTGAGGGCGAGGTCGAACAGGCGCGGCCGGGCCTGGTTGCCGATGCGCAACGCATCGGCGAAGCCGCGGTTGACCACCAGCAGGGTGCGTTCGCCCTTGCGCTCCAGTAGGGCGTTGGTGGCGACCGTCGTGCCCATCTTCACCGCCTCGATGAGCCCGGACGGGATCGGCGAGTCGAAGGAAAGACCGAGCACGGTGCGGATGCCGGCCAATGCCGCGTCGCGGTAGCGGCCCGGATTCTCCGAAAGCAGCTTGTGCGTGGAGAGTCTGCCTTGTGGGTCGCGGGCAACGATATCGGTGAAGGTGCCGCCGCGATCGATCCAGAACTGCCAGCCTGTCATTGTCTTGTCCGTCAGTGCCTTATTGGGTGGAGGATGGCCGGGAGGGCCGGGGTGGGCAACCGTCTTTTGCTCCCGGTAATACCCGCATGATAGAGGCATTCCGTTTTGCGGAGGGTTGGCAGGCCGGTGTGGGGCAAGATCATTGGTGCAATGGCCGGATTCGCCATGGGCGGCCCGTTCGGGGCGGTCGTGGGGGCGGCGCTTGGCCATGCCGCGGAGAGCGGCGGCTTCAGCCAGATGCGATTCGGCCTGCCCGGCGCGAACCAGTTCGGCGCCGCGCGGATGGCCGCGCTGCTCGGCCAGCGCGAGCAGTATTTCGCCGTCGCCTCGGTGGTGCTGTCGGCCAAACTGGCAAAATGCGACGGGCCGGTGAACCGCGCCGAAATCGACGCCTTCAAGCGCAGCTTTCGCATCCCGCCCGAAGCGGCCGCCCACGTCGGCCGCCTGTTCGATCAGGCCCGCGCCAGCCCCGATGGTTATGAGACATACGCAAAACAGATGGGGGAGAGTTTCGCCGACAACCGCGGCATGCTGGAGGAGGTGCTGGGGGCGCTGTTCCTGATCGCGCGGGCCGACAAGCCGCTCACCGTCAGCGAGCAGAACTTCCTGCGCGGCGTGCACCGGCGTTTTCGGCCTCGACGACGGCGTCGTGGGAGCGCGCCAGCGGCGGGCGCGCCCGCGGGCCGGTCGGCCAGACCGAGGAGGATCCCTATGCGATCCTCGGGTTGGCGCGCGGCGTCAGCGACGAGCAGGTGCGCGCCACCTGGCGGCAACTGATGCGCGACAACCATCCGGACGGGCTGGCCGGGCGTGGCGTGCCGCCCGAATTCATCGCCCGCGCCAGCGACAAGGTGGCCCGCATCAACGCCGCCTGGGACCGCATCAAAAGGGAGCGCGGCCTGTGACTCTGCCGATCAGGGACCTGCCGAGTCCGAACCAGGACGACCGGCCGGACGGTTGCACTGTCGATATGGTTATCCTGCATTACACCGGCATGAGGACGGCGCGGGAAGCGATCGAGCGGCTGCGCGATCCGGCGGCGAAAGTATCCTCCCACTATGTGGTGGACGAGGACGGCAGCGTGCTGCGGCTGGTGGCGGAGGCGCGGCGGGCTTTCCATGCCGGGGTGTCGTACTGGCGCGGCCAGCGGGCGTTGAACGGACGCTCGATCGGCATCGAGATCGCCAATCCCGGCCACGAATTCGGCTACCGCGATTTTCCGGTGTTCCAGCTCGTCTCGGTTTGCGACCTGTGCCTGGAAATAATGTCGCGCCACGCCGTGCCGGCGCGCAATTTTGTCGCTCACAGCGACGTCGCCCCCGACCGCAAGGAAGATCCGGGGGAGAAATTCGACTGGGAAGGACTGGCACGCAACGGCGTCGGCCTGTGGCCCGAGGGGGTGCCCGACCTCGGCACGGGGGGCGCGGTGCGCGACGCGGCGGCGCTGCGTGACGTGCGGGCGGCCCTGGCGAAAATCGGCTACGAGGTGGCCCCGGAAGGGCCGCTCGACCCGGCGCTGGCCACCGTGCTGCGCGCTTTCCAGCGGCACTGGCGGGGCGAAGCGGTCAACGGACAGGCGGACGCCGGCACGCTGGCGCGGCTGCTGGCGGTGGCGCGGATGTGCCGCTGACCGGCGTGGCTCGGCCGATCGCGGGACCGCCGTCGGGCGGGCCAACAAGCCAGCAATAGAGGCCGTGTTGCTGCATGCGCACGACGATCCGGTCCGCCTCGGCAAGATCCGGAAAGACGATGCGCCGCATCGTTTCGTCGCGTTCGCCAGCCATGTATCGCTGCACCGTGGCGGTGATGTTGCTGCTCGCCGCTCGCGCGGCGTAGGCGGCCGGAATCTGCGCCGCCAGAAGCAGCAGCCCGAGCCCAAACCCGGCCGCGCCGACCATCGCACGCGGCCTCGGTCCGAGGCGGCCAGCCCGGCGCAACAGCAGCCCCAACAGGCCGACCTGCAACGGCATCATCAGCACGGTGTACCGCACCGGAACCGCGACCTCGACGCTCTGGTCAACCCGGCCGA
>PLSZ01000192.1:40576-43452 GCA_003164305.1 Acetobacteraceae bacterium
GGCAAGCACCGCCGAGCGCGTCCAGGGCAAACCGGCGTAGGTCAGGGCATAGTCGGCGATCTTGCCCAGCCCTGCGGGCTGCGGAGCAGTTGCCAGCATGGCCGGAGCATCGGCGAAAAGATGGCTCAGGTAGATGGCCGTGAAAACGATGCCGAGCCCGGCAAGCCCGACACGCCACGGCCAGCACAAGCGGCCTCGCCAGGCCGACCAGACGAGGATCGGCCAGGCCAGCAGGCCGGACGCATTGCCGAACGAGGCCCCCGCCGCGGCCACGACGGCGAGGCCACGGCGCAGCCAGGGGTGTTTGCCGGCTTCACCCTGGCCGTCGAGCAGCACCAGGGACAGGATTTGGAAGCTGGCGACCTGAACACAGCCGCCGTTCATCGGCACGGCGCAGTCCACCGCCGCGGGCACGGTGAGGAACAGCATGCAGGCCAGCGCGCCCACCCCCCTGGCGAACCTCGCCGGCGCGCCCGCCCGCGCGAACTCGCGGCACACCGCCACCGCGCCACCCAGCAGGCAGGCGGCACTGAAGACCTGAAAAGTCGGTCCACGGCCGTCGAACGCCTCGATTTCGACCACCGTCAGCAGGCGCGACCAAACGGAATGATGTTCGTTGTCGGGCAGCCAGAGATAACCGAACCAGTCACCGACATCGCGGTGGTCGATATAGCTGTCGACGAAGCTCAGCATGTCCCAGAAAGGGACTTGAATCCAGGTCAGGTACAGCGCCACCGCGAACACCACGGTCTGCGCGGCGAGCAGCAACAAGATCGCCTTTTCTGTCGACGCATCGCGGTCGCCCGGCATACCGGCACATAACGATGCATGCGCTGGCGGCATGGCGGTGACGCAATTCCTTATGCAGCCGTCGCCGACGGTACAGGTTGATGCGAAAGCTCGCGTGTCTTTATCGATACACCCGTTCACGCCATGCCGCGATAGGGCACCCCCGTTGCGGCAAAGGCGCGCAGGCCGATTGACGGCCGGGACGAACCACGTCATCTCCATACCGCCAGACGGTCGGACGGCCGCTGCCGGGGGAAACCCCGATGGAGGAAAGTCCGGGCTCCACGGGAATACGGTGCCGGCTAACTGCCGGCGAGGGCGACCCCAGGGAAAGTGCCACAGAAAACAGACCGCCCGCGCAAGGAGGCAACTCCCCGCGGGCAAGGGTGAAACGGAGCGGTAAGAGCGCCCCGCGCCCCCGGTAACGGGGGCGGCATGGCAAACCCCACCGGGAGCAAGACCGAATAGGGGCGACCGGCGGACGGCCGAAAGGCCGTGCCGCGAGGGCATTCCCGCCCTGCCGCCCGGGTTGGTCGCGTGAGGCGCGCCGCGAGGCGCGTCCCAGAGGAATGGTCGTCCCAGTCGCTTGGACTGGACAGAACCCGGCTTACAGACCGTCTGGCGCCTTGCCCTCGTCACCAAACCGCCGCAGCCCGGCCAGAAACAGAGCACCAAAGGAGACCGCACCCAGCAGCCCCGACGCCCTTCCGCCAATTGCCTTGTACCGCCATCGCAAAACCCAGCGCGATTCCCGTCCGGTCAGGCCAATCCCGTTGACGCCCACACGAACCCGTGTTATCCCACGGTTTCCCACGGGCGCATCGAGGAATGGCCCTGGGAACGCACCAAAGTCGCTTCACGAGGCAGGCAGACCTAAGCGGGAAGGGCGAAAACGGCCGGATGACCCAATTCATGGGCACCCATCAGAACCGGCTGGACGCCAAGGGTCGCGTTTCAATTCCCGCGTCCTTCAGGAATCTGCTGAAGACCGGCGACGGTGGCGTCGTGCTGGTGTTGTGCCCCTCCTACGATCATCCCTGCATCGAAGGCTGGCGGCCCGCCGCGTTCGAGGCGCTCTCCTCGCCGTTGGACAAGCTCGACATGTACAGCGAGGGATACAAGAACCTCGCGGTCTCGCTGTTCGCGCGGTCCTGCGAATTGGAATCCGACAAGGAAGGGCGGATCGTCGTTCCCGAGCATTTGAAGAAATACGCCGGCCTGACCGACGGCGTGACCTTCCTGGGTCTTGGCCGCACGTTCGAGATCTGGGAGCCGGCAGCCGCCGAAGCCTACCTCGCCGAAGTGGACGCGCGCGCGAAGGCGCACCGGCTCACGCTGTCCGGAAGCGCGGCATGAGCGGGCATGTCCCGGTGATGCTGGGCGAAGCGCTGGACGCGCTCGCCCCGCGCGACGGCGGGCGCTACCTGGACGGCACCTTCGGCGGCGGCGGCTATGCGGCGGCGATTTTGGCAACCGGCTGCACGCTGTGGGCGATCGATCGCGATCCCGATGCCATCGCGCGCGGGGCGACGCTTGCCGCGCGTTATCCGGGGCGGTTGCACCTGGTGCAGGGCGGCTTTGGCGACATGGTGGCGCTGCTTGGTGAGCGCGGCGTTACTGAATTGGATGGGGTGGTGCTGGATCTCGGCATTTCGTCGTTCCAGATCGACGATCCCGCACGGGGGTTCAGCTTTCGCCACGACGGGCCGCTGGATATGCGGATGGGGCGCGAGGGGGTTTCGGCCGCTGATCTGGTGGCGGGGCTGCCGGAAGCCGAGTTGGCGGACACGCTGTATCAGTTGGGCGAGGAACGGCTGTCGCGGCGGATCGCCAAGGCGATTGTCGCGGCACGGGCGGTGGCGCCGATCACCACCACGCTGGGGTTGGCCGAGGTGATCCGCGCGGTGGTGCCGAAGGATAAATCCGGTATCGATCCGGCAACGCGCAGCTTTCAGGCGTTGCGGATTCGGGTGAATGACGAGTTGGGCCAGATCGAGCGGGCGTTGGTGCAGGCGGCATCGTTGCTGGCGCCGGGCGGGCGGCTGGTGGTGGTGTCGTTTCATTCGCTGGAAGACCGGCTGGTGAAG
>PLSZ01000004.1 GCA_003164305.1 Acetobacteraceae bacterium
AACTCGACCAGTTGGGTGAGGACTTCCGCTTCGGCGCGGCGCGGTTGCAGACCCTCCAGATGGACCTGGCCAAGCCGGATGCAGCGGCCGCCCTGCTGCAGTGGTGTCAGGACAACGACTGGTTTCCCGACATCCTGATCAACAATGCAGGCTTCGCCTGCTTCGGTGATGCCGTTGACCTGTCACCCGAGCGGGTGGCGAACATGTTGGAGCTCAACGTGATCACGCTGACAATGACGTCGATGCTCTTCGGCCGCGAGATGAAGGCGCGTCGCCACGGCGCGATCCTCAACGTCGGTTCGACCGCCGGGATGATTCCCTCGACGCGCATGGCGTCCTACTGTGCCAGCAAGTCGTATGTGAACACCTTCACGTACGCGCTGGCCGCCGAGTTGAAGCCCTACGGCGTCACCGTCACGTGCTTGACCCCCGGCGCAACGCAAACCAAGTTCGCGCAAGCCGGCGGCATCGATGCGTTCGCGGGTAAGTCGCTGCTGCACAACATGTTCGAAAAGAACAAGGCCGGGTCTCCCGCTGGGGTTGCCCGAGCCGGATACGATGCGCTGGCTGGGGGAAAGAGACAGGCCCTGCACGGCAAAGGGGCCACGTTCGCCGCCGTCTTGTCGCGCGTTGTGTCGCAGAAGAACCTGCCCAGGTTGATCAGGAACCCTTGATGCGGGTGCAGGCAGCTGACGCCACTCCGGTTGATCACACCCCGCGTCCGTCCCCCGGTGTATGGATCGCGGCGGCCGCCGAGATCGCGGTCGCCCTCGGGGTTGCGACACTGATGCTGAAGAGTGGTGATACCGGGTCCGCAGCTGAACACGACATGCCCGGGATGACGGGCATGCCTCCATCACCGTCTCCTCAATTTGGCTGGCAGCCAAGCTTATTGATCGTGGCAGGATGCACCGCGGCGGTGCTGATCTGGTGGCTGGCCACCCGGGCGCGGGTTCCCGCCATCCTCGCCGCCGCGGGGCTCGCCTTCCTGGGTACATCCCAGACAGTTCGTGTGATGGCCTTGCAATCGCACCTCGTGGCAATGGCGGCGCTGGAAGCGCTCCTCGTCGCCGTGCCGCTGTTGCTCATCGCGGCGCTGCGGCGGGTTCAGCCGACGGCCGGCTCCGGGCGTTCCCGGCCGTGGACGGCCGGTGTGATCATCGCCGTCGTCCTCAACTCGGGACTGCTGATGGCCCTGCACTTGCCAGCCGTCCACAGCCACGGCGCAGACCTGGACATGGTGCCGCTCCGGCTCGCCCTCCTCGCCGTCGCGATCGGGCTGAGCTACTGGGCCGCCATCATCGTCACCGCGGGGCGTGTCCCACCTGCCCTGCGCCGCGGCGCCCTGATCCTCGGTCAAGAGGTCGCGGCGATCCTCGGCCTGGCTGCCCTGCTCCGCCCCTCCCGGCACCTGCACCACATCAACCCACTTGGGCTATCGCCCACCATGGACCAGCGCCTGGGCGGTGTCCTCATGCTCGTCACCTGCGCCGCCGTAACGTTGCCCCTCGCCAAACGCCTCGAGCAACCAAAAGCGGCGCAACAACTTCGAACGGAGCGCAATGTCCACTAATGTCGACCGGTTCGTGTCTCCGGCCACCAACGGCCAGTCGGCCACGCTGAACGCGATGCTGGACGCTCAGCGAGCCGACTTTCGCAAAGCCGGGTCTCCTTCGCCGACCGTGCGGCGCGACCGGATCGACCGATTGATCCTGCTACTGACCGAGGGAGCCGACGAGTTCTCCGCAGCGCTGCACGCCGACTTCGGCAATCGTCCCCACGCGATCAACCTGGTGTCAGAAGTCGCGGGCATCCTGCCGGATATGCTCGCGACCCGCCGGCATCTGAAGTCGTGGATGCGCCCGCAGCGCATCAGGTCGGGCACGCTGCTCGGGATGCCGACGGTGGTGGAGAAGAAGCCTTTGGGTGTGGTCGGCGTCATCGGCCCGTGGAACTTCCCTGTCAGTCTGGTGGTCCAGCCGGCTGCTTCGGCGTTCGCCGCGGGAAATCGGGTGATGATCAAGTTCTCTGAGGTCACCCCACGCACCGCCGCGCTGTTCGCAGCCAAGGCGGCGACGTACTTCGACCCCACCGAGTTCACGGTCGTCACCAGCGGGCCCGAGGTTGGTGCGGAATTCAGCGCGCTGCCCTTCGACCACCTGTTCTTCACCGGCTCACCAGAAGTCGGTGCGCTGGTCGCCGCGACGGCGGCCAAAAATCTCGTCCCCGTCACCCTCGAGCTGGGCGGCAAGAACCCTGCGGTCATCGCTCCCGACGCCGATGTGCCGGCGATGGCGCGCCGGGTGATGGCAGCTCGGCTGGGCAACGGGGGCCAGATCTGCCTGTGCCCCGATTACGCCTTCGTTCCCCGCGACCGGATGAGTGACTTCGTCACCGCCGCCCTCGAACATGGAAGGGCCGCCGCGGCCGACGGCGGGGCGGGCTTGGTCAGCATCGTCGACGACAAGAACTTCGAGCGCGTCAGGGGCTTGATCGAGGACGCCCGGGAGCGCGGTGCGACGGTCTACGACAGTGGAGCCCCCATGGATGCGACGAGGCGGCGCATCCCACCCACTGTGGTGCTCGACGTCACGGACGAGATGCGCATCGCCGATGAGGAGGTCTTCGGGCCGGTGCTGGCTGTCCTGCCGTATGACGCAATCACCGAGGTGTGTGACTACGTCGCGGCTCGACCCTCACCGCTGGCGGTCTATTGGTACGGTCCGGCCGGGCGCGGCCTCGACGAGTTCCGCGCCAAAACGCTGAGCGGAGGCATGGCCGTCAACGACTTCGCGGTGCACTGCGCGATGATGGCCGCGCCGTTCGGCGGGGTCGGGCGCAGCGGCTGGGGCGCCTACCACGGCAAGGCGGGCTTCGACACATTCACCCATCACCGCACCGTCACGACGAGTCGGTTGCCGATGAGCTTCGCAGGTCTCATCACGCCGCCATACCCCGCCGCACTGTTGCCGGCGGTATCCGGTTATGTCCGCTTCGAACGATTCCGCGCGCGACGTCGCAGGAGGCGCAGCGCCCGCTAAATGAAGCGCTCAGAAAGGTCGTTCAGTCAACCAAATGGCGATGGGTGGGACCTTCAGGAAACCCCAAGTTGATTGCAACTACCCAGGCGACGTCATCGCAGACAGGCTCGTAAAACCTCGCCCAACGCCTCAGCAAGTCGGATGTCATCCCAGCCCTGTTGCAAGCCCTGCACCACAATTGGCAGTGCGGCTTGAACTTCACGGGTCGGCCCAGGCAGGGCGATCAGACGCGTCCACTCGATCTGGCCTATGCCGATGCGCACGTGGGGCTTGACGTGGCGGCCATGTCCGACCGCGTAGGTGGATAGAACTTCTGTGACCAAATGTGGATCGCAGCGTTGCAACGCCTCGATTGTGCGGTCCTTGTCTTCGG
This sequence comes from Acetobacteraceae bacterium, assembly GCA_003164305.1. The sequence continues at coordinate 3,415 of PLSZ01000004.1, forward strand.
CTCCGACTCCGCCGGTGGTGATGACGACGCCGAAACCATCCGAGACCAGTCGCAGCACCCGCCCGACTATGGCATCCTCATCGTCGACGACGGCACCCGCAGCCGTCACCTCGAAACCGACGCGCCCCAAAATGTCGTGGGCGATCAGCACGTTGGTGTCTTTGATACTGCCGGCCACCACCTCGGGGCCGGTCGAAACGACGGCAACCCGTGACGACACATAAGACCGTAATCGGTTGTCGATTTCTGTTGCCCGCGAAAGCGTTTGGTCGACCATTTCAGGCGGGGTGCCGATCATGCCCAGGACGCCCCGGGAGTGTACTGACGCGCCGGCCGACACCGTGACACCTGCCACCTCGCCTACTGCGGCGAGCAACTCACCTTCTCGTCCGACAATGCTGCCAAGTTCCATTCGAGGTTTCAACACGTCGAACACCACGTGGTCGTCGCGTGCGTCGGTCACGAACACCAAATCCGGCTCCAGATCCAATGCCTGCGCGGCTGACGCTGCCAGAAGGCCCAGGTCCGCCGCATTCAGCGCGACACCGCGGATCCAAACCTCGGTTTTATCGAGCAGTTCGACTTCAGGCATCGTGTGCTCGGCTAAACGACACAGTGGGCAGGTCACGCTGAGCGAGCCATTTGGGCATACGCACCTTCTCCACGTCCTCGATAACCCTGGGTGCTGCTTGGCGAAGAGCCTCCGCGAGCGATTCCGAGACATGCATGGCACCCGGGAGCCCGTCGTACACGATAACGTTGTCGGAGTTGGCGATCGCCCTGGCTCGCCGCATCGC
>PLSZ01000111.1 GCA_003164305.1 Acetobacteraceae bacterium
TGGGTGTCCCTACCGCGACTTAGACCACCCGTTCGGGCTGATCGTCCCCTCCACCACCTGGCACGACGCCGGGCGGCGGAAGAACGTGCACCCCACGCAACTCAGGCCGCCGCGCGGGATGTCCTGGAACTTCGCCTCCGCCTGGGACATCTTCGCGGCCGGCAACGAGGCGCCGACCGCGGCGGCCAGCAGCCCTCGTCTAGGCAGGCTTGCTGACATACCCATAGCGCAGATTGCTGGGCCCAGGACCGTTGGCCTGGTAATCGGCCTTGATCGCGGCGAAACGGTCCTGGTGCACCAGACCGGCGTGCTTCTCCAGCCCGTACAGCCGTTGCGTGTTGCCGCTGAACACGGCGGTCTTCACCGGCCCGTCGGCCGCGCCCAGAGGTTGGAAGCCGTATTTCTTTTGCATGTCCTCGGGGATTTCCAGCCGGCGCAGGCCTTCGATCTGCCACTGCGGCGCGCCGGTCCACACAGCGTCGGTGCCCCACACGACATGGTCCGCTCCCAGCCCCTTGATCAGCATCCCCATAAGCGCCGCCGACAACCTGGGCTCGGCCACGCTGGTCCAGGCGAATAACTGCCCGAGATCGCCGTAGACGTTGGTGACACCGTATTTCTCTGGGATTTCCGCCAGATCGCTGACCCAGGAACTGCGGCCGGTTTTGTCGAACTCGGCCATGCCATCGGCCGGATTGCCGCCCACCCAGCGATAGCCCGAGTGATAGACAAGGAAATTCAAACCCGGCCAGTCCTTCGCCGCGCGGCCGATATCGCTGACGTCGGCATAGGGCAACAGCCGCGGGAACTTCTCCGCCACCGCCGGAGCGAACAGGCCCTTGTGGATGCAAACGTTGCGGATGTCGGTCTTCGAAATCTTCTCATAGAACGGATACATCAGCGTCTGGTCGTCGGCGTGCCACGGAAACGCGGCGAGTTCCTTGTGGGTGTTATCGCCGACCGTGTAGCCCTTCCACGAATCCGGCTTGAACTTTTCGACCGCCTCATCGACCTTCTCAAGCCAGCCCGGCTGGCCGGGCGTGATGGTGAAATGCGCCATCATGCGGCGGGAGCCCGCCTTCTGGTTCACCATCTCCCGCGTTTTGAACACTTGCTCCTGCGGAATGAACCAGTCCGCCGGCACGTCGGAGGGGGAGTTGGACAGCAGCGCGATCTTGGTGTCGCTGTCCATGTAAATCTCTTTGACATAATTGCTGTATTTCAGGTCGTCGATGGTCTGTTCCCTGGCGCTCAGCTCCTTGTTCCAGCCGAACTGGCCCACCGCCTCCCGGCCTTTGACGAAGCCCATCAGCCGGGTGTCGTCGCGCAGGAAATGCGTGTGGCCGTCGATCACCATCTGGCTCGACAGCGCGTCCGCCCGGGCCTGGGCTTTTTCGGGCGTCGCGGCCTCGGCCTCGCTGGCGTCGAACAAATGGCCGAACACCTGATTGAGTGCCACGAACGACGCGGCCATGCCGGCGGCGGTCTGGAAGAAGCGGCGGCGGGACAGTCCCTGGTGGCGAGCCAGCCGGTCGCTGAGATCGATCAGCCTTGACTCGACCTCTCGCTGACGGGCGGTTTGCGGGACCGGTGGGAATTCGTCGCTGGAGACGATCTGTGTCGGCACGGGCGAGGGGAAAGACGACGTCTCCGCTGGCAGCAACCCGCTGATCATCTCGTCGGTCAGCAATTTCATGGCACACTCCCCAAAGTGACGGTGCGGAACACCGTCGTTTGGGAAGAACGCTACCCTTCTATCCGGCGGCGGGGCAAGGCGCCTGGGCGAAGCGTCTTGCCGGGGTTTCGCGTCAGAAGCGCACGCGCATGCCGACGCTGAAGATGTGGATCGAGTCGTTCGGGTTCAAAGTTCCCGGCAGCAACGCATTGGCATAGGTGGTCGAACCGGTGCCATTGATCCAGTCGTTGTAGGTGAACCGCTCGAAGGCATAGCCGAAGATCAGCGTCATGTTCGGGCGGAAGGTATACTCGCCCTTGATCTGCACCATGTTGAGCATCGACGTTACGTCGGGCAGCGCCTGGAAGTTGAGGCTCGCGATTGTGGCTGCCGCGGTGATCCCGCCGCCGACCAGCGCCATGCCGTCACCCAGAGCGTACGCGGTGTCGCCGTAGGACAGGTTGTAGTCCAGGCTGAACTTCAGCACATCCTGGATCGCCTGCCAGTCCATCGTCAGCCCGAACGTGTGGACGTAGTCGGTGGTTTTGGCGTTCCACGGCACGTAATAGCCAGTGCCTGTGGGGCCGGTGCCCGTTCCGGCGGACGAGTAGATACTGTTCTGATTATAGTAGATCTGCTGGAACGTGTAGTAGGCATGCAGGTTCATGGTGGGGGTGGGCTGCCATGACACATCCGGCCCGATCTCGAAGTTATGGTTGCTGCGCAATCCGTACTGGTCGTCCGGATAGAAGTCGTTGGAGAACTTCACCATGAACATCGTGGTCAGGTTATGGAGCGGTGAGTAATCCAAAGTGCCTTTCACCTCATCGTGGCGGCGGGACGCCTCAAAGTACATCAGCGCGCCCGTGGGATTTCCCACGCCGGTTGCCCCGAGCAAGTTCCAGGTGTTGTTATTGACGTAGTTGTGCGCGTTGCGGTCCTCGTGCGCGAAGCTCAGGGCGCCGAACACATCATCCAGCACCTGGCTGCGGATTTTGGCGGCCAGGGTATTCGTGGTCACAAAAGACGCGTCGGCATAGCTTCGGAACATCGTTTCGTATTGTTCGCTCACCGTCACCTTGGTTTGGGGCATGATGCGATAGCCAAGTTCAACCACCATTGTCTGGTGATTGAAGCTGAAGGGCAGATTGCTGCACACCCCGGTCAGCGCTGAGCAATCGCCGTTCGCGGATGTGCTGGTATTGCTGCGCGTGTCTACTTCATAAGCGTTGCGCGGGCTTTGGTTGTCGCGGTTGTTGATCGTGTAGGCCACCCGCAGATCAAGATCCTTCGCCAGCCGCGTGGTCATGGCGAGGTTGCCGTAGAACGTTTCCGCCAACCCGTTGAAGCTGGACCTCGGCTGGGTCAGCGTATTGACCGTGTCGCCGGAACCGGTGTTGTACGGGTCATTCTGCATCTCCAATCCATAGGCGAAGTTGGCGTTGATGCGGGTCACCGGACCAAGGTTGTAACCGAGCATCATCTTGATTTGATGCGCGGAGTTCGATGGCGGCAGGGAGTAGGGTACGCTCAGGTTGGCGGCGGCCGTGCCGAACGTCGTTGTTGGGTTCAGGCCGAACGGATTGAGCGCGTCGAACTCCGCCGCGTTGTCCTTGAAGTTGCTGAAGGTATAGCCCAATTGAGCCTGGAACACTGGGTTGCCGTAGGCCGCGGTGATGTCGTAACGGTCGGTGTCGTAATCGATCGGCTGCGCGAAGTAGCCGATCGCGCTGGTCACACCAGAAGTCGGCGCGATGTTTTTCGTGGTGCCGGTTCCCGCGGTCGTCAGGCTGGCGGTGCCGCCGATCTCAAACGAATTCGACTGGTAGCCGGTCTTATGTTCATGCCGCCAGCCCGCGGTGATCGTCCAGTCGTTCCACTGGTATTTTCCCGTGGTCGTGAAAATATCCCGCTGTAGGCTGAGGTTGTAGTTATACAAATGGGAGGCGAGCGATGGGTTCGGCGTCGGCAGGAACAACGAGTTGACGATGCCGTGGCCAGGCACGAACGGCGTCGTGGGGTAGACCAGCGGAATACTTCCCAGTGGCACGTTGGGAACGCCGTTCGCGCCCCAGATGGTATGGAAATTGTCCTGCGCGTAATACGGGATGCCGTCGTAGGAGAAGGTTAGTCCCCAGGTTCCCTGTTGGCCGACTTTCGCGTTGAACGACCGGCTCGACAGACCCAGATCGTTTCCCTGCATCTCGAAGTAGTGGGTACCGCCCGAGTCCCAGGCGTCGCGCACGCCATAGTGGAAGTCGCCGATCCCGTAGAAGCCTGGATCGACCGCGCCGCTGAAACGGCCCAGGTAATCCGACCGGCCGCTGTCGTACTGACCGCCCAGAAGGATCCAGTTGTTACTGGCGGGTGCCCCGGCCGCGGCTTCGGGTGGCTTGTCGATGACGTCGGGGCTGCTCTGCGCGTAGGCTTGTAACGGTATCAGACAGACACCAGCGGCCAGCGCGGTCTTAAGAGAAAACATGCGTGTCATGATCTCGTGCTCCGCGTGCTTAGCGTGTGAAGAACGCGCCGTTGGGACTGTTCGAACCGTGGATTTGCGAGTGGCAGTTCACGCATCCGCGGGCCATCATCCGAAGGTTGGCGGCGATCTGTCCCGCGAGGTTCTGGCCGGCCATCGGCTGGGACTGATGCCCGCTTTCGGCATGGCATGACTGGCAGAGATACGGAGGCCTCTGGACCAGCAATCGAGCCTGGGTCGAACCATGCGGCGTGTGGCAGTTCAGGCAGTTCTCACGAACCGGTTCATGCTCCCATAGCAACGGTCCACGTTTTTCCGCGTGACAGTTGTAGCAGGTCTCGTTGACCGTGAATTCCTTCAGCAACTTCGGACCGGCGGAGCCATGCGGGTTGTGACAGTCGGAGCATACAACCTTGCCCTCGCGGATCGGGTGGTGCGAGAATTTGAAGCTGTCGGCCCGTTGTTCCGCGTGGCAGGTAAAGCATTTCTCGGGCTGCGTGAGTTTCACCAGCACCGGGTCTTTCGTGACATGAATGGTGTGACAGTCGTTGCAGGCGATGTCGCTGCGTTGATGTTGGCTGCCCTTCCAGTTCATGCGTAGCCCGGATTCGTGGCAGCTCAGGCATTGCGCGTTGCGTTCCGCGACCGGCGAGGTATTCGGACCCTTGAAGACGATCGTGGGGCTCTTGGCCTTGAGCGCGGCGTGGTCGCCGCCGGGGCCGTGGCACGATTCGCAGCCGTTCTGACCGAAGGGGGTATGCGGATCGCCCTTCACCGCGTGCGGCGTTTGCAGAATCGGCGTGACCTTCGCATCGACGCCGTGACAGGTAAGACATGTGCGTTCGCCCCCCGTGGCGTAGGGCTGCGATGCCGCCACGGGGGTCGGTGATTGCGCCAATGCGGGAAGTGCCGCCATCATCAGCGCCATCCCGAACAGCAGCCTTAAAGCCGATGTCCGCTTCATATCGGGGTCCCTCGTGCTTGTCTTGTGGGGTTCACTTCTTCACGGCCTGGAAATTCGCCGAACGGGAGCGATTGCTTTCGCGAATCGTGAGGGTAGCGGCGTGCGATCTGGCAGACGCGGGATGCGTGGCCGAACGCATGGAGCCCGCCCAGGAACATGTCCTTGAAAGGAATGCCGGCAACCAATCTGGACGGCTGCGTCACCCCCGACATGCCGCCTGCATTGCTCTCCTCGGTGCTGGCGACAATTGCTGGGTCGGCCTGTTCGCGCCTTGCGAGCCAGATACTTCGATGAGCGCGTTGAAGCGGGGACACGCCGCATTGGGCCGACGCCCGACGACCGGACGCCGGGTCAGCACGACGTAACGCCATTTCCTCGCCGGACAAATCCGACCAGCCGATGCCGGACTCGTGGGAGGCAGCGGTTGAAAATCTGACCGCTTCGCACTTTTGGGTCATAGTGAGCGCCTGGCCTTCGTCGATCCGTTCCGGACCGCGCCGAGAGCAAACACGGCTTTCATTGGCACGTCAGAACGTACGCATCATCGCCGAAAGATTGCCAGAACCGTAGTGCCAGGGTTACTGATAATTTATGATACCAGTGGATACATCATTCAGAATTCGGGTGGACGCGCACAATCGCCACCGCGCCACGTGTATCCGGTCCGGCATGGACGCGAGGCCCCGTATTGGGCACGAAACATCACTTCTGTCGCTATCGACCGCCGAGGCCAAAACGGTATAGCGGCATCTATCCACGCGCGTTAGCCCGGTCGTGCCTACGATATCGCGTATGGCGGCAATTCAGCTGAGTTCCCGCCCGGCACTCGTTCCGCGGACGGATCACAACCCGATCCGCGACCTGGCCGCATCAATTATCCTTGGCGCCTTCGCGGATCCAGGCACGGATCGCATTGCGGTCACAGACGGACAGCTGCTTTTTATTATGCGGCATCCGCAACTGGGGGGATACCCGCCAGTCCAGCAGCCGCATCAGATTGCTGCTGTCAGGATCGCCGGGAATCACCATCGCCCCGAATTTGGTGCCGGCGAGGACCCCCTTGTAGGTCGTCAGGTCCAGCCCGCTGGCTTTGAATCCCTCACCGTTCTGCGAGTGACAGGACGCGCAACGGATTTGGAACACCGGGAGCACATCCTCCTGGAAGCTCACCGGGGGGTCCGCGGCCACCGCCGCCGGTGTTAATCCTGGCACGCCTAGCCCGAGGACCGGGCCCGCGGCGATCGCGGCGGCGATTGCAAATTTGTAGCGCTTCTTCATCGCTCGTCCTCACGAAACAGGGTTTCCTGGGCAGGCATCGCCGGTGCCCTATAAACTTCAATCAAGACTCGGCAAATCACCCCATGCTCGATCCAGGACCGCGCGCGGGGGCCTGGAGAACCAGAGCTGATACATGGTCACCACCCACATGAAGGCGAAGCTCGCGCCCATCAACGCGCCGCCGAAGATAACGACCGCGGCGAACGGATGGAACAGCTTGGTGAAGTACCACGAACTGACATCCGACACGATGGCGACGAACGGCATTACGATGGCCGCGCACTTGAACCAAACGGGCCGTATGTAGGCGTGGCTGAACATCGTGCCCATGATGAAGAAGATGAAAGTCAGTCCGAACAAATGGATGTGCGACACACGCACCAGCGACATGACCGAAGGACCGGTGTCGACCTCGGTCACCTTCTTGAAATTGTCATAGCCGCTCAGGTTTGGCAGATGCGGGTTGCTGCCGTCGTGGCACATCATACAGCGCTTTTCGATCACCGGCCTGATGTCGGTCTCGAACGTGTCCTGTTTGGCACCCGCGTGCAGCCAGGAGATGATGGCGTTGGAATCCTCGCGCGGCAGCATGGCGCGCATCGGACCATTCAGGGCAGCCTCAAGGCGCGAGCCCTGCGGGGAGCCGCTGTAGCCGGCGACGATGTCGTCATAGGACAGCCAATTCGGGTTGTCGCCGGCCCGTCCGGCATACGTGCCGTATATGAAGATCAGGGCGAACATGTAGCCCAACCCAAGCACCAGGAGCGTAGCCGTATACAGTGTGCGCACGCTGTATGGCATCTCGGAGTAATGATGAAACATCCGGTGCAGTGGCACATCAACCATGGTGGCTCCTTTGATCCCGTTGGCCGGGCGCATCCGGGCATGGCGCGCGCCGCCACCCAGGTGCCGTCGCCAGCCTCATTGCTTGCCTGATACCGCCGCCCGTGCGTCGCTGGGCGTCATGCTATTTAAGCGTCGCGTAGTAGGCGGCCAGATTGACCTCGTCGGCGTCGCTGAGTGGGCCTGCCTGGACCTTCATCATCGCGTTGTCGCGTTTGCCGGATTTGAAGTCTTTGAGCGCCTGAACGAAGCGGGCCGGATCAAGTCCCGCGATTTTGGGTCCCACCTGGGTACCCTGTCCAGCCGGCCCGTGGCACATGGCGCAGGCCGTGGCCTTGGCCTGCCCTGCCGCGGCGTCGCCGGCGGCCTGTGCGGTCCCGGCAAACCCGATCGCCCCGGCAATCAATGCCGTTAGCAACATACGATTCATCGTCCAGTTCCTTTCCAGGATCATTCGCATTCTCGTTCGCCTACCGGGGTGGTACCGTCACATAGACGACGGCACGCGGCTTCTGGTGGGCATACCAGGCAGCCAGGCCGCCGATATCCGCGTCGGTAAGGCCGTCGGACATCGCGGCCATCTCCGGGCTCCTTCGCGTTCCGCCGCGGTAGTCGCGCAGCACCTTTTCCAGATATTCGACGCGTTGTGCGGCCAGCGCCGGAAGCCGCGGATCGGTGCTGTTGCCATTGGTGCCGTGACAGCGATCGCAGCGCTGCACCCAGTCGGCCGTGCTCAACGGCTTGCGAACATTCGGTGCCCCGGGCGTCTGCGCGGCATAGAAGGCCGCCAGATCCTTGATCACCGTATCGTCGAGCGTCGCCACGATGCCCTTCATTGTTGGATCGCCGCGCGACCCATCTTTGTATGCCTTTAACGCCGCCGCGAGATACTGTGCGTCCTGACCGGCGAGGCTCGGAGTCGCCGGGTTGCCACTGACGCCCAGGCTGCCGTGGCATCCGGTGCAGGCCGCCGCGGTTGCCTGGCCGGCCGCCTGGTTGCCAGGGGAGGGCGTTTGCGCCCGAACGGGTTTTTGCAATGCGTAGTAAAGCGCGACGTTGTTGAGATCGGTATCGGTAGGTGCCGCCAGCATGGCTTTCATGACGTCGTTCTTGCGCTGACCTGTCTTGTAAGCCGTCATGGATCCGACGAGGTATTTCGGGTCCTGTCCGATCAGGCTCGGTATGCCCGGCATCTTGCTGACGCCCGCCTCGCCATGGCAGCCCGCGCAGACGTTGGCGACGGTCTTGCCGGCCAGAACCGGATCCGGCCCGACCGGCGCGTCGCCGCCCGGGGCCGGCTGCGCTGGATCCAGGCTGGCGTAGTAAGCCGCCACATTGGTCAATGCATCGTTGCTAAGGAACCTCACAGTGCCGTTCATGGAGTCGTTGCCGCGCGCACCCGATTGGTAGGCGCGCAATTCACGATACAGATAAGCCGCGCGCTGGCCAGCGAGGTTCGGCACCCCCGCGGTGGTGCTAACACCTCTGACCCCGTGACACGTCGAACAGGTGGCTTCCGCCAGGCGCATGCCATCGGCGACGTCCTGTGCGGTGGCGTAAACCGGTCGCATATCGTCACCACCGCCACTCTGGGCCGCGGGCCGTTGCGCGTTGGCACCTGGGCAAGATCCGAGCCAGAGCAAAATCGCCAGCGCGCCCGCCACGATGACCGAAGCCACCCAGGCGAAGCGCGTGTCCGATCTCATTGTCGTACCCTGGGCGTAAGCGACGTGTCCCATGGGATCTGGCCTCTCGATCGCACCGCGCGTCATTTCTGTTTCATATCGAATTGCGGGGACTGTTCGGCGCTCTGTTGGCACCGCATCGGCACGCGCCGGAAATTCCGAGGATCGCGCGGTTCCATCTGTCCAACGCTCACTTCCCGTTCCGCGACCGCGTTCCCCGCCGAAGCGGGCCACCACGTCACTGATACCTTCTTTCCAGGCCGGCTGTGTTTCATGTATCGCCTCCGTGAACGATCTCGCGAACACGCTCACGACTCCACCGGATCGTGCCACGGCGGCAGGAAACGTACGACCGCCGAGAAGAAGATCAGCGGGGCGATCACCACCGAGGCGGCGGCGATTAAGCCGTCCCTACCGAATATCTCGAATTGATAGGTCAGCAATCCTTCACCGGTCTTCGCGATCTCCTGCCCACCGATGACCACGTTGTAGCACATCATCAGCATCGAGAACATGACCAACATGGCGCTTATCACGATCCCGACAGTCATCGCCGTTCCCTTGGTGCCACGCCAAAACAAATACGAGCCGACGGTGAAATATTGTTTGGCTCCGTAAGCGACCGCGGTGAACAAAACCATCAGGACGAGAAGACGAACAATGTGCTTAGGCATCGGTTGAAGACCTTTAGCTGTGCCACTGATACGCCGATATCGAGCACGCCGTAGAGCCAGCTATCGGAAAATTAATGATACCAGATCGCGGTAAGGTCTTGAAATCATGGGATGGGACGCTGACCAAAGGGTCAGCCTGCTGAGCGGGAGAACCCGGACGCGCCGGAAGGCAACTCAGATTTCAGCAGCACGCCGAATCGTGCGAACCGCGCCTCGATCTGCCGCTCCGGCAGTGAGCCAAAACCAAGCAGCACCGCCTGAGCGCCGCGCGTTCCGGGCGGTAGCGCGGTCGCGTCCAGGCCCGAATGGCGGGCCAGCGCCGCCAACGGCATGGGCGCGCCGAGTTCCGCCAGAGGAAACCAGGCCAGATGCAGGCCGGCATGCTCGCCCCAGACCAGCGCGGGACCGCCCAGTTGATGGCGTAGGGCGGCGAGCAGAGCGTCGCGGCGGCTGGCGTAGGCCTTGGTGAGCCGGTGCACATGTCGCGCGTAGCCTCCGCCGCCGAGAAAATCGGCCAACGCCGCCTGTTCCAGACTGCTTCGGCTGTCGTCGATCAGGCGCCGGGCGGCCAAAGCGAACGGAACCAGCCAGCGTGGCAGCACCATGTAGGCGATATCCAGCCAAGGCCCCAGAGAGACGCTGAATCCGCCCAGAAGAATCACCCGTTCGGAGCGATCGAGGCTCATCAGCGAGGGGGCGGTCATGCCGCCATAGCGCAGTTCGCCGTCGATGTCCTCCTCCAGGATCAGGGCGCCGGCGCGCGCGGCCCATTGCAGCAGGGCCAATCGCCGGTCGCGCGACAGGACGGAACCAAGCGGCCGCTGATGCTCGGGCGTCACATGGATCAACGCGGCGTCGCCATCGGGAAGATGGTCGGTACGCAGCCCGTCTGAATCGACCGGCACGCGCACCAGGATGCCTCCCTCGCCGGCCATCGCTGCGGCGGCATCGGTGTCGCAGGGATCCTCCACGACGATTCGAGTCTGATCGCCTGACCAGGAATGTGCCCCTGCCGGGCATCCGGCCGGGTGGCCGGTCAAGGCTTTGCCATGGACCGGGAGCTTTGCGTCCGATCCGGGATGGGAGTTACCGGGCGACTCCGGTGGGCCGGACGCGGAACGCCCGGCGACGCGCCGCCCCTCGCACGGGTGGGAGGCCAGATGCGCGACAATGTGCAGCGCCTGTTGCCTGCCACGTACCAGCATCACCTGATCCGAGGAGACCGCGACACCGCGCGAGGTCGAGAGCCAACTGGCGATGGCGTCGCGTAAAGCCGGGCTGCCGGCCGGGTGCTCGGCGCCGAACTGCCCGCCGAGATTGTCCAGTCGTTGCCGCATCAACGTACGCCAGCGTTGCGCGGGGAACAACGACGGGTCGGCGCCACCGACGCGGACGTCCGGTTCGGGCGGTGTCGTGAGACGGGCATGCGACGGTCCGGCCTGGTCCGTCTGAGTTGAAGCCGGCATGGCTCCTGGCGCGTGCGCCAGCGACAACGCCGACGTATCGGCCATCGACGATGATGTCGCATGGACCCTTGCATGAGCAACAAACGTCCCCGCCGCGGGCCGGGTTTCCAGATAGCCCTCGGCGATCAGGCGCTCATATGTCAGTAGCACCGTCATGCGAGAAATCGCGAATTGTTCCGCCATCATGCGGCTGGATGGCATACGTGAGCCGGGCCGCAGGCGTCCCGAGACAATCAGGTCGCGCAACTGGTCGAAAATCTGCTGCTGGAGTTGTTGATCGCGTACCAGTTTCAAAGGGATCAGCATCGCGGCGCCTCCCCGCGGTGGATCGCGCGCCAGGGTGGGCCGGGATCGATGCCTGGTACGTGTGCCTCGCTGGTCGCCGGCATGGCCATCCGATCCTTGTTATCCCCTCCGCGCCGGACGTCGGCGGCGGATCTCTGTTCGCCTCCCGATTCTAAAACCGGGATGGTAAATGGCAGGCTAAGAAGCATCGAGAAATTCGCATTGACGCAAATCAACAGGCGGGGCGCAAATCAACCGATGGAGAATTGAACAGCATTGACGCAGATCGGTGACCATGTGACTGACACCGATTCCTCTGTCCCCTGTTGACCTGGATCAATGAGCGTGTCGATTTCGGTGCGACTATTGGGTGCTCGCGCGGTGAGGCGGAAGCCGATACTGTGCAAAATTGTACCACGTGGGACAGGGGCTCGTCCAGGATGACGGATTTTCATGCGTTCTGCTCTCGGTCGCTCGGGGACATCCGCGCGCAGGATCGCTATCGCACGTTCACGCCGTTACGGAAGCAGGCCAGCCATTTTCCCAATTACCGGGATGGCGACGGGCGAAATGTCCTCGTCTGGTCGTCCAACGAC
>PLSZ01000657.1:0-233 GCA_003164305.1 Acetobacteraceae bacterium
TTCTTCATTCTGGCGCGCGGCTCGCCGCTCGGCATTCGCTCCGGCACCGGCACCACGCTGGTGCTCGCCAATATCTCTGCCCTGCTGCTTCTGGGCGCCGTTCTCGCCGGCCGTCTGACCCGGGTGTGGGTGGAGCGCCGCCGCGGCTCCGCCGGCTCCCAACTGCACGTCCGCCTCGTGCTGCTGTTCAGCGGAGTCGCCGTCGCGCCCACCATCCTGGTCGCCTGCTTCGC
>PLSZ01000657.1:280-3090 GCA_003164305.1 Acetobacteraceae bacterium
GACCCCTCCGTCTTCGTCAACGTGCTGGATACTCAGACCACCTTGCGCGGCCTGACCGAGGCGGTGATCTACGAGCCCAATACCGGCCAGATCCTGGCCGCGGCCGGCTTGTTCGTCGGCTTCGGCGTCGATCCGCCGCCGACCGAGGTGTCGCGTCAGGCGCTGGCCGGCGACGTTGTGGTGATGAATGGCGGCGACGGCACGCGGGTTCGCGCGGTGGCGAAGCTGAACGCGACCCCGCCGCTGCTGCTGATGATCGGCCGGCCGGTCGATCCGGCGATCCTCGGCTACATGGCGCGCACCGAGCAGGCGGTCTCCGAATACCAGCGCCTGGATCAGAGCCGCTCCTGGCTGCAGATCGCCTTCGCCTGGATTTTCGCCGTCGTCGCGCTGCTGGTGCTGCTGGCCGCCGCGCTGATCGGTCTGGTGATGGCCAACCAGATCGCGCGGCCGATCGGTACCCTGATCAACGCCACCGAACGCGTGCGCGGCGGCGATCTGGGCGTGCGCGTGACCGAGGGCCAGACGCGCGATGAACTCGCCGGCCTGTCGCGCGCCTTCAACCGGATGACCGGACAACTCGCCGCGCAACGCGCCGAACTGATGGAGGCGTACAGCCAGATCGACGGCCGCCGCCGCTTCACCGAGACGGTGCTGGCCGGGGTGTCGGCGGGCGTGATCGGTCTGGACGCGCGCGGCCGGATCGAACTGCCCAACCGCACCGCCGCCGAATTGCTCGGGGTCGACCTGCTGGCGGCGATCGGCCGCGACATCGGCGAGGTGGTTCCGGAATTTTCCGCGATGATCGAAGCCGCGCGCGCCGCGCCGGAACGCCCGCGCACCGAGGAAGTGCGCCTGGGGCCGCCGAACAAGCCGCGCACCTTGCTGGTGCGGATGGGCGCCGAGATGACCTCCGGGCGAGTCAACGGCTTCATCGTCACCTTCGACGACATCACCGAACTACAGCTCGCGCAACGCAAGGCGGCATGGGCCGACGTCGCCCGTCGTATCGCGCACGAAATCAAGAATCCACTGACGCCGATCCAGCTCGCGGCCGAACGGTTGAAGCGGCGGTTCACCAAGGAGATCACCTCCGACCCGGAAACCTTCAGCCAATGCGCCGACACCATCATCCGCCATGTCGGCGATATCGGCCGCATGGTCGATGAGTTCTCGGCGTTCGCCCGCATGCCGCAGCCGGTGATCAGGCCCGAGGACGTCGGTCAGATCGTGCGCGAAACCCTGATCCTGCAAAAGACCGCGCTACCGAAGATCCATTGGTCCAGCGATATTCCCGACCGCGGCCCGGTGGCGCCCTGCGACCGGCGGATGATTCGCCAGGCGCTGACCAACCTGCTGCGCAATGCCGCCGACGCGGTCGGCATGCGGCCCAGAGAGGATGGCGGGGCGGGCAAAATCGCGGTGTCAGTAGCCGAATCGAACGGTCTGGTATCTGTTCAGGTCACCGATGACGGAATCGGCCTGCCGCGGGAAGACCGGGAGCGGCTGATGGAGCCGTATGTGACGCACAAACCGAAGGGAACCGGATTGGGACTCGCGATCGTGAAGAAGATCATGGAGGATCACGGCGGCCAGGTTCTGCTGGACGACCGCCCCGACGGCCCAGGAACGGTGGCTGTGTTGCAATTGCCGTGTACGCGGGAGCCGGAGGCCGCGTTGCCGCCGGCCGGGATGCAACATGGCGTATGATATTCTGATCGTCGACGACGAACCCGACATTCGGATGCTGATCGACGGTATCCTGGCCGATGAGGGCTACGAAACGCGCAACGCGGGCGGCGCCGATGCCGCGATCGCCTTGTTCAACCAGCGGCGGCCCTCCCTGGTGGTGCTGGATGTGTGGCTGCAAGGCTCGAAGCTCGACGGCATCGGTCTGTTGGAGGTGTTCCACAGCGAGGAGCCGCAACTGCCGGTCGTCATGATCTCCGGCCATGGCACGATCGAGATGGCGGTCGGCGCGATCCAGCAGGGCGCTTACGATTTCATCGAAAAGCCGTTCCAGTCCGATCGGCTGTTGCTGGTGGTGCGGCGCGCGCTGGAAGCCGCCGCGCTGGCCCGCGAAAACGCCGAACTCCGCCTTCGCGCCGGCCCCGATGCGGGCCTGATCGGCGAATCTTCGGCCCTGGGCGCGGTGCGCGGTCAGGTGGAGAAAGTGGCGCCGACCGGATCGCGCGTGCTGATCACCGGCCCGGCGGGATCGGGCAAGGAAGTCGTGGCGCGGATGATCCACGCCAACTCGCGCCGGGCGGATGGTCCGTTCGTGGTGATGAACTGCGCGACGATGGCGCCGTCTCGTTTCGAGGAAGAACTGTTCGGCGTGGAGGTGGGCGCGGACCCCTCGACGCAACCGCGGCGGGCGGGGGTGCTGGAGCGCGCGCATGGCGGGACGCTGCTGCTGGACGAAGTGGCGGACATGCCGCTGGAAACCCAGGGCAAGATCGTCCGCGCCTTGCAGGACCAGAGTTTTGAGCGGGTTGGCGGGTCGAACCGGGTCAAGGTCGATGTCCGGGTCATTTCGACCACGAACCGGGATTTGCAGGCGGAAATCGGCAACGGACGCTTCCGCGAGGATCTGTTTTACCGCCTCAATGTNNCGCGAGGATCTGTTTTACCGCCTGGCCGTCGTGCCGGTGCGGCTGCCCGCGCTGCGCGATCGTCGAGAGGATGTGCCCGATCTGGCGCGGCATTTCATCGCGCGCTCGGCCGAGGTGTCGGGCATGCCGGTGCGCGAATTATCCGCCGACGCGCTGGCGGCTTTGCAGGCGTACGACTGGCCGGGCAATGTGCGG
>PLSZ01000177.1:0-596 GCA_003164305.1 Acetobacteraceae bacterium
ACCATCCAGTTCCACGGCATCCTCAAAAGCAATCTGCGGCCGTTGATCCAGGGTTTGCATCAGGAGATGCTGGACACCATCGCGGCCTGCGGCGACGTCAATCGCAACGTTTGCGCCTCGGTCGATCCCTGGCGCCGGGCGGGTCACGCGACGATCACAAGCCTGGCCAACGACATCGCGACACATTTGCTGCCGCACAGCCGCGCCTGGCACGAAATCTGGCTTGGCGAGGAACGCGTCGCCGGTGGCGTCGAGGAAGACGAACCGATCCTCGGCCGCACCTATCTACCTCGAAAGTTCAAGATCGGCATCGCGCTGCCGCCGCACAACGACGTCGATGTCTTCGCGCAGGACCTGAGTTTCGTCGCGATCGAGAAACGTGGCAAAATCATAGGGTATGACGTCATCGTTGGCGGCGGCATGGGCATGACCCATGGCGAGCCGGAAACCTATCCGCGCGCCGGTAACGTGATCGGCTTTTGCAAGCCGGAAGACGCGGTGGATGTCGCCGAGCACGTCGTCACCATGCAGCGCGATCACGGCGACCGCTCCAACCGCAAGCAGGCGCGGTTGAAATACACCATCGACCGGATGGG
>PLSZ01000177.1:635-8257 GCA_003164305.1 Acetobacteraceae bacterium
AGGGAAATCGCCGGCCTTGGCATTGGCCGCTTCATCATCACCGCGAACCAGAACCTGGTGCTGGCGGACATCCCCGCGAACCAGAAAGCCAACGTGACTACGTTGCTGAAGCAATACGGACTCGACCAAACGGCCGGCGGCCTGCGCCGCAATGCGATCGCCTGCGTGGCGCTGCCGACCTGCGGCCTGGCATTGGCGGAAAGCGAGCGGTACTTGCCGTCATTGCTGACCCGGCTTGAAGCGGAACTCGAAACGAACGGTCTCGCGGACGACGACATCACCATCCGCATGACCGGTTGTCCCAACGGGTGCGCGCGGCCTTACATGTCGGAGATCGGCCTGGTGGGCCGTTCGCCGGGATTGTACAATCTTTATCTCGGCGGCGCGCACGATGGCTCGCGGCTGTCCAAGCTGCATGCCCGCGATGTCGATGGCGACGCGATCGTCGCCGCGCTCCGGCCGATCTTCGCCGCCTGGGCGACCGGCCGTGAACGCAACGAATCCTTCGGCGACTTCGTCATCCGCGCCGGCATCGTCGCCCGCACCATCGCCGGCCTCGACTTTCACGAAAACCTGGCTCCCGCGTTGAGGAACTGATCATGCGCACCTTTCTCTCCCAAACCATCGCCGCGACCCGTCCCGCGGCCGAGAACACCTGGTTTCCCGGTCTGCCGCACGCGATCGCCGGAGCGGCCACCTGGCTGGTGTTTGGCGGCGCCGCCTGTGCCGCGGGCCTGTTGATGGCCAGCCTCGTCAGTTTCGTTGTCTGGTTGCCGCTGACGGCGCTGGCGCTGAACAACGGGCAGCCTTTGGCGCTGGACGACGCGGCGCCCGCTCTGACGCCGAACGCGAAGCGCGCGCTGTTCGTGCTGTGGACCGCGACCGCCTGGCTGGCGGCGGCCATCGCGCGATAAGTTCGGACCTACTTAGCAACGGAATACCATCCGCCCGAAAGTCCGGTCACCGGGCCATGCCCGCTGATCACGAAAAGTGGTCTCGGACCCAGGCTTTCGCCCTGTTGGTGCGGTCGAGAGGACTCGAACCTCCACGGGGTTTCCCCCACAAGCACCTCAAGCTTGCGCGTCTACCATTCCGCCACGACCGCAACGTGGGCTAAGGAGGCGGGGATATAGCGGATGACAACCATGGGTTCAATCACCCGAACGGCTCTCGAATGGCGGATATCGGAGGGGCTGGTCGAATACCCCGGCGCCCTGGCCCTGATGCGCGAGCGTGTCGCCGCGATCCGCGCCGGGACGGCGGGCGAACTGGTGTGGTCGGTCGAGCATCCGCCGATCTACACCGCCGGCACGTCAGCCAAACCGGCCGAGCTGACCGACCCCACCCGCTTCCCGACCTTCGACGCGGGCCGGGGAGGGCAATGGACCTACCACGGTCCCGGCCAGCGCACCGTCTACGTCATGCTCGACCTGAACCAGCCCCACGGCGCCGTGCCGGTCAGCGACATCCACTGCTATGTCAACGCGCTGGAGGAATGGCTCATTCGCGCGCTCGACCGCTTCAACGTGAAGGGGGAGCGGCGCCGCGGCCGCGTGGGCATCTGGGTCGTCAACGGGGGGACGGAGGCGAAGATCGGCGCCATCGGCGTGCGGGTCAGCCGGTGGGTGTCCTGGCACGGCGTCGCGCTGAACGTCGATCCGGACCTGTCGCATTTCTCCGGCATCGTACCCTGCGGCGTGCGGGATCACGGGGTGACCAGCCTCGCGACGCTTGGCATTCCGGCCACCATGCAGGACGCCGACGTCGCGCTGCGGGCGGCGTGGGATGAGGTGTTCGGCGACTCGGCGGCGTCGGTCTGCGCGGTCTAGCGGCGGCGCGGGCTCGGCTCCGGGCCGGCCTGCACGTCCGGCAGATCCTCGTCGAGGATGGTCAGCGTCACCGAATACGACACTTCGCCGTCTTCCTCGTCTTTATACACGGTGCCAAGGACCTCGTCGCCGACAGCGAATTCCACCGACAGGCCCTTTCGCGCCGGCGCGACGATGCGGATCAGGTTGTTGCTGAACACCTTGCGCAGATAAGCCTGCACGCGAGCGATATCGAGCGGGGTCATAGGTCAGTGGTTCCATCGTAGGGCGCCTTCCTTTGCCCGCGCCGCCGCGTCCTGTCCAGAGCCATTTGATTCCGGAATGGTCAGCCCCGAATGGTCAGGCAGGTATCGCGACCCGCACGCCGGCCATGCGCAACGCCAGATCGGCCATGCGCGACGCCGTCTCTTCCAGCGTCAGGCGGCCGGCCGGCCGGTACCACGTGTAAGCCCAGGATATCATGCCGCCGAGGGCGAGGGCGGCGAGGGAATGGTCCTGGATCTCGAACTCCCCGGCGGCCACGCCTTCGATCAGCAGATCCGACAGCACGTGGTCGAATTCCCGGCGCAACGCGTTGATTTCCGACAGAGATTCCGGCGAGAGGTTCTTTTCCTCGCGGAAGTAGATGGCGATGTTGGGCTGCCGCTGCAGCACGACCTTGGTGAAGTCGGTGATGGCGAGTCGCAGCCGCTCGGTCGGCGTGCCGGGTTGGGCGGAGGCGTTGGCCACGGCACCCAGGGACAGCTCGATCGTTGGCTTGCACAAGGCGGCCAGCAGTTCGACCTTGCCGCGAAAATGCGTGTAGATGAACGGTTTGGTGACGCCCAGTTCGGCGGCGATGTCGTCGAGAGTGGTGCCCGTGAACCCCCGCTCATAAAAGAGCTTCACGGATTCTTCGAGGATTCGCTCGCGCTTGTAAGCCAGTATTTCATCTCGCATCGTGACTTTTTACCCCAAAACGCTCTGGATGGAAAGACTACCAGCGAGTAGCCTGGGCTTCTGAAACAGGGAGGAACCGATGGCGGGCATGCTGGAAGGGAAATCGGCGCTGATCACCGGCGGTGGCGGCGGCATTGGGCGCGCCACGGCGCTGATCTTCGCGCGCGAGGGTGCTCGGTTGGCGATCGCCGACGCGGTGGCGGCAGCGGCCGAGGAAACCGTGGCACTGGTCAACAAAGCCGGTGGCCAGGCGATCGCTCTGTCGGGCGACGTCACCGATAGCGACGCGGTTCAGGCGATGATCGCGTCGGTGCTCAGCGCGTATGGCCGGATCGATTGCGCGTTCAACAACGCGGGCATCGCGGGTTATCAGGTGGACGCGTCGGGCAAGAAGACGCACGAATGGGCGGACGAGTCGTTCGATCGCATGATCGGCGTGAACCTCAAAGGCGTCTGGTTGTGCATGAAGCATGAGATTATCCAAATGCTGAAGCAGGGCGGCGGGACGATCGTCAACACCGGCTCGATCGCCGGGTTGATCGGGTTGCCGACGTCGTCGGCTTATGTCGCGTCGAAGCATGGCGTGTTGGGTTTGACCAAGACCGCGGCTCTGGAATACGCGCAGGAGGGGATCCGGGTAAACGCGGTGTGTCCGGGTTATATCGAGACGAAAATGACCGAGGACACCATGCGCCGCCGCGGCGAGCAGTTGATGCAGCAGGTGCCGTTCCGCCGCATGGGTAAGCCGGAGGAAATCGGCGAAATGGTGCTGTTCCTGTCCAGCGAACGCAGTTCCTACGTGAGCGGCGCGTGTTACAACGTCGATGGCGGATACATGGCGATATGAACCACATCGCACGCGATATGCACACGCTGGCGGCCGACGAGCGGCTGTTGGACCTCGCGCTGGAAGGCGCGGACATCGCGCCGCTGCTGATGGTGCTGGTGCATCTGACCGGAGAGGAACACTGGCTGGATGAGGTCGCGCCGCACATCAACGGCCCGTGGAATTTTCAGGAGACGGTGCCTTCGGAGTTAAAGGCGCGCGTCCGGGCACGCATGAAAGCCGTGCTGCTGGATGTCGCCGCGACCGGCGCGCCGTTGCCGGCCGAACCGCCGCCGGGTTTGTTGCGCAAAATGCTGTCTTCGGGTGTCGGCGGTCCGGTGCCCGAGGAATACATCCCAATGATCCTCGAAGAGATGATGCTGGACGATACCGATCCCAAAACGGTGCACTGGCGCACAAGGCCTTCGGATGAAGCGTTGGCGGCGTTTCGCGTGGTCATCATCGGCGCCGGCGTGTCCGGCCTCGGCATGGCGATCAAGCTGCGCGAGGCTGGCATTCCCTTCGTCATTTACGAAAAGAACAAGACGGTTGGGGGCACCTGGCTGGAGAATTCGTATCCCGGTTGTGGCGTGGACACGCCCAACCATTTTTACTCGCTGTCGTTCGAGCCGAACCACGATTGGCCGGATCACTTCTCAAAGCGCGACGAGTTGTGGAAGTACATGGAACGGCTGGCGGATCAATACGATCTGCGGCGGGATATTCGTTTCGAAACGGAAGTCACCGCCGCGCGTTACGATGAGGCGATGGCGACCTGGCACGTGACCACGCGCGATGCGTCGGGCCAGGAGGAAACCTGTGCCGCCAACGCGGTGATCACCGCCGTGGGTCAATTGAACCGGCCGTCGATTCCCGCGTTTCCTGGGCTGGAAGACTTCGCGGGTCCAAAATTTCATACCGCGCGCTGGGATCACTCGGTCGATCTGACCGGCAAGAACGTGGTGATGATCGGCACCGGCGCGTCGGGGATGCAGGTGGGCCCATCGATCGCGCCGATTGTTGGGCATCTGACGATCTTTCAGCGCTCGCCTCATTGGGCGGTGTCCAACGCGAACTACCACAAGGCGGTCGGGCCGGGGAAAACGGCGGCGCTGAAGCTGATCCCGTTTTACGCGAAGTGGTATCGGTTCCAGTTGCTGTGGGCATCCTCCGACGGATTGCACGCGTCGTTGCATGTCGATCCGGACTGGAGCACGCCGGATCAATCGCTGAACGAAACAAACCAGAAGTTCCGCGACACGCTGGTCGAGTATATCCGCGGCCAGGTGAACGGCGATCCGGATCTGATGCGCAAAGTGGTGCCTCCGTATCCGCCGTACGGCAAACGGATGCTGCGCGACAACTTCTGGTACAAGATGCTGACCCGAGACAATGTCGATCTGATCACGGATTCGGTCGAGCGGATCACGCCGGACGGCGTCGAGACCGCCGCCGGAGTCTTCGTCCCCGCCGATGTTCTGGTGCTGGCCACCGGCTTCCAGGCGCAACGCATGCTCGCGCCAATCGACATCGTTGGCCGCGACGGACAAACCATCCGCGCGCTATGGGGCGACGATAATCCCAGAGCCTATCTGGGGATGACCGTGCCGGCGTTTCCCAACCTGTTCATGCTGTACGGTCCGGGAACCAACCTCGCGCACGGCGGCAGCGCGATTTACCACTCGGAATGCCAGACCCGTTACATCATGCAGTGCCTGCGGGAGCTGCTGGAAACCGGCGCTCGCGCGATGGAGGTCAAGGCGGATCCGCATGACCGGTTCAACGAATACCTCGACGCGACGCATGCGAAGATGGTGTGGGCGCATCGAGGCGTGGAGAACTGGTATAAGAACAAACAAGGGCGCGTGGTAACGAACTCGCCTTTCCGGCTGGTGGATTATCGCGCGATGACGGTGACGCTGGACCGGAACGACTACGTTATGACGTAAAGTCAGACCGCCTCGACCGCCATCCCCAGGGCGCTCGCGTTCTCAGCCATGCGTCTGTCGAATGTGGCGAGCGAAGCGCCGAGACGGAGCGCGATCGCGAGGTTGATCGCGTCCGGCGCGCGAAGGTTCAGATCCAGGCGCCGGATGATCGTGGTTGCGGACTGAATGTCCGAGGACACCGCGTCTGCTTCCTCGGAAAATCGCCCTCGCCAGAGATCGAACGCGGCGAATATCGCGCGTGCCTGATCTCCCTGGATCTGGTTCATGCGGGTCACGCGTGCGACGACTGACGCGAACTCGGCGGCGGCGAAATCGCTGACAATCAAAACGTCTTCGTTTCGTGCGAAGAACGTCGCCGCGCGGCCAGCGAAAACGTCGCTCTCGATCAACAGTCCGGCCAGAACGCTGGCGTCAAGATAAATGCTCAATCCCCGTCCCGAATTTGCCGTAATATCGCCTGGGCATCGATGGTCGGGCCGGACAGCTTCACGCGGTGTTCCTCCAACCACGCGATCTTCTCCTCGCGTGTCGGGTGGGAGGGCGTCACCGGCCTGATCTCCGCCACCGGCTTCCCCTGCCGCGTGATCACCACGGCCTCACCCTTCAGCGCCTGATCGATCAGGTCCGACAGATGGCCTTCCGCTTCGGCGACATCATGCGTGCTCATGGCTCAATCTACCCCGCCAAACGCCATTTTGTCTAACACGAAGACCCGATTACGCTCACCGAAACCGCGTCCCGAGGTCCACCCCATGCTGAAATTCGGCGTCTCCCTGTTCTTCACCGACTATTCCATGACCCCCGCCGCGCTCGCCACCGAACTGGAACAGCGGGGCTTCGAGTCCGTGTGGTCCGGCGAACACTCCCACATCCCCGCCGTCATCAAGACCCCGTTCCCCGGCGAGGGCGGCATCAAAAAGCACTACTACGACGTCATGGACCCGTTCGTGACCCTGACCGCCGCGGCATATGCGACCAAAACGCTGAAGATCGGCACCGGCGTCTGCCTGATCGCGCAACGCGATCCGATCCAGACAGCGAAACTGGTGGCCTCGATCGACCAGATCTCCGGCGGGCGATTTCTGTTCGGAGTCGGCGACGGCTGGAACAAGGAAGAAATCGAGGACCACGGCACCGTGTTCGAAACGCGTCACAAACGCGCACGAGAGACCGTGGAAGCGATGAAGCAAATCTGGACCCAGACGAAAGCCGAATACCACGGCGAATTCATCGACTTCGATCCGATCATGGCCTGGCCGAAACCCATCCAAAAACCCCACCCGCCAATCCTGGTCGGCGGTGCCTTCCCATACTCCGCCCGCCGCGCCATCCGTTACGGTGACGGCTGGGTGCCCGGCAGCACCGGCGGCCATCGCGACATCGTGGACCTGATCCCACGATTCCGTCAGATGGCGGCCGAAGCGGGCAGGGACCCCGCCTCGCTGCCGATCACCGCCTGGTACCCCGCCCGAGACCTCTCGCTCATGCATCGCTACCACGTACTGGGCGTCGAACGAGCGGTGTTCACGGTTCCCTCGGCCAATGCCGAAACGGTGCTGCCGGCGCTGGACGAAATCGGTGCGTTGATGGAAGCTGTGAACCGATGACCCGCATATGTCTCGCTTTCTGCTGCATGATCCTGCTGATCCCCACCGCGCGCGCCGCCGCGCCCGGTCCCGAGGGCAGCCCAACCGGCGTCTGGCGCGAACAGATCCACTGGGTCCCCATGCGCGACGCGCTCGGCCTGTCGCATCTGCTCTACACGCGCATTTGCCGGCCGCGCCAGGACACGCCCGCGCGGATCGTGCTGATCAACCACGGCAGTCCACCCGACTCCAGCGCGCGTCCCGGCATGCAGCCCTCGAAATGCGACAGCGAAGCGGTGCGTTGGTTCCTCACCCGAGGCTATCTCGTCGTCATCGGCATGCGCCGCGGCTACGGCGAAACCGGCGGAGCATGGGCTGAAGAATTCGGCTCGGCGTGCTCGGCCGAGGGCTACGCGAAAGCCGGAGTGGAAAGCGCCCGCGATCTTGATGCGTTGGTGACCTACGCGACATCGTTGCCGTACGCGAAGCCCGA
>PLSZ01000177.1:8269-9895 GCA_003164305.1 Acetobacteraceae bacterium
CTGCCGCGCCGACGAACTCGCCCGCGCCGCCGGCATCTTCGGCGCGACCGCCACCACGCCGATGCTCTGGGTCTACGCCGCGAACGACTCGTTCTTCGCGCCCGAGGTCGCGGTCGCGATGCACGCCGCCTTCACCCGCGCCGGCGGCAAGGCGGAGCTGATTCAACCCGGCCCATTCGACGGCGACGGCCATCGGCTGTTCTTCGGCAACGGCGGATCGGCGATCTGGGGACCGATGATGGAACGCTATCTCGCGGCCCGCGGCGCCACGCCCTGAGCGTGGCGGCGCGCGATAGATGGCCATTTCAGACGCACATTACCTGAGAACCAGAGAATTCGCGTATAGTTCGGCGATCCGTTCCGTCATGGGTCCAGGCACGCCGGCAGTCATCGCACGCCCGTCCAACGAGCGAACCGGCGTGACGCCGCCGAACGTGCCGGTCACGAACGCCTCGTCCGCGCCATGCACCTCCGGCAACGAGAAATCGCCGAGCCGTACAGGGATCGCGTGCTCACGGCACAAATCGATCACCGCGCCGCGCGTGATGCCGTTGAAGCAACTGGTCCCCGTCGAAGAGCAAACTTCCCCACGCCGGACGAAGAAGAAGTTCGTCGCATTGCAACTCGAGACAAACCCTCGGTCGTCCAGCATCAATGCCTCATCCGCGCCGTTCTTGTATGCCTGAACCAGCGCGAGGATCAGCGGCAACCGGCTATGCGTGTTCAATCGCATATCGAACTGATCCGGCCGCGTGCAGCGATACGTCGAGGTCAGCAGCGCGAGGCCGGTCGTCGCGAGTTTCGGATTCGGCAGTTTATGTTCCATGATAATAACGACCGTCGCGCCGCCGATCGTCTGCCGAGGGTCCTGACTGGGCGTGCGTTTGAGCCCTCGGGTCACCATCAGCCGCGCATGCGCGCCATCCACCATTTCGTTGCCAAGGCGCGTCGTTTCAAGCGCCGCGACAACCTGTTCGCGCGACAAACCGATATCGAGATCGATCGCCCTCGCGGTGGCGAACAGCCGATCGAGATGCGCATCGAGAAACAGCCAGTGTCCATTGATGAGCCGCAGACCTTCCCAGGCCCCATCCCCCGCGATGAACCCGCCATCGAACACCGACACCATCGCCTGGGCGCGCGGCACGAGCGTTCCGTTCACCCACACTTTGATGGCTTCGTTGCGCGGGTCCTCGGCGATGTCCTGGCTACCCGCCATCAGGCGCGCTCCAGGCTTTCCTTGGTGATGCCGGGGATTGTCGTGGGATCGAGGCCCCGCGTCGCGAGATAGGCACGATAGAAATCCTCCGTCGTATTGTTTTCGTAATAAAACGACAGCACCGACGTGAGGTAGTCGCGCCAGGTTTTGTCAGCCTCCCGGCGAATGCCCGCCCCGGCGACTGAGGTGACAGCGGGTTTCGGAACGACCACCTGGCCTTGGCCGATGCGCAGCCGGTAGGCGATCAGCGCCGGATGATACAGCACCAGAATGCGCGAATTGCCGGATTGATAGTGCAAGATCGTATCGTCCATGGTCGCCAGCCGGGTGATCTTGGCCTGCTTCATGTGCCCGGTGAGCCAGCGGTCCATCGAGGTCCCAAGCGGCACCGCGATCGTCATGTCCGG
>PLSZ01000177.1:9957-10088 GCA_003164305.1 Acetobacteraceae bacterium
GTCTCGACGAACTGCGCGGTCGCGCCCATGTCGCGCGCGATCTGCTCACCCAGCATGCAACCCATGCCAACCCATTTGCCGCTGGCGAGGTCTTTCGAGTACCAGGGCTCGGACGGCGTCACGCCGACACG
>PLSZ01000665.1:0-2305 GCA_003164305.1 Acetobacteraceae bacterium
CTCGATACTCGGTGGCGGCCTCGATCTGCGCGGGGAATTTGCCGTAGGCGCGCACGGTCGTTTCAACGCCGAGAGCGATCAGATGGCCGTAGGCCGGGGTGTGCGTGATGTTGCCGGCGTTGATGAATGTCGTCGCGGAATAAGCGCGTCCCAGGGCACGCAGATCGGCGGCGGAGCGCGGCAGGATCGCCCAAACGGGCGCGCCGCTTTCCGTCAGCAAAGTTTCGCGCCACGCGGGATTAAAATGACGATCGTACCAGGCGACGTATTCCTCGACCATGGCGCTGGTGGCGGGATGCGTGACGACGTCTTCGACAGCGCCATCGTTCAGGACCCAGACGCGGCGGCCGTCGCGCAAGGATGTCCGGTAGTCCGAGCCTGTCCGCATTTGGTTGTCTCCCTTATCGCCCGATAGCATGGGCCGTTCTAACTGAGCGGCTCAACCGGGCAAGCCGGCACCCGTCGCGGACTCGCGTCGCGTCATCTCTCGGCCCCCGTTTGTTATCGCGAAGGATCATTGCCACATGGAGACGGCCGTGGTACGAAACCTTATCAAACACTCGGGGGGGAGGCCATGGCTGTGTCCGCCTTGACGTCCTCGGCGGTCGTCGCCGCCTGTGAGACGGAACTCCAGTCTTCGCGCAACCGCATGGCCTGCAACTACTTCGTGCAGGCGGTTTGCGCGCGGTTCGGTCTCGAAACAGCCGTGGCCGGCAACGCGAACGCGATCGCCGCGCGAATTGGCGGAAGCCCGTTCATTCCGCTGGCCACCAGCGCTGACGCGGCGGCGAAGGCGGCCAGCGACGGCTACCTGGTCATCGCGGCGGCGGCCGGCACGGCGGATGGGCATGTCGCGATCATCGTGCCCGGCCCACTGAAGACGTACGCCTCGGGCACCTGGCCTCTCGGTTATTGGGGCGCGTTGACGGGCCAATGGAGCGGGAAGAACAACACGCGGTTTCCCGCGGGCGATGGCCCGGACTACATCAATTTCGGATTTAATTCGGAGATGCGCGCCGTGCTGCGTTATGGGGCTTTGCGGGCTCCCGCCGCCACGCCGTGATCGTTCGGACCTTGGCGTGCATGGCGTTGCTGGCCTCCATCGACGCCCGAGCGAATCCGCCGCCTTCCGAATGTCATGACTTGTTGCCGTTGTCCGTCACGCCGGGGGAGGATGCAACGGTCTTTCAACTCGCGGACGGCACGTCGTTGCGCATTGGTGGCCCTGACGACGCCGCGCGGCCTCGGCTGTGGGAAGGGCCGATTTCCTATGGCCACTGCCGGTTTCAAACCGCCACCATCGACTTCTTCACTGTTAATCCGCGTGGTGGGAGCATCGTCGTTTACAGTTTCGACGGCGGCCGGAAATTCATCGAAACACTGCGCATCGATGGGTGCGCGAAGACGGTCGAGCCGCGTGGATCGCCGAGCGACGCAGAGCGTCGAGCGACGAACTGCTGGAAAGCGTGGCACAGTCCGGTTCCGTTCGGCGGGCCTCAATTCTGAAGCCCCCGGATGTAGGAGGAGATCGCGGAATGGCAGCCGATGAATTCGCTTTTACCCCGGCCACCGAACTCGCCGCCGCGATCCGCGCCCGCGGCGTCTCCCCGGTCGAGGTGATCCGCGCCGCGCTCGACCGGATCCACGCCGCGCAGCCGGTGTTGAACGCTTTCATCACGATCGCCGACGATGCCGCGATGGCCCAGGCGTGGGAGGCGGAGGCGGCGGTGATGCGAGGGGATGCGGTGGGGCCATTGCACGGCGTGCCGGTGGCGGTGAAGGATCTGGTCCCGACAGCGGGCATTCGCACCACCTGGGGTTCGCTGATATTCAAGGACCATGTGCCCGACACCGACGCCGTGGTCGTGGCACGGTTGAAACAAGCGGGCGCCATTGTCGTCGGCAAAACAACGACTCCGGAGTTCGGCCAGCAATGCCTCACCGAGGCGCCGTTGTTTGGGCGAACGCGCAATGCCTGGCGCGGCGACCGGACGTCGGGCGGTAGTTCGGGCGGCTCGGCGGTGGCGGTCGCGGCGGGCCTGGTGCCGTTGGCGGTCGCGACGGATGGCGGCGGCTCGACGCGCATCCCGGCGGCATGCAACGGCGTGGTTGGGTTCAAGCAGGGGCTCGGCATGGTGCCGCAAGAGTACGCGCAGGACGGGTTCGGGAATATTTCGTACATCACGCCGATGACGCGCACGGTGGCGGATACCGCGCTGATGTTGAGCGTCATGGCGGGCAGCGACCCTCGCGATCCACTGTCGACCGGACGGCCGGCATGGGATTTTCCCGGCGCGGCGGTGGC
>PLSZ01000665.1:2352-13272 GCA_003164305.1 Acetobacteraceae bacterium
AACCCGGAATCGGTGTGGTTCGTGAACAACGGCTCGTACCGGCGCGCCCAGTTCGGGCATCATCTGGAGAAGCATCGGGCGATCATGTGCCCGACGTTCGTGCGGCAGATGGACCGGGTCGCGTCGTACAGCGCGGCGGAGCTGTACGAGGCGATTTTCGCCCGGACCCGGCTGTATCGCCAGGTCCAGGCGTGGTTCGACACCGCCGATATCGTCGCCATGCCGACCTTGTCTCGCCCGGCGTTGCCGATCGATCAGGATTTCTTTGGCCCGATCGAGATCGACAACCAGTCCGTGGAGAACCTGCGCGCCGCCTGGTATCCCTACACGATGCCGTTCAACCTGACCGGGCATCCGGCGATCAGCCTGCCGTGCGGGTTCGACGCGGCGGGGATGCCCCTGGCGATCCAGTTGGTCGCGCGGCCGGGGGAAGACGAGCGGTTGCTGCGCGTGGCGGCGTTGTTCGAGGCGGCAAGGCCATGGAGCGGCCGGACCCCGACGATCTGACCGCTGCTATCGATGCTTATGATCGAAAGAATTCATCAACTTGCCAACTTCTATTTATCCGGCAAGTGGACTAGGTTGCCCTCGTTGGCCGGCGGGACACACGGCACGGGCTGACAGGCCCGCGTGTGACCCAATGGTCCAGCCCCACGAACCTCGGAAAGGAAGAGACAATGGCGGCGCTCAAGGGAAGCAAAACCGAAGACAATCTGAAGGCCGCGTTCGCCGGCGAATCGCAGGCCAACCGGCGTTACCTGTATTTCGCGCAGAAGGCCGACGTCGAAGGCTACAACGACGTCGCGGCCGTGTTCCGCTCCACCGCGGAAGGCGAAACCGGACACGCGCACGGTCACCTGGAATATCTGGAGGAGTCGGGCGATCCGGCCACCGGCCTGCCGATCGGACCGACCAACAAGAACCTCGCGGCGGCGGTCGCCGGTGAGACGCACGAATACACCGATATGTATCCGGGCATGGCGCGCACGGCCCGCGAAGAAGGCTTCGAGGAAGTCGCCGATTGGTTTGAAACCCTGGCGAAGGCCGAGCGTTCGCACGCCGGCCGTTTCCAGAAGGCTTTGAACGAACTGGCCTGATCCGATGCACGGTCCTCGCCTGTTCTGGCGGGCGGGGACCGGTACTTCATTCTGTTAAAGAAAGATTTCGCGATGCGCGAAGGGAGCCTTGAGGCACCGACTCGCCACCCGTTGGCGTGGCAAGAGGAGTCGTTTTACGACCCGGAGGAAATCGAGAAAGAACTCCGCCGGGTGTTCGATATTTGCCACGGCTGCCGGCGTTGTTTCAATTTGTGCGATTCGTTCCCGCGACTGTTCGACCTGATCGACGCGTCGCCGACGCAGGAACTGGATGGCGTGGACAGTCGCGAATTTCCGGCGGTCATCGGCGCGTGCACATTGTGCGACATGTGCTATATGACCAAGTGTCCGTATGTGCCGCCGCATCCGTTCAACGTCGATTTTCCGCATCTGATGCTGCGGTATCGCGCGATGGAGGCGAAGCAGGGCAAGGTTTCGTTCGCGGACCGGCAACTGGCGGAGACCGACCGCAACGGGAAGCTGGCGTCCGTGGTCGCGCCTTTGGCCAATTGGGCGACCGCGCTGGACAACAAGATCGTCGGACCGGTCCTGCGCAAGGTGGCTGATTTCCACCCGGACGCGGAGTTGCCGAAATACGCCTCGAAGACGCTGGTGGCTCAGGCGCAGGTGGCGCCCGAGGTGAACCGGGAGGCGCCGGCGTTTGGACGCAAAGCGGTGCTGTACGCGACGTGTTTCGGCGATTACAACAATCCGGCGGTGGGTACGGATTTGCGCGCGGTGTTGGCGCGGAACGGTGTTGAAACCGAGGTCGCGCAGCCTAAGTGTTGCGGGATGCCGTTGCTGGAACAGGGCCGCATCGACGATGTGGCGGCGAATGCTCGGGTGGTGGCGGCGGAACTCGGAACGTGGATCGACAAAGGCTACGACGTGATCGCGCTGGTGCCGTCCTGCGCGTTGATGTTGAAGCTGGAATGGCGGCTGATTTTGCCGGGCGATCCGGCGGTCGAGAAACTGGCGGCGGCGACGTTCGATGTCAGCGAATACATCGTCGATATCGCGAAGAAAGTTGGGCTGGCGCCTGGGATGCAGCCGGTGCCCGGCACGCTGACGGTACACATGGCGTGTCACGCGCGGGCGCAGAACATGGGGCAAAAAGCCGCCGAGATGCTGCGGCTGATCCCCGAGGCGGATGTTAAAGTGATCGAGCGGTGCTCGGGTCATGGCGGGTCGTGGGGTTTCAAGAAAGAGTGGTTCGATGTGGCGCTGAAGGTCGGACGGCCGGTGGCGCGGCAGGCGGCGGGGAACGGGCCGGGCCTGGTGATGTCGGAATGTCCGCTGGCGGGCGTGCACATCGCGCAGGGGATGGGAAAGCAGACCGGGAATGGCCCGAAACCAGAGCTGGTGTCGCATCCGGTGCAGGTCCTGGCCCGGGCTTATGGGATCCGTTCGTAACTGGAGGATATGGCGATGGCGGCTTTGACGATGTCTGACATTCTGCCGCCGGCGGAGTACGCGCGGAACCGTGCGGAGTGGAAACGGAAAATTGGCGCGCTGAAACGGGACCGGCGGGTGGCGGTGGGGCCCTATGTGACGTTCTACTTCGAAAGCCGGGACACGATGTGGCTGCAGGTGCAGGAGATGATCTACATCGAGAAAGGCGGCATGGCGCAGGCGGCCGATGAGCTGGCGGCGTATAATCCGCTGGTCCCGAATGGAACGGAGCTGATCGCGACGTTCATGATCGAGATCGACGATCCGATCCGGCGGAAGAACGTTCTGGATGGATTGGGCGGCATCGAGGAGACGGCGTTCCTGCGCGTTGGCGGCGAAACGATTCTGGGAGTGGCGGAGACGGATCAGGATCGGACGACGGCGGAGGGCAAGGCGTCGTCGGTGCAGTTCGTGCATTTTGCGTTTACGCCTGGGCAGATCGCGGTATTTCGGTTGGGGGAGGGTGAGGTTTTGTTGGGGTTCACGCATCCTCGGTATGGGCATATGGCGGTGGTGCCGGACGCGGTGAGGGCGGCGTTGGCGACGGATTTCGATTAAGTGAGGCCGTGCGAGGTTTGAGTTAAGAAAGAATTTTTTACCACAGAGACACAGACGTCACAGAGAATGGGTTTTTATAATATCTCTGTGTGCTCTGTGTGCTCTGTGCCTCTGTGGTGAAATTTCCTTTGTTTCAGCGGGTCCCCATGGGCCGGCGAGGCCCGTCGCGGAACCTCGGTCGGTCGGGCGGTGTTTCTTTCGATTGTGATCGACCTTCTTCAAGGGACCGTCTGCCATGGAAAACACGCGGAAAGAGACCGATAGCCTCGGCGTGGTCGAGGTGCCCGCCGATAAATTGTGGGGCGCGCAGACCCAGCGGTCGTTGAAGTATTTCTCCATCGGCAGCGACCTGATGCCGCGGGAAATGATCACGGCGTATGCGATCCTGAAGAAGGCCGCCGCGATCGCCAATCATGATGGCGGGCGGCTGGACGACCGGCGGTGTGAACTGATCGTTCAGGTCTGCGACGAGATACTCGCCGGTCAGCATCGCGACATGTTCCCGCTGCACGTGTGGATGACCGGCAGCGGCACGCAATTCAACATGAATGTGAATGAGGTGATCTCGAATCGGTGCTGCCAGTTGGCGGGGACGCCGGTGGGCGGCAAGGATCCGGTGCATCCGAACGACCACGCGAACATGTCGCAGTCGTCGAACGATACGTTTCCGTCGGTGATGTACATGGCGGCGGCGATCGGCGTGAGGCAGCGGCTGATCCCGGCGGTGCGCGCGCTGCACGATGCGATCGACGCGAAGGCGCGCGAATGGAAGGACATCGTTAAAATCGGCCGGACGCATTTGCAGGACGCGACGCCTCTGACATTGGGGCAGGAATGGTCTGGCTACGCGGGAATGTTGGGCGATAATCTGGAACGGATCGATGCCGCGCTGCCGGGGGTGTACCAGTTGGCGTTGGGCGGCACGGCGGTGGGGACCGGCATTAACGCGGCGCCGGGGTTCGCGGAGGCGGCGGCGACCGTCATCGCTTCGTTGACCGGGCTGCCGTTCGTGACGGCGCCGAACAAGTTCACCGTGCAGGGCGCGCATGACGCGCTGGTGCAATTGTCGGGGACGCTGCGGACACTGGCGGTATCGCTGTATAAAATCGCCAACGATATTCGGTTGCTGGCCTGTGGGCCACGCGCCGGTCTCGCGGAACTGGAATTGCCGGAAAATGAGCCTGGGTCTTCCATCATGCCAGGCAAGGTCAATCCGACGCAGTGCGAGGCACTGACGATGATCGCGGTGCAGGTGATGGCGAACGATGTCGCGGTGGGGTTTGGCGGCGCCGGCGGTTTTCTGGAGATGAACGTTTACAAGCCGTTGATGATCCATAACATTGCGCAGTCGATCGCGATCATGAGCGATGGATGTCACAATTTCCGTGAATTTCTGATCGAGGGCACGCGGCCGAACCTGAAGAAGATCGGCGAGTATGTGGAACGGTCGTTGATGCTGGTGACTGCGCTGGTGCCGGCGATCGGCTACGATAAGGCATCGAAGATCGCGCATCACGCGATGGAGCACGATCTGACGTTGAAACAGGCGGCGCTGGAACTGGGGTTTGTCTCGGAGACGGATTTCGACCGAATTGTCGATCCGCGGACGATGATCGAACCTGGCGCGTGATCTGAGGGCTGCTCCGGGCCGCGTGCCTGGTTTGCCCCACCCCCCGCATCGCGCTACCCATATCGCCTATGACCGACACCCCTCCCAAACGCGGCCTCGCCCGCAACGCCGCCAACTACGGCGATCCCGACTTCGCGCTGTATCTGCGCCGGTCGTTCGCCAAATCCATGGGCTATTCGCAGGCGATGCTCGACAAACCCGTCGTGGGGATCGTCGACACCGGCTCGGATTTCAACAACTGTCACCGTACGGTGCCGGAACTGGTGGAGGCCGTGAAGCGCGGCGTGCTGGCCGCCGGCGGGTTGCCGCTGGCGTTCCCGACCGTGTCGCTGTGCGAGCCGTCGCTGTTCCCGACCTCGATGCATTTCCGCAACCTCGCCGCGATCGATACCGAGGCGATGTTGACCGCGCAACCGATGGACGCCGCCGTGCTGATCGGCGGTTGCGACAAGACCGTGCCCGCGCAACTGATGGCGGCGGCCTCGGCGAACGTCCCGGCGGTGCAACTGGTCACCGGCCCGATGCTGGCGACGCCGTTCCAGGGCGAACGGCTGGCCGCCTGCACCGATTGCCGCCGGTACTGGGCTGCCTATCGTGCCGGCACCGTGACAAGGGAGCGCATCGGCCAGATCGAGGGACGCCTGGCGACCACCGCCGGCACCTGCGGCGTGATGGGCACCGCTTCGACCATGGCCTGCATCTCCGAGGCCCTGGGCATGACGCCCCTCGGCCACGGCTCGATCCCCGCCGTGCACGCCGACCGCTTGCGCGCGGCCGAGGAAGCCGGCGCCCTGGCCGTGCATCTGATCGAGCATCCGGTCCGGCCGTCGGAGATCATCACGGCGCGATCGGTGGAAAACGCGGTGCGCGTGTTGCTGGCGCTTGGCGGTTCCACCAACGCGTTGATCCATCTGACGGCTATCGCCGGACGGTTGGGCATTAAAATCGATCTGCATCGGTTGAATGAATTGTCCGACACCACGCCGGTGCTGGTCGATCTGAAGCCCACCGGCGAAGGCTACATGGAGGATTTTCATTCCGCTGGCGGCATGCACGCGCTACTGTGGGAATTGCGTGCGTTGCTGCACGTTGGCTGTATCGACGTCACCGGGACGACGCTACAAGACCGCCTGACGGAGCCTGAATTCGTTGACCGGCGCTACATCCGCGCGTTCGCCGAACCGGTCTCCCCGGTGGGCGGGATCGTGGCGCTGTTCGGCTCGTTGGCGCCGCGCGGGGCGATCCTGAAGCGTAGCGCGGCGACGCCGTCGCTGTTCGAAACCGAAGCCCGCGCGATGGTGTTCGACGGGCTGGAAGACCTGGCGAACCGCATCGACGATCCGGCGCTGGATGTCACAAAGGACGACATTCTGGTGTTAAAGAACGCCGGTTCGCTGACCCCCGCCGGCATGCCGGAGGCGGGGTATCTGCCGATCCCGTCGAAGCTGGCGCGCGCCGGCATCAAGGACATGGTGCGCATGAGCGATTGCCGCATGTCGGGCACCGCGTTCGGCACCATCGTGCTGCACATCACGCCGGAAGCGGCCGCGGGCGGCCCCTTGGGCCTCGTGGAAAGCGGTGATCGCATCAGGCTTTCGGTGCGGCACCGCGCGCTCGATCTGCTGGTTGATGAGGCGACACTCGCGAAGCGCCGCGCGGCGTGGTCGCCACCGCCGAAGCCGGGCCGCGGCTGGGATCGGCTGATCGCCGAGCAGGTGTTGCAGGCCGACGAAGGCTGCGACCTGGCGATCATGCGGCCAGCGGCGGAGTAACGCTTGGACCCCACCGTCACGCTGACCGATACGCCGGACGCAACGGCCCGGAGCGTGCTTCTGCGCGGCCTGATGGGGTTCAACGCGACTCAGGTGGGACATCCGGAGGACAGCCACCTGCTGGCCCTGCTACTGTCCGATCCGGCGACCGGCGAGATCATCGGCGGTTTGTGGGGCGACACGCTGTTCGGCCAGTTGCACATCAGTCTGCTGTTCGTGCCGGAGACCTCCCGCCACGCCGGCCTCGGCCGTCGCTTGATGGGCGACGCCGAAGCCGAGGCGATCCGCCGTGGCTGCGCCGGCGCCTGGCTGAATACCTTCAGTTTTCAGGCACGCGGATTTTACGAAAAGCTCGGCTACACTGTCTTCGGCACGCTCGATAACCAGCCACCTGGGTATTCCCGCTTCTTCCTGAAAAAGACGTTCGTTACGCCGCCGAATTCCCCTGGGTAAGGGCGAAAAAAACCACCGATCGTTCCGCTCACCGGGGAATAAGCGCCGCCGGCCAGACGCCTACCAGCGGACAGCACACCGGATGGTCCGGGTGAGGTCCGCGGCTTGCCCCCGTCACCGCATTCCCAGTTGGCCGGTTGACGGGAGCGTGATGGGGCTGTCGATCATCCGGCGGAATCTGGTAGCGTGGTACATCCGATCCTGGAGGATGGCGAATGAACGCGATGGTCGATGCTTTCGAGAACGCCGGCCCGGCGGAACGGCGGCGCATTCGCACGGGTGCCTTCACCGGGCCGACGTCCGGCCTCGCGCCGGGCAACGTGCAGGCCAATCTGGTGGTGCTACCGCGCAACCTCGCGCATGATTTCCTGCGGTTCGCGCAGGCCAATCCACGGCCCTGTCCGGTGCTGGCGGTGTCCGAAGAAGGCTCCCCGCATTTTCCCGGCCTTGGCGACGATCTCGACATTCGCACGGACATTCCGCGGTATCGGGTCTGGCGTGACGGCGATCTGGTCGAGGAACCGCACGACGTCATCCACGCCTGGCGCGGCGATCTGGTGGGGTTCGCGCTCGGCTGTTCGTTCTCGTTCGAGGAATCCTTGATCGCCGACGGCATCGACGTGCGTCACATCACGCTCGGCTGCAACGTGCCGATGTATCGCACCAACATTGCTTGCGCGCCGGCGGGGGTGTTTTCGGGGCCCATGGTGGTATCGATGCGGCCGATGAAGCCAGCGGACGCGATCCGCGCCATTCAGATCACGTCACGGTTTCCCTCGGTGCATGGCGCGCCGGTGCATATCGGGCTGCCGGACGCCATCGGGATCCGGGACATCGCCAGGCCGGATTATGGCGACGCGGTGCCGGTGCGCGACGGCGAGCTGCCGGTGTTCTGGGCTTGTGGCGTGACGCCGCAGGCGGTGATCGCTCAGGTGAAGCCGGAATTCTGCATCACGCACGCGCCGGGCAGCATGCTGATCACCGATCTGCGGAACACCAAACTCGCCGTGCTTTGAAAGACCGGATCGACCGCATCGAGGCGTTGATCCAGCAGGACGTCGGCCGCGGCGTGAATGCCTTGTTCGCGGCCTCGCGCGGCGGATTGTTCCAGGCGGTGTCGGCGTTGTCGGCCGCGCGACCGCGTTACGTTGGGATATTGACCGGTTTTTTCGTGCCGCGCGCGGACCCCGCGGCGGCGGAGACCGACGGGCCGGCCGGTGCCGCGTTGCTGGCGCTGGCGTTGTCGCGCATGGGCGTGCGCTGCCGGGTGTTGACCGACGCGGCCTGTCGTTCCGCGTGCGAAGCGGCCCTGATGGGGTCAGGCCTCGCCGGTGCCGGCGTGACCGTGCCGGTCGACGCGGTCGCGCCCGATGCCGATCTGACCCCGACGATCGAGGCCTGGCGCGCGCACGGCATCGACTGGATGATCGCCATCGAGCGCTGCGGGCTCAGCGCGGACGGGCGGCCGCGAAACATGCGCGGGGAGGATGTCGGTGCTTTCGCGGCGCCGCTGGACCACGTGTTCACGGCGGGTCCGTGGCGCACGATCGCGATCGGGGACGGCGGCAATGAAGTGGGCATGGGCGCGCTGCCGGCGGAACTGGTCGCGCGCGAAATTCCGCGCGGCGCGACGATCGCTTGCGTGACGCCGGCGGAGTTCCTGGTGACCGCCGGTGTCTCGCACTGGGGCGCGTACGGGTTGATCGCGGGGTTGGCGGTGCACGACGCGGCGTCGCGGGAGATGTTGCTGGAGTGTCTCGATCCGGAGACTGAACGGCGGATCCTCACGACATTGGTGCGGAATGGCCCAGCGGTGGATGGGGTCACACTGGGGCGGACGAACACGATCGATGGGCTGGAACTTGCAGCGCACGAGGTGGTTCGCGATGGGGTGCTGGCGGTGGCGCGCGGTGGGTAACCACATCAACGAGGAAGGCGGCGGCAATGTCTCGTGAACCGGATTGGAAAGCGGAAATACGCGACGCGCTCCGTAAGGAGCCCTGGTCGATGACCGGCGCCCAGAGGCTGGTGAAGGTTGTGCGCATGGGGACCGTCATGAATACGCCGGAACATGTCCGCGCGGTTGGCTATGTGACACAGGAGTTGTACTTGTTCGGGAAAACGCCTTATCAGATTGAGCGGGCGCTGGGGCTGCCGCCACGGAGTTTGCTGCGCGGCTGCCGGATTTTCCATCTCGAACGGCTGCCGATGCGAAGCGAGTACACCGACGAACTGACCGCCGACAAGCCTGGCGGTCTCGCTTTCGATCCGGGCGACGCGCTGGAGAAGAAAGCCCGCTATGAAGAGAGGGCCAACATGCTCGAAGTGCCGTACTATCCGCCCGGCGATCCCTGGATACCGCAGTGGGATGTGACCGTTTCGATCCCGCTGCGACTGATCCTCGATCTGCCGCCAAACTTTAGTTATCCACGCCCGTCGGCCCGGAGTTGATTGGCGTCTGTTTCTTCCGGGTCCGCAACCGCTCTCGCGCCGCCGCGACCATCCGGCGCGGTTCATCGGTTTCATAGGCGCGGCCCATCATGCGAATGCCCGCCTGGATCGCGTCGTTGACCGGCATCGCTTCCCACTCGCGGATCAGTTCTTTTTGCAGGCGGATGGCGCGTGGCCCCGACCCGACGATGGCCGCGACCCATTGCTCCACCGCGGCGTCGAGGTCCGGCAACGGAACGACGCGTTCCACCAGTCCCCAGTCCAACGCGGTCGCCGCGTCGATGGTATCGCCGGTATAAAGCAGGACTTTCGTGCGGCCCCAGCCGATCAGTTGTGGCAACAACGCGGCCTCCACGACGGAGGGTACGCCGATCCTGACTTCCGGCATGCCGAACACGGCGTTGTCGCTGGCGACATGCATGTCACAGGCCGCCATGATCTCAAGCCCGGCGCCGAGGCAAACCCCGTTTACGCGGGCGATGGCGGGGACCGGCAGGTCGCGCAGCACCTGGCTCATGGTGTGGACCTGGGTCAGGAAGGCGCGCGCGGTGTCGGGGTTCAGCGTTTCCAGTTCCAGCAGATTGGCGCCGCCCATGAACGAACGGTCGCCCTCGCCCGAGACGATGACGCAACGCAAATCGGGGTCCGGCGCGACCTCTCGAACGGCCGCGATGAAGGCTTCCATCACCTCGGACGACAGCGAATTGAGCCGCGCCGGATTGTTGATCGAGATGGTGGCGACATGACCGAGCGCGCCGCGCCGGTCGAGGCGAACGACGACGGGGTCGTCGTACGGGGATCGGCTCATCGTGCGGTCTCCTGATGGGTCTTCAGACAGGGAGCGAGCGCGGTCTTCAGTTCCTCGGCCTGGCGTCGTGCCAGATCCAGGCTGGCGACCATCGGCGGCCCTTTCGGTTTCGCGTTATCCTGGTTCCAGATCAACGCGCTCGCGCCATCCATCAACGGGCGCAGCACGGCGGCGAGTTTACGCAACGCGGCGGGGTCCCGCCGGGAGGCGGCGACGTCCAGCGCGAAGTAATCGGTCGCGCCATTTTCGATCGCCGATCCGGCGGCGGTGAAACGGCCGCTGGATTTGCTCCGCGCGCCGGTGCCTTGCAGCAACGTCTTTGGACCGGCGTCGGCGTCGGGGCCCTCGAAGGCATCGAAATCAAAGACGGCTTTCAGCTGTTGATAGCGCGGGATTTCCAGTTCGACCGACAGCACGCCGGTGACGCCGGATCCCTCGTTCGATGTGCAAAGGAAACGGAACCGTACCGGGCGCGTATCGGTGCCGGTGCGCGCCTCGCCATCATAAGCGATCCCAGGCGGCGCCGGCTCCTTCATCTCGGCCGCCTTTGCCGGATGCAACGCCACGCTCGCGAACAACAACGCGAAGAGGGAACAAAGTTTGCAACCATCGATCATCGCGAAAGGGACCTCATGCGTCGTTGGGGTGGGCAGTGCGGTGGGCAGTGGGGTGGGCAGTGGGGTGGGCGGTGGGGTGGCC
>PLSZ01000496.1 GCA_003164305.1 Acetobacteraceae bacterium
ATTCCCGGGCACATGATCCCGATGCTCTCGCTTGGCGTGCCGGGCTCGGCGCCCTCGGCGGTGTTGATGGCGGCGATCATCATCCACGGCATCCAGCCCGGTCCGATGCTGATGATCGAGCACCCGCAGTTCATCCTCGACGTGGTGGCGATGACCTCGCTGGCAATGTGCAGCATCCTGGTGTTCGGGCTGTTCCTGGTGCGGCCGCTGCTCTACGTGCTGCGGGTGCCGCGCGCCGTGCTGATGCCGATCATCTTCCTGCTCTGCAACATCGGCGCCTATGCCAATGCGTCGCGCTTGTTCGACGTCTACGCCATGCTGG
The DNA here is from genome assembly GCA_003164305.1 of Acetobacteraceae bacterium. The sequence goes on from PLSZ01000496.1 coordinate 323, forward strand.
TGGTGGGCATCGGCGCCTTCTTCCTGCGCCGGCGCGGCTATCAGATGGCGCCGTTCGTGCTGGGACTGGTGCTGGGCGGCCTGCTGGATAAAAGCCTGCGCCGCGGGCTGGTGCTGTCCGGTGGCAGCCTGATGCCCTTCTTCACCCGTCCGACGTCCGTTGTGCTGGCCACCGCCATCATCTTGACGGTGGTGCTCCAGATTCCGGGCGTTCAGTCGGTGCTGGTGCGGCTGCTGCCGTGGCGCAAGGCCCCTCAGGAGCATTAACCCTGGCCTCTGCTGCGCCTGATCGCCGCTGCGGCGCTGCTGCAACACTTCTGTCCGTTTCGTGCCATGAATCGGCCTGGATCAACGCCGAAGGTGCGAAAGCGGAGATGCTGTGGTAAAAGCGCCCCCTAATCGGGGTCCAGACCGCTTCGGGCACGGCAACCGGGACAGAATCAGGTGATCACGCGGCGATTCCTGCTTGGCCACGGCGTTTGCGTCAGTTTCCTGTTTCCGGCCGCCGCCGGGGCCGCGTCGTTGCGCGCGCCCCGGCCGCCGCCGCGCACGCTGCCGCTGGTGTTGCTCGACCCCGGCCATGGCGGCAAGGACCCCGGAGCCATTGGCATCTCCGGCACCTACGAGAAATACGTCGCCCTGGCCGCGGCGCTGGAGCTGCGCCGGCAACTCGAAGCGTCGGGGCGCTACCGGGTGGGGCTGACCCGAACGCGCGATGTGTTCATCCCACTGGAGGAGCGTGTCGGCATCGCCCAGAAGCAGGGCGCCGCCCTGTTCGTGTCCATGCATGCCGACGCCATGCGCGATCCTCGGGTGCGCGGCGCCAGCGTTTACACCCTCGGCACCGCCTCGGATGCCCAGACCGCGGCGCTGGCGCAACGGGAGAACGCCGCCGACCGCTTCGGCGTGCCGGCTTTCCACGATGCCCCGCCGGAGGTGGCGCGCATCCTGGCCAGCCTGGTGCGCCAGGAGACGCGGGCAGGATCGGCGCGGATGGCGAACAGCGTGGTGAGCGAGCTGCACCACGACACGCCGCTGCTGGGCAATCCGTGCCGCCATGCCGGCTTCGTGGTGCTGAAGGCGGCGGACATCCCGAGCGTGCTGGTGGAAATGGGGTTCATGTCGAACCGCGCGGACGAGGCGGCCTTGCGCCGTCCGGACCATCGCATTCGCGTGGCCGCGGCTATGAAACGGGCCGTCGATGCCTATTTTAGCAACGGACCCGGTGGGGCGCCGACGGCGCGGCGCATGGCCGGGTGACCGCGGCAGCGTTTTGCCGCGTTGCAGGACAGGTGTAGCGAACCGGCATGACTGAACCGTTGACGGCGGGCGAGAAGCTCGCACCTTCGGCTTCCGACCGGAAGCCGTCGCGGGGCACCCGCAAGCCGGCACCCCGCCCGCGCCGGCGGTGGCGCTGGCTGGGCCGCGTGGTCGGCGGGCTGGCCGGACTTGCCGTGCTGGGCTGCGGCGTGGCGGCGGTGGGCGGCTATGTGGCCTATGAGCGTTTCTCGGCGGGTCTGCCGGATGTCGAGGGGCTGCGCCATTACCAGCCGCGGGTGATGAGCCGGATCTATGCCGGCGATTCGCGGCTGCTGTCGGAACTGGCCACCGAACGGCGCATTTTCGTGCCGTATGCCGCCATTCCCGACATCGTGAAACGGGCCTTCGTGTCCGCCGAGGACCAGAACTTCTTCCTCCACCGCGGCGTCGATCCGCTGGCGATCGCGCGCGCCGCGGTGACCGATGCGCTGAACTACGGCCAGGGACGCCGGCCCGTCGGCGCTTCCACCATCACCCAGCAGGTCGCCAAGAACATGCTGCTGGACAATGAGGTCACCTTCGCCCGCAAGGCCAAGGAAGCCATCCTGGCCTTCCGGATCGAAAAGACGCTGACCAAGGACCAGATCCTCGAACTTTACCTGAACGAGATCTACCTCGGACTAGGCGCCTATGGCGTGGCCTCGGCGTCGGAGGCGTATTTCAGCAAGCCGCTCGATCAACTGACGATCGCCGAGGCGGCGTTCCTCGGCGCCTTGCCCAAGGCACCGAACAATTACAATCCGTTCCGCAATCCCGACGCCGCGCGGGCGCAGCGGGCGCGGGTGCTGGACCGGATGCTCGAGGACCACGTGCTGACCCCCGAACAAGTGGCCGACGCGAAGCAGCAGCCGATCGTGCCCACGGTGTCGCGGCATCCGCAGGTCGTCTCCGACGCCGATTTTTTCGCCGAGGATGTGCGCCGCCAGTTGATCGCTCAGTTCGGCCAGGACATGACGACCGAGGGCCTGTCGGTGCGCACCAGCCTGGATCCGGTGTTGCAGGTCGCCGCCAACAAGGCGCTGCGCAACGGGCTGCTCGCGTATGACCGCCGTCTGGGCGGTTGGCGCGGGCCGGTGACGCACATCGAGAACACCGCTCTGCTGGAGCGCGACTGGCAACGTCTGCTGGCGAACACCCCTCGCCGCCCGGGCATGTTGCCGAACTGGCAGCTTGCCGTGGTACTCAGCACCTCGGACAACGAGGCGCGGGTCGGCTGGCTGACCGGTCTGGGCCAGCGTGGCGCCACCCCCACCCCCAGTCTCGGCGAAATCCCCATGTCCGACGTCACCTGGGCGCGTTGGCTGCACAAGGACGAGCTCGGCCCGACGCCGAAGCGGATCACCGACGTGATGCAGGCCGGCGATGTGGTGATGATCGAGCCGCCGCAACCGGGCGCGCAACCCGAGACGCCGGCGAAAGGCGCGGTCGCGTCTGGCCTGACCAAAGTGACCTTGCGGCAGATCCCCGGCGTGCAGGGCGCGCTGATCTGCATGGACCCGACCACCGGGCGCGTGCTGGCGATGGTCGGCGGCTTCAGCTTCGAGCAGAGCCAGTTCAACCGGGCGACCCAGGCCAATCGGCAGCCGGGCTCCAACTTCAAGCCGATGGTCTATCTGACCGCGCTGGAGGCGGGCATTTCGCCGAACCAGATGATCTCCAACTCCGAACTGCAGATCCAGGTCGGCAACACGTTGTATGAGCCGGACAACTCGACCGGCACCTTCGGGGCGCCGGTGTCGGTGAAGACCGCGCTGCAATGGTCGATGAACGTGCCCACGGTTCGACTGGCGCAGAAGGTCGGCATGGCCGAGATCGCGAAAACCGCGCAGTCGTTCCACATGTATGATTCGATGCCGCATGTGATCTCGGGCGCCCTCGGCTCCGTGGAGACGACCCCGATGCGGGTGGTCGGCATGTACGCCGGGCTGGCGGCGGGCGGCAAAGAGGTCGTTCCGACGCTGATCGACAGCGTGCAGGATCGTAACGGGCGCATCGTCTGGCGGCCGCACGGGCTGGAATGCCCCGGCTGCGCGGATGGCAAGGGGCCACCCACGATCATGGACATGCGGACCCAGGTGGCCGACCCGTACGCCGACCGGACCCTGATCGACCTGCTGATCAATGTCGTTCAGGCGGGTACCGGGCGCGCCGCGGGCGCCGGCTTCAACCGGCCGATCGCCGGCAAGACCGGCACCACGCAGGACTGGGGCGACGCCTGGTTCTCCGGCTTCACGCCCGACCTGGTGACCACGGTGTGGATCGGTTACGACAACAATTACTCGCTTGGCCGGCATGAGGAAGGTGGCGTCGTCGCCGCGCCGATCTGGCACGAATTCATGACCGAAGCCTTCAAAGGCCGGCCCGTGTTGCAGTTCCCGCAGGCGGCCGGGCCGCGCATCGCCTTCGCTCCGCCCGAGAACAAGATGGCCGAGAGCGTGATCGGCAGCGGTTCCGGCAAGCCCGGCGGCTCGGGGCCGGACCAGGTGCATGGCGGGGTCGACAACAAACTGGGTGGGCTGTATTGACCCGCTCCCTCGCGACACAAGATTAAGCTCATGTCCACCGAATCCGACGCTCTCAACGACCAGATCAAGCAGTCGATCGCGCTGCTGAGGAGGCATCTTTGACTGGGATGTCGCCGAAGCCCGCCTCGCGGAACTGAACAACCTCTCCGAAGATCCGAAGCTTTGGAACGATTCCGCGCGCGCCCAGGCGTTGATGCGCGAAAGGAACAATCTGGCGTCGCGGATGGAGGGCGTGCGGAAGCTGGAATCCGACGTCTCGGATGCCCTGGAACTGATCGAACTGGCGGAAGGCGATGGCGACGCCGCGATGACGGCGGAAGCCACCGCGAACCTGCGCGCTCTGGCCGAGGAAGCGAAGCGCCGCGAAATCGAGAGCCTGCTGTCCGGGGAGGCCGACGCCAACGACAGCTACATCGAGTTGAACTCCGGCGCGGGTGGCACGGAAGCCCAGGATTGGGCGGAAATGCTGATGCGGATGTATATGCGGTGGGCGGAGAAGCACGGCTACAAAGTGCAGTTGCTCGAAGAAAGCGAGGGCGAGCAGGCCGGCATCAAGTCNNGGCGTGCATCGGCTGGTGCGCATCAGTCCGTTCGATTCGAACGCCCGGCGGCAGACCAGCTTCGCGAGTGTCTGGGTGTATCCGGTGGTCGATGATAATATCGAGATCGAGATCAATCCCGAGGACCTGAAAGTCGATACCTATCGCGCGTCCGGCGCCGGCGGTCAGCACGTCAACAAGACCGAAAGCGCCATCCGCATCACCCATCTTCCGACGGGCATCATCGTCGCGTGCCAGACCGACCGCAGCCAGCACCGCAACCGCGCCACCGCGATGGCGATGTTGAAAGCGCGGATGTACGAGGCCGAGTTGCAGCGGCGTGAAGCCGTGACGGCGGCTCAGGAAGACGCGAAAACGGATATCGGCTGGGGGCATCAGATCCGCAACTATGTTCTGGCACCGTATCAGTTGGTGAAGGATCTGCGGACCGGGACGGAAACCAGCAACCCGGGCGCGGTGCTGGACGGCGATCTGGACGCGTTCATGGCGGCGGCGTTGGCCGCGCGGGCCGGCGCGACCCGGTCGGAGGCGAGCGCGCAGGCGCGGTAGCCCAAAACGTCAAGCCGCATAGGCATCAAGTTAAGGCNNTGCCCGACTTTTGACGTCCTTCGCGTGTCGAGTGATCCTCGGGTCGAGCCAGAGGATGACGGGAAGAGGGGCATTTTCCTCTCGCGGCGGTTAACCTGATGCCTATGCGGTCAAGCCGGGCCACGACGTTTTGGAGCACAAGGAACCACAATTGCGCCTCCCCATCTTCTACGGCTGGATCATCGTCGCGGTCACCTTCGTCGCAATGGGCATCGGCGTGAACGCGCGCACCGCGTTTTCGCTGCTGTTCCCGCCCATCCTCGATGAATTCCACTGGGACCGCGGCGTCACCGCCGGAGCGTTCTCCTTCGGCTTCGTCATCTCGTCCATTTTAAGTCCCACCATCGGCCGCATGATGGATCGTTTCGGCCCGCGCGTGGTGATGCAACTGGGGACCGTTTCGATGGCCGCCGGATTCCTGCTGGCGCCGCTGACCACCGAGCCCTGGCATCTTTACCTCACCATCGGCGTGCTGGTCGGCGGAGGCAGCGTCTGTCTGGGCTATTCCGGCCAATCGTTGTTCCTGCCGAACTGGTTCGTCCGCACAAGAGGCCTCGCCATCGGCCTCGCGTTTTCCGGTGTCGGTCTGGGCTCCGTCACGCTGCTGCCATGGGTGCAATCGATGATCGTCGGCGCCGGCTGGCGCGCGGCGTGCCATGCTCTGGGCTTGCTGATTTTAATCGTTCTGGTGCCAATCAATTTTCTGTTGCGCAAACGGCCGGAAGATATCGGCCTTCGCCCCGACGGCGACGCCGAACCGTTGCACACCGCCATCGCGCGCCCCTCCAACATCGTCGATCCCGCGTGGACGTCCGTCGAATGGACCGTCCGCCGCGCGCTGCGGACCGCTCGATTCTGGTGGCTGGCGCTGGGGTATTTCTGCGCGTTGTACGCCTGGTACGCCGTGCAGGTGCACCAAACCAAGTACCTGCAGGAGATCGGCTTCAGCGCCAATCGTTCCGCATGGGCTTTGGGCCTTGTCAGCCTGATCGGGGTCGCCGGCCAGATCTCGCTCGGCCACGTCTCCGACCGGATCGGCCGCGAATGGATCTGGGCCATCAGCAACCTGGGCTTCGTCATCTGCTTCCTGGCGCTGATTGTTTTGCAACACGATCAATCGATGATCTGGTTGTATCTCATGGTCGCCGCGCAAGGCGGACTTGGTTACGGCCTGACATCGGTGATGGGCGCGATGGTCGCCGAAATCTTCCAGGGCCGGCATTTCGGCGGCATCTTCGGCACCGTGATGCTGTCCGCGATGGCGGGAGGGGCGGCCGGCCCCTGGGTCACCGGCGTGCTGCATGACGCGACCGGGAATTACACGTTGGCGTTCTGGCTCGGCGCGGGTGTGAGCGTGGTGTCGGGGTTGGCGATCTGGCAGGCGTCGCCAAGGAAGATCAGGGCGGTGGCGGGGAGGATCAGGGCGGCGTAACCCTGATCGAATTCAATCCTCGCCCCGATGCTGGGAGCCAAAGCCTCCAGACGCGGCAAAAGCCGCGTCAGCTGGGTCTCAATCGTTTCGAACAGCAGCAGGTCATCCAGCCCAAAGTAACCATGAGCGATTCGGTTGCGAACCGCCGCCATATAATACCAGGCGTCCGAAACATTNNGGCTCGACCGGGCCATCAGCAGACGCACAGTTTGCGTCGAGCGATGGCTCGGTCAAGCCGAGCCATGACGTGGGTCAATGTTTCGGACGCCTGGTATAAACCCACGGAATATCCGGATTGGCGTCCTTTAGCTCGGAAGGCAGCCGCCGTGTAGCTTCGCCCAGAATTTCGTATCCGCGCATCACCGCGAAGCGCGTCTTCTCGTCAGCGAGATACGCGTCGAACGACATCCCCTCGACAAATCCAATCATCGATCGGCAAGCGCTGACGAGATCATCCAGAAAATCCCGATAATCCCGCTCCGCCGTCACAGCGGCACCGCCTCCGCGAGGATCCATCGACCGATACGGCGTCGAAGCGACGCGCGCGAAACGAGGTCGACCCGTCGGCCCGCCAGGCTCGCCAATTCCTCTTCCAGCGCCAGAAAAGCGAACAGATCGATCGGCTTCTCGAACTCGACCAGAACGTCCAGGTCGCTCTCAGCCTGGGCCTCGTCCCGCACCACCGAACCGAACAACGCGAGCGAACGAATCGGCCACCGCCGTCGCAGGTCCGGCAACGCGGCGCGGAGCCGCACGATAACGGCGTCCTTCTCACTCATGATGCCAACTCGCTGATCACGCCGTGACCCTGGCACGGTGTCGTCCCTCGCCGCAAGAAATCAGCGCCCGCGGGAGCCAATCGGCGCCAGCCAAGGTCACCATTAACCCGCGCCTAACCGTTGCCCCCCACAATCAGGCGCATGGTCTTCGCCGATGCCGCCATCACCTACCCAACCGGCCTCGCCCACCTCCGCGCCGGGCGCGCCCTCGATGCCGTCGCCGCCTTCCGCGACCTCCTCTCCCGCGACCCAGCCCATGCCGGTGCCCGCCGCAACCTGATCCGAGCCCTCCTCGCCGCTGGCGACCACGCCGCCGTCATCGCCGAAACGTCCCTCGCGCTATACGACGCCCCCGAGAGCGCTGAGCTCCACTTCCTCCGCGGCACCGCCCTCAACGCCCTGTCCCGGCCGGAAGAAGCCCGCGCCGCCCTGACAGCATCCGTCGCGCTCAACCCCAACCTCGCCTCCGCCTGGCTCAATCTGGGCAACGCCTGCATGGACCTGGACGACCTGGACGCGGCGGAAACGCACTGCCGCCACGCCCTTGCCCTCGACCCGGCCCTGATCGAAGCCCAGGTGAGCCTGGGGTTCATCGTGACATGCAGACAACGCCCGGACGAAGCGATCGCCGTGCTGGACCAGGCGATCCACACCGACCCAACCAACGTCCACGCGCACTGGAACCTCGCCACCGCCGCCTTGCTCGCCGGCGATCTGCCGCGCGGTTTCGCCGAATACGAGTGGCGCAAGAAGCATGACCTGTTCCGCCGCGACTTCATCGATCTTCCCGGCCCGGTCTGGGACGGCACCGATCCCAGCGGGCGGACCATCCTGGTGCATGCCGAGCAAGGACTCGGCGATACCATCCAGTTCGCCCGTTATTTACCCATGATCGCGCGACTCGGCGGCACCCCGATCCTCGCCTGCGAGCCGTCTTTGATCCCGCTGCTGACCACCATCGAAACCGCCCGCGTCGTTTCGAAGTTCGATCCACTGCCGCCATACGACGCCTGGATCGACCAGATGAGCCTGCCGCGGGTCTTCGGGACCACGCTCAGCAACATCCCCTCCCCCGCCGGCTACCTGACCGCCCCCGCCATCCCCTCCACCCCGCGCATCGGCCTCGCCTGGGCTGGCAATCCGCTGCATCGCAACGACCGCCGCCGCGCGCCGCCGGAAACCGTGTTCGAACCCCTTCTGGCCAGCCACCAATGCGTCAGCCTGATCCCCCACAAAACCCTCCCCGGCCTCGACGCTCCCGCGCGTCCGCTGACCGACTACGCGGAAACCGCCGCGCTGATCGCCGGCCTGGATCTGGTCATCACCGTCGATACCTCGGTCGCGCATGTCGCGGGGGCACTCGGGCGGCCCGCCTGGGTGCTGCTGCCCTACGCGCCCGACTGGCGCTGGCTGCTCCACCGCAACGATACGCCCTGGTACAGTTCGCTTCGTTTGTTCCGCCAGCCAAAGCCTGGCGACTGGCGCTCCGTGATCGCCGATGTCGTTACCGCGCTTGCCGCCCGCGCCTAAATCAGGCTGAGTGCCACGCAACGGTCGAAACAGACCGAGGGAGGAACAACCAATGGACGCGACGACACCGGAACGCGGACCCTCGGCACCGGAGCGCGAGCGAAACGCCGCGCTCGAACGCTCGACCATGCGCAAGGCGTACATCCGTCTGCTGCCGTATTGTTTCGTGCTCTACATCCTCTGCTACATCGACCGCATCAATGTCAGCTTCGCCGCGCTGACCATGAACAAGGACCTCGGCCTGACCGCCTACATTTACGGTCTCGCCGCCGGCGCTTTCTTCTGGGGTTACTGCCTGCTGGAGGTCCCCTCCAACATCATCCTGGAGCGGGTCGGCGCGCGGCCCTGGATCGCGCGCATCATGATCACCTGGGGCATTTGCTCCGCCGCCACCGCCTTCGCCGTCGGACCCTGGAGTTTCTTCGGCATCCGCGTGCTGCTCGGCATCGCCGAGGCCGGCCTGTTCCCCGGCCTGCTGCTCTACTTCCATCGCTGGTTCCCGCAGCGCCACCGCGGCCGCGTCGTCGGCTGGTTCCTCACCGGCCTGCCGCTGGCCACCGC
>PLSZ01000106.1 GCA_003164305.1 Acetobacteraceae bacterium
GAGACCTCGTCCGGGTAACAATGGATCGTCGAATCGCGCGAACGGCTATATTCGCTTTGGCCCGCGCACATCCGTCCCAGTTGATTGAGGCTGTAGGGACATGGGCAACTCTTCCCCGCTGAAAGATAGTCAGCGATTTCCATTTCCACGATCGAACGGCGGATGCTCTCATCCGAGGGCGGCAGCAATATGGAGCCTACGCCGAGGCCTACCATTAATATCCCGGTTGTAAGGATAGCCAGCCGCACGACGCTTTCCAAAGAAGTTGAACGTATTGCTGTCAAAGTGACAGAGTACCGTTAATGACCGGTTAGCGCATGCGATACNNGATACTTCCTCCGATGCCGTCGGCGCGGCGAGCCTTTGCTGGCGAGAACCGGCCTGGGCCCCGACCCGACCGTTCATATGGACCGACAGCGTCGTCCCTCAGAATCGGAGACAGCCTTGTTTGGCGATGCGGCGATTCTGAGTGCTGGTCCGCCACCGGGAACGAACAGGCATATGAACCTTAAGCCACGCCGGGTTGGGTTGAGGCCGGACGGAGCCACACCGCGATGTCGTGGAAAGCACTGCCGCCGTTCGGCGGCACACGGTCCGCGCCGATCAATTGGTTGATACCCAGCTCGCCGAACGTCGCGTTCGGCCAGATGCCCTCGACGATGACCGTGCCCGGTCGCAGATCCGCGAAAAGCCGCGTCGTGACCGTCACTTCACCCCGGCGATTGCCGAGCCGCACCGCGTCGCCCGCTCGCACGCCCAGAGCCAGCAGGTCGTCCGGATGCACCAGGGCTCGAGGTTTGCCCTCTCGCGCGCGGGACGTCGGCGTCTCGGTGAACGAGGTGTTCAGAAACGACCGGGCCGGCGGTACCACCAGGCGGAACGGATGTTCGGCGGTCGCGACTTCGATCGAGTTCATATGGTCGGGCATCGGCGGCATCACGGCATGGGCTGGGCCAACATCGGCCCAGTTTGGCTTGAAACGAAATCGCCCGTCGGGGAAACTGAAGCCGGTCTCGAAATGCGCCTCGGCGAACGGCAGCGCGCAATCGATCCAGCCGCGCTCCGCCGCCTCCTCCAGCGTGCCCCGGCCCGAGGCCCGCAGCGTCAGGTCCAGCAGTTCGCGTGCCGTCATGCTGAAGCCGGCATGCGGATGACCGAGCCGCCGCGCCAGCGCGCAGACCAGTTCATGGTTGCTCCACGCCTCCGCGAAACGTTCCAGCACCGCCATGCCGACGGTGATGTGCGTGTGCCCCAGACCGAGATAAATGTCGTCGTACTCGAGAAAATTCGCCGCCGGCAACAAGATGTCGGCATAGCGGGCGGTCGCGGTCAGAAACTGTTCGTGGACACACAGAAACAGGTCCGGACGCGACAGCCCGCGGCGCACGGCATGACTGTCCGGGGCGACGTTCGCCGAGTTGGCGTTCTGCATCAGCATCGCCATCACCGGCGGGCCGTCCCCCAGGTCCTCGGGCTCGCCGCACAGCACCGGGCCGATGCGGGACTGGTCCAGAACGCGCGTGCCGGGGTCCAGCATGTCCAGCCCATGCGCGATCGTCGTGTCCAGCCGCCAATCGATGTTGAGAAAGAACGCGCCGCCGCCACGCTCGCGCCACGCTCCGGTGATGGCGGGCAGGCACGACACCGCGTGCATCGCGGCGCTGCCGTTACGGGAACGGGTGAAACCGAAGCCGGGTCGCAGGAAGCTGCGCCGGGTCGAGCCGTACAGCCGCGCGAACGCGACGATTTCCTCGACCGGCAGGCCGGTGATCAGCGCCGCCCATTCCGGCCCGCGCGCGGCGAGGTGCGCTTCCACGTCCGGTCCGAAATCGGTCCGTCCCGCGAGGTAATCGCGATCCGCCAGACCTTCAGCCAGCAGAACATGCATCACCGCGCAGGCCAGCGCTCCGTCGGTGCCGGGCCGGATGATCAGCGCCATGTCCGCCGCCTGCGCCGTCGGCGTCCGGTAAACGTCCACCACCACCAGCTTCGCCCCGCGCTTGCGGGCGCGGGCGATGTGGGTCATCGCGTTGACCTGAGTGGAGACCGGGTTGCCGCCCCACACCACGATGACTTCGGCGTCCGCCATCTCCCGCGGGTCGACGCCGTTCATCGTGCCGACACCCGCCAGCCAGCCGGATTGCGCGGGTGTGACGCAGATCGTGGTCTGCTGCCGCGAATAGCGCATGGCGTACCGCAGCCGGTCGAGGCCATAGCGCTGCACCACGCCCATCGTGCCGCCGGAATGGTAAGGCCACACCGCTTCACTGCCATGGGCCTGGGTGGTCCGGGTGAACGCCTCCGCCACTTCATCGAGCGNNGTCGTCCCAGGAGATCGGCCGGAAGTCGCCCGCGCCCTTCTCGCCAACGCGGCGCAACGGCGTGCGCAGGCGGTCGGGATGATGGACCCGCTCATGGTAGCGCGCGACTTTCGCGCACACGACGCCCTCGGTGTAGGTGTTCGCGGCGGCGCCGCGGATGACGCCGATACGGTCGGACGCCAGACGTTCCACCTCCAGGGAACACGAACTGGGACAGTCGTGCGGGCAGGCGGATCTGACGAATGTCCTGGCGCTCATGACGGGCCTCGGGTGGTTTTGGCCACTGTCTCACAAGCCCCGCGTGAGAAACAGGCGGGCCGATCCGCCGAGGCGGACATCCGTGGGTCGCCTGAGGGGAAAACCAACGATAAACACGTCGCCTGACCCCTCGATCCCCTACCGTCATCCCCGGGCTCGACCCGGGATCAGTCGCCGCGCACTGCCCGGTCGAACAGGGTCGAGCCCGAGGATGACGGGGTAGGACGGTGACCTGACATGTTTATTGTTAGGCGTCGCCTAACCTTGCCGCCCAGCGATAGTCAACGAGGGCCGCACGCGCCGCCACACGATCGACCGTGAGCGGCCACCTGTGGCCACGGCCTGAGTGACCAAGGTCCGTTGTGACCGAATTCGTTCATTTTTTCGGTCACAAATCAGGCAAACGCACTGAATCAACCTATATTTCCAAAACATTGCACAATACAGCATCATCGTCTTATGTTGCGTCGCACAAGACGCGCGAGGGCGGCATTTATGTTCGGCATCACCAGGGAGACAGGCATGACGAAACGGTCCACTCCCTCACTGACAGGGCGCATCTTTGGCGCCGTACTGGGCGGGCTCCTGGCGGCCGTTCCGGCCACGCTCCATGCCGAGAGCGTCCTCACCGTCGGCATGACCGCGGGCGACATCCCCCTCACCACCGGCAACCCGGATCAGGGGTTCGAGGGATTTCGCTTCGTCGGTTACAATCTCTACGACAGCCTGGCGCTCTGGGACCTGTCGGAGCGCGACAAGCCGTCCGACATCAAGCCTGGACTGGCGACCGAGTGGCAGGTGGACCCCAACAACCACCGCCGCTGGATCTTCAAATTGCGCCAGAGCGTGAAATGGCACGACGGCTGTCCGTTCACGGCCGACGACGTGCTCTGGAATTTTGCTCGTGTCACCGACAAGGACGCGCCGCAGTTCTTCACCCAGCAGATGGCGCTGTCGCGGACTTATGTGACCAACTTCGAATCCGTCGAGAAAATCGACGACAATACGGTGGCGATCACCACCAAGGTGGTGGAATCGCTGTTCCCCTACTCGATGTCCTATCTCCTGATGGTCAGCCGCTGCCGCGCGGAGGCCCTGAAATACGACTGGGCCGCCTATGCCAACGCCCCGTCCGGCACCGGCCCCTACCGCTTCGATCGCATGGTCGCGCATGAGCGCCTGGAGCTGACGCCCAACAAAGATTACTGGGACCCGAAACGCGTTCCGAAACACGACCGCCTGGTGCTGATCCCGATGCCGGAGGCCGCGACGCGCGCCGCCGCGCTGATGACCGGCCAGGTGAACTTCATCGAGGCCCCGGCGCCGGACACCATCGACCGGCTGAAAAGCGCCGGCATGCAGATCGTGACCAACAAGTATCCGCACAACTGGCCATATACGTTGAATTTCGTGCGCGGACCGATGACCGATATCCGCGTCCGCCGTGCCGCCAATTACGCTCTGAACCGAGCCGAATTCGTCGAATTGCTCAACGGCCTCGCGATCGAGGAATACGCGACGATGCCACCCGGCACGCCATATTACGGCAACCCCGTCAGATACGAATACAACCCGGAAAAAGCCAAGGCGCTGCTGAAGGAAGCCGGTTGCATGCCGTGTAAGCTGACAATCGCGATCTCGACGTCCGGGTCCGGGCAAATGCAGCCGCTGCCGATGAACGAACTGTTCAAATCGCAGATGGAGGCTGTCGGCTTTCAGATCGATTTCAAGGTCATGGACTGGAATTCGTTGGTCGAGATCGGCCGCTCGGGGGTGCCGAAATACCCGGAGATCGATGGCTACAACGGCTCCCGCGCGCTGCTCGATCCGCTGTCCGCGCTGATCAAGCCGGTGTGGAAAATCCACTGGTCGCCCGCCGGCAGCAACTGGGGGCATTTCTATGACCCGGAGATCGAAGCCCTCGTCGGCCAGATCCTGAATGACTTCGACGCCGAAAAGCGGCTGACGGAACTGACCAAATTGCACGAACTCGAGAACGACCGCGCCCTGATGATCTGGGTCGTGCACGACCTGAACCCGCGTGCCTTGTCGCCAAAACTGACGGGTTTCGTGCAGGCACAAAACTGGTTCCAGGATCTGACGCCGATCGTGGTGCACCCGTGATCAAATACATCTTTCGGCGGCTGCTTTACGCCATCCCGATCGCCTTCGGCGTCAGCGTCGTCTGCTTCTCCCTCGTCTATCTGGCACCCGGCGATCCGTTGCAGACGATCCTTCCCTCGGACGCCTCGGCCGACACGATCGCGATGGTCAAAGCCGCCTATGGTTTCGACCGGCCCATTCCGATCCAGTTCCTGAAATGGCTCGGCCGCGTGCTGGTGGGCGACTTCGGCGAGTCGATCGCCACCCGCCGGCCCGTGCTGCTGGAAGTCAGCGGCGCCATGTCCAACACCGCGACCCTGGTGATGTTCGCGGTGCCGCTGTCGTTCTCGCTTGGCTACGTCATGGGCGCGATCGCGGGCTGCTTTCCCGGACGCATGCTCGACCGGGCGATCACCGGCACAGCGGTGATGGGTGTGTCGGTGCCGAACTACTGGCTCGGTATCGTTCTGGTCATCATTTTCGCGGTCGAAATGATGGCGCTGCCCGCCACCGGCATGGGCGCCAATGGCTCCACCGCGTTCAGCGTGTTCCGCTGGTCCGATGACCGCTTCCTGGTGCTGCCCGTCATCACGCTGTCCATGGTGCCGATCGGCATCATCGCCCGCACCACGCGCGCCGCCGTGGCCGAGGTGCTGAACCAGGATTTCGTGACCACCCTGCGCGCCAAGGGCCTCAGCGAGTTCGCGGTGGTGCGGCATGTGCTGAAGAACGCGTTGCCACAGGTCCTCGCGGTGATGGGCCTGCAGTTCGGTTATCTCATCGGCGGGTCCATCCTGGTCGAGACCGTGTTCACCTGGCCCGGCAGCGGTTTTCTGCTGAGCAAGGCGATCATCAACCGCGACGTGCCGGTGCTGCAAGGCACGATCCTGGCGCTGTCGATGGTGTTCGTCGCCACAAACCTGCTGGTCGATCTGCTGCAGTCCATGATCGATCCGCGCATCCGGCGGTCCTGAAACCATGGCCCAATCCCCGATGGCGCAAACCATGTCCCAGACCGCGATTCTCGACCGCTCCCCCGCGGAGGGCGACGAGCAGGTCGCGCCCGCGCTGAAGGTCCGCGGCTATTGGGCCAGCGTCTTCTATCGGCTGCGCTACGATCCCGTGACGATGTTCTTTGGTGCCATCGTGCTGCTGATCGTGCTGGCGGCGATCTTCGCGCCGTGGTTGGCGCCGTTCGATCCATATCGGGAAAGCATCATCGGCCGGCTGAAGCCGTTTGGATGGAAGAGCCATCTTCTGGGCACCGACGAGTTGGGCCGCGACCTGCTGTCCCGGCTGCTGTATGGCGGCCGAGTCTCCTTGCTGATGGGCGTGGTGCCGGTCTGCATCGCCACGGTCGTCGGTGGCGGCCTCGGCATCGTCGGCGGCTTCGCCGGTAAAAGCGTGAACACCGCGATCATGCGCACGATGGACGTGTTCTACGCGTTTCCCTCCGTGCTGCTGGCGGTGGCGATCTCCGGCGCGATGGGCGGCGGCATCGGTAACGGCATGATCGCGCTGTCGCTGGTGTTCACGCCGGCGATGTGCCGGGTGGCGGAAACCGCGACGGCCCAGGTCAAAAGTCTCGACTTCGTGGAGGCGGCGCGCGCCACCGGAGCCGGAACGCTGACCATTCTGCGGCATCACATATTGGGCAACGTTCTCGGGCCGGTCTTCATCTATGCCTCGACGCTGGTCAGCGTCGGCATCCTGCTGGCCTCCGGCCTGTCGTTCCTCGGTCTGGGAGTCCGGCCGCCCACGGCGGACTGGGGATTGATGTTGAGCACGCTGCGGCAGTCGATCTACGTCAACCCGGTGATCTGCGCGCTGCCCGGAGCGGCGATCTTCGTCACCTCGATCTGTTTCAACCTGGTCAGCGACGGCATTCGCGCGGCCATGGATGTCCGGATGTGATGGCATGAACGCGATCTCTCCCACCCCCACCCCCATTGGGCCACCGCCGCCCGCGGCAGACTTTGAGCGGGATCGCGGCGGTCCGGCGCAGCCGCTGCTGATCGCGCGCGACCTGCGCAAGCACTTCANNTTCAAAGGCGAAACACTGGGCATTGTCGGCGAAAGCGGCTGCGGCAAATCGACCCTGGCCCGCCTGCTGTTGCATCTGCTGCGGCCCGACAGCGGCGAGCTCGTGTTCGACGGCGATACCGTCGCCGAGATGCGCGGCATCACCGTCAACGCGCTCCGCCGTCAGGTGCAGATGGTGTTCCAGGACAGCTATTCTTCCCTCAACCCGCGCATGCCGGTGCAGGACACAGTCGCCTTCGGGCCTTATGTGCACGGCAAGAGCAAGGCCGATTCCCGCGCCGTCGCCCGTTCCATCCTGTCGCGGGTCGGCCTCGACCCGGATCTGTTCGGTCCGCGCTATCCGCATGAATTGTCCGGCGGCCAAAAACAGCGGGTGAACATCGCCCGGGCTTTGGCGATCGAACCGCGCATGGTGATCCTCGATGAGGCGGTGTCGGCGCTCGACAAATCGGTCGAGGCGCAGGTGCTGAACCTGCTGCGCGCGCTAAAAGCCGACTTCAACCTGACCTATCTGTTCATTAGTCATGATTTAAACGTCGTCCAGTACATCAGCGATCGCGTGCTGGTGATGTATCTTGGCGCGGTCGTGGAACTCGGGCCGGTCGATGGGATCTTCAGCCGCCCGCTGCATCCTTACACGCGCGCGCTGCTTGGATCGCGGCCGTCGATGAACCCGAAGCAACGCATCGAGGAGCCGCCGATCACCGGCGATCCACCCAGTCCGATCAATCCGCCGTCGGGGTGCCGGTTCCGCACCCGGTGCCCGTTCGCCGAACCGGTCTGCGAGGCGCGTATCCCCGAACTCGGCGCCTGGACCGACCGCGCATCTCATGTCGCGGCGTGTCACATGCAGGTGCCTGGGTCAGGACACTCGCAAGCCCTGGGGCATGGCTGACATGGATGGAAGCTTTCACGCCGTCCCGTCGAACCTCGTCGAGGTGGAGAACCTGACGGTTCGTTTCGTCACCCGCGAGGCAACGGTGCATGCCGTGAACGGCGTCACCTTCAACGTGCAACCGGGCGAGGTGCTGTGCATCCTCGGTGAATCCGGCTCCGGCAAAAGCGTGACGTTGCGGGCGCTGATGCGCTTGCTGCCGCCGCGGCGGGCAAAAATCTCCGGTTTGATCAAGGTCGATGGCCAGGATGTCCTGAGCCTCGATGGCGCCGGACTGCGGCGGCTGCGCGGCGGCCTGGTGTCGATGATCTTCCAGGAACCGATGACGGCGCTCGATCCAGTTTACACCATCGGCAAGCAGATCACCGAGACCATCATTCGCCACAAGGGCGGCGGCCACGCGACGGCGCGGGCCCGCGCGCTGGATTTGCTGGAATTGGTGAAGATCCCCTCGGCCGCGCGACGGCTGGACAATTATCCGCATGAGCTGTCGGGCGGCCTGCGTCAGCGGGCGATGATCGCCATGGCGCTATCGTGCGGACCGCGCCTGCTGTTGGCCGACGAACCGACCACGGCGCTCGACGCGACGGTGCAGATCCAGGTGCTGATCCTGTTGCGCAAGCTGCAGAAGGAGCTTGGCATGGGCACGATCTTCGTCACCCACGATCTGGGCGTGGCGAGCGAGATCGCCGATCGTATCGCGGTGATGTACGCCGGCCGGATCGTTGAGGAAGGGCCGGTCGCGGACGTCCTGGCCAACCCGCTGCATCCCTACACGCGCGGACTGCTTGCCTCCACCGTGCATGGCCAGTCGCGCGACCACGATATCGATGCGATCCCCGGCAGCCCGCCCGATCTCAGGCGGCTGCCGACCGGTTGTGCGTTCGCGCCGCGGTGCGCCCAGGTGTCGCGGGAGTGCCGTGCCGGGGTGCCGGAGGAGCGGCGTCCGGTGGTCAACCGGATGGCGCGCTGCGTGCGGGTTCCCGCCATGGCCGGAACCATGGCGGCTCAGGTTTGAGGGGCACGGCAACCCACGCGACAATGAAGGATCCGACACCATGAACGGCGTTACATTCCCACCATCGATCGTCCAGCGAGTGGTCGCCCGGCGCGGCACGGAACATATCTTCTCCGACCTCGATCCAAAGCACACCGCGCTCGTGGTCATCGATTTGCAGAACGCGTTCATGGATGACGACGTCGGCCATGCCGTGTGCCCGGCGGCGCGCGATATCGTGCCGGCGGTCAATCTTCTGGCGGGCGCGACGCGGGCGTCGGGCGGCGCGGTGTTCTGGGTCAAGAATACCTTCGACGCGCGTTGCCTGATCGAGTGGTCCGTCATGCAGGCCATGGCCACGCCGGCGATGCGGGAAAAGCGCGCCGCCGCGATGTCCGAGGGCACCAAAGGTCACGACTTATGGCCCACGCTGGACGTGCGGCCCGAAGACGAGATCGTGAAGAAGTTTCGTTTCAGCGCGTTCCTGCCCGGCGCGTCGGAGCTTCCCGCGCGACTGAAAGCTCGCGGCTTCGATACGGTGTTGATTACCGGCACCGTGACCAATGTCTGCTGCGAATCCTCGGCGCGCGACGCGATGATGTCGAATTTTCGCGTGGTGATGATCAGCGACGGCAACGCGGCCGCGACCCAGGCCGAGCATGAGGCGTCGCTCACCGCGTTCTACCTCACCTTCGGCGACGTGATGGACACCGATAGGGTGGTGGGTATTTTGACCCGGTCAGCGCGAGCGGTGGCGGCATGAAGCCGAAGGTCGCGTTTATCGGCACTGGTGGCACGATCGCCTCGATCGGCACCGGCCCGCTGGACATTCTCGATTACGGCGCCAACGAAATCATGCTGCACGCGGCGGAACTGCTGGCGAAATTCCCCGAGGTCAACGAAGTCGCCGACATCATTCCGGTTCGCTTTCGCAATGTTCCCAGCTATAACATCTTCTTTCCGGAATGGAAAGAAATCGCCGCGATTTGCGAGACGCTGGTGCGCGAGCATCCCGATCTCGCTGGGATCGTCATCGGCCACGGCACCGCGTCGCTGGAGGAGACCGCGTATTTCCTGAATCTCACGCTGAAGGTCGGCATCCCCGTCGTGGTGGTGGGTTCGCAACGGCCGGCGAGCGCGCTGTCCACAGATGCCGGCATGAATCTGGTCAATGCGTTCAAGGTCGCCGGCTCCCCGGCCGCGCGCGGCATGGGCGTGCTGACACTGTTGAACGACGAAATTCAGGCGGCGCGCGAGGTGACCAAGACATCGACGATGCGGTTGCAGACGTTTCGCTCCCCCGACTTTGGCGCGCTGGGTCACGCGGATGGCGACAAAGTGGAATTCTATCGGGCACCGCTGCGCAGGCGTTATCCCGACACCGAATTCAATATCGCTGCTTTATCCGCGCTGCCTCGGGTCGATATCGCCTATGCCTATACAGGCTCCGACGGGGCGGCGGTGCGGGCGTTCATCGCCTCTGGCGCCAAGGGAATCGTCTCCGCGGGGTTCGCGCCCGGTTTCGCGGGCACGGCGGACGGGGAAGCACTGCGCGACGCCGTGGCGCGCGGCATCACCGTCGTGCAATGCACCCGCGCCGGCAGTGGACGAACATTCCGCGGCAAACGGCCGCGGGAATATGGCTTTCTGATCGCCGACAATCTGACTCCACAAAAAGCTCGACTTCTGCTCGCGCTGGCGTTGACCGTCAGCGATGATCCCGCGGAAATCACCCGCATGTTCGCGACCTACTGAAAGAATCGAATGCGCCTGTTTCACACAATGGCTCTGCTGCTCGCGTTCACGCTGACAGCACGCGCCGAAACCACCGTGACGGTCGCCATGACCGCCGGCGATATTCCCATCACGACCGGTATTCCCGATCAGGGGAGCGAAGGCGTCCGCTTCGTCGGATACTCCTTGTATGACGCACTCGTGCTGTTCGATCTCTCGCATTTCGATAAGGCCGCCGACATTCGTCCTGGTCTCGCGACATCCTGGAAAATCGATCCCGCCGACCCGAAGCGTTGGCTGTTCACCCTGCGTGAAGGCGTGAAATGGCATGATGGCTGCCCGTTCACGCCGGACGATGTGGTGTGGAACTTCAAACGCATCCTGGACAAGGACGCACCGCAATTCGATCCGCTGCAATTCGCGCTTGGCCGTACTTATGCCGGCAATGTCGCTTCGGTCGAGAAAGTGGACGACCACACCGTCGCGTTTAACATGGATCGCGTGCACTCGCTGTTCCCGTATCTGCTGCCGCAGATCATGCTGATCAGCCCATGCAACGCCGAGAAACTGAAATACGACCGCGACGCCCTGATGTTCCACCCATCCGGCACCGGACCGTACCGCATCAAGCAACTGGTGGCGCATGAGCGTCTGGAACTGGTCCGTAACGACGACTACTGGGACAAAGGACGCATCCCGAAACACGACAATCTCGTGCTGATCCCGATGCCCGAAGCGTCCACCCGCGCCGCCGCGCTGCTGTCCGGCCAGGTGAACTTCATCGAGGCGCCGGACCCGGACGCCATTCCCCGCCTTAGATCCGCCGGCATGAACGTCATCACCAACACCTACCCCCACAACTGGGCGTACCAACTTAATTTCGTAAACGGACCGTTTACCGACATAAGGGTGCGCAAGGCCGCCAACTACGCGATCAACCGGCCGGACGTGGTCGAGTTGCTTGGCGGCACCGCGATCGCCGGTTACAGCACCGCGCCTCCCGGCATGCCGTATTACGGCAACCCGGTGAAATACGAATACGATCCAGCCAAGGCGACCGCGCTGCTCAAGGAAGCCGGCTGCTATCCGTGCAAGGTCAACTTCGCCATCTCGACCTCCGGCTCGGGTCAGATGCATCCGCTGCCGATGAACGAACTGGTGAAGTCGCAGATGGACGCGGTGGGTTTTGAGGTCACGCTGACATCGATGGACTGGAACGCGCTGCTGAACATTGCCCGCGGCGGTGTGGACAAGTTCCCGGAATACGCCGGGGTCAACATCAGCCGCAATCTCGTCGATCCGTTCAACGGCCTGGTCCGCCACGTCTGGTCCGGCCAGTGGGCGCCCATCGGCGGCAATTGGGGTCATTACCAGTCGCCGGAAACCGAGGCGTTGATCACCTCCATCTTCAACGAGTTCGACGATGGGAAACGGATGGTGCTGCTGACCCAACTGCATGAAAAGATGAATGAGCAGGCGGTCATGATCTGGGTGGCGCACGACCTCAATCCGCGGGCGCTGTCACCAAAACTGAAAGGCTTCGTGCAGGCGCAAAGCTGGTTTCAGGATCTGACGCCGATCGTCGTCACGCCGTAACGAGGCCCCCATGGCACCCGGATTGCAAACCCTCTGATGGGAGATTGAACACGGCGGAACAGGATTGCCCATGACACAGCGGACCGGTGACCTCTTTTGTTTCGAGGAGGCGACCATCGCCGATCTCCATCAGGCGATCCGCGATGGCACGACAACATGCGTCGCCGTCGTCCAACATGATATCGGCCGCGTCCGCGCCTATAACGGTGTCAGCAGCATGCTGGTCACCGAGGACGGCGAGCCGGTGCCGGAAGTGCCCGGCGTGATCCGAGGCGAAGCGCCGATCCGTTTCCCGACCGAGACGGCCAAAACCTTCATTATCCTGCCCGATCTGGACAAGTACCGGGGTCCGCCGCTGGAATTCGGCCGCATGGAGCCGACCGCGTCGGACCCTTCGGTCCAGCAGCAATTCGGCATGATCGTCGGCATTCCCAACGCCGGTCAGGTCAACGCCCTGGGCACGCTCGACATTCGCGCTTTACCCAGGCGACACTTGCGGAATAACCGGGAGAGCCAATAGTGAAAAAGCCCAGGATTCATTTGGCGATCGATATGTCCTGGACGCAGGTGGAGACGGCATGGCGGGAACCGGGATCGTGGGTGAGGCCAGGCTATCCGGATGTCGGATTGTTCGAGGATGTGGCGAGGATCGCCGAGCGCGGCCTGTTCGACCTGATTTTCTTTGGCGACAGCACGGGAATTCCGAATACCTGGGAAGGCAATATCGACGCCGCCGTGCGACGCGGCGTGGCATGGCCTCGGCTGGACATGAGTCCGTGGATCACGGCGATGTCGCGGGTGACCAGCCATCTGGGTTTCGGCCTGACCTACGCATCGACATTCATGCATCCGTTCTATGTCGCGCGATTGTTGAACTCGCTGGATCACATCACCAACGGACGCATCGCGTTCAACGTCATCACCTCGCAGCGCCGCGCCGACGCCGAGAATTACGGCTTCGACGAATTGATGGAACACGGCGCGCGGTATGACCGCATGGAGGAGTTCGTCGACGTCTGCAAAGCGCTCTGGGCCAGTGTCGATCCGGACGCGTTTGTCTGGGACCGTGAGCGAGGCCTGGTCGCCGATCCGGCGAAGGTTCGCGCCATCAACCATGTCGGCCGGTTCTTCAAGGTTAAGGGGCCGTTGAGCGTGCCGCCATCGCCGCAAGGGCGTCCGGTGCTGATCCAGGCTGGCGGTTCGCCACGCGGCGTGCGTGCCTCGGCGCATTTCGCCGACCATGTTTTCGGCGCCAACAAGTCCATGGCGCTGATGGCCGAACAACGTCAGGCGCTCGATGCCGCCTTGGTGGACAAGGGCCGCGATCCCGCCGGGGTCGGCATCATCTGGGCTATCAAGCTGATCGTCGGTGAAACCAAAGCCGAGGCCGATGCGTTGCGCGAACGGCTGATCGCCAATGTTCCGCCCGAGGCGGTCGGTGTCTGGTTGTCGCACAATACCGGCTTCGACATGTCCACTCTTCCGTCCCGCTTCACGTTGGGGGAACTGCAGGACATCATCGTCGCGGCCAACGCGTCGCCTCTGGGCGTGGTTGGGTTGCTGATGCGGGAGCACGGCGCGGCGGCGGAATTCACCCGCGATGAATTCATGGAACACGGTCTGCGTCAGGCCACCGGCTACAATTCCACCCATACCGGTACCGCGGCGCAACTCGCCGATCTGCTGGAAGAACGATTCGAGGCCGGAGGCAGCCGGGGCGGCTTCATGATCGGCCACTCGCAGGACGCCAGGCGAGATCTGTTGTTGAACGTGACGGGACTTTTGGTCCCGGAATTGCAACGCCGGGGACGCTTCCGTACCCACTACGAAGGCAACAACCTGCGCGAAAACCTGGCAACATGAGGGAGATCGGGATGGTCGGCTTAAGGCTCGCGGCGGTCGCCGCCCTGATTTGCATCTGCCTGATGCCGTCGGGGAAGGCGGCGGATCTGACCAAGGTCACGATCGTGCTCAGCACTTCGGATCAGGACGTGTCTTACGAACCGTACGGCCCTTACGCGCAGCAAATGGGTTGGTACAAGGACGCCGGGTTGGACGTCACGATCCAGACCGCGCCGACCACCGGCCAGGTAATCCAGCTCGTGCTGGCCGGCAACGCGCAATTCGGTCAGGTCACCCCGGATGCATTACTGCTGGCCGCGCAGGATCAACCGATCTCGATCGAGATCGTTTACGCCATGGCCCGCAAGCAAATCTGGGCTGCCGCGGTGCCACCGGACTCCCCGGTGAAGAAATTCGGCGATCTCAAGGGCAAGGTGGTCGGCTATCCCGCCGAGTCACCGGCGATCGCGGCGTTTGTCGATGCGCGCATGAACGATGACGGAGCCTCCCAGGCGGATACCAAAAGCATCGCGACGGGATATGGCGTTACCTCGATGGAGGCGCTGAAAAGCGGCCGCATCGACGCGTTCATCGCGTGGCCGGGTCTGTTCGCCTCGTTCCAGAACGCCGGATATAAGTTCAGGGTGCTGCCCGACGCGGCGTGGCAAACCGGGTATTACGGCATCGGCCAGGGCGCGACCGCCGACTATATCGCGCGACATCCGGACGTCGTCGCCGCGATCGGCCGCGGTATCGCGATGAGCGCGATCGTGCTGAAAACCCATCCCGAAGCGATGGTCCGCGCTTACTGGAAAGCCTATCCGGCGCGCGCGCCGCTGCCCGGTGACGACGAAGCGCTGGCGATGAAGAAAGAACTCAATATCCTTCGCGCCACGGCGGGCCAGATGCGGATCGACGAGCTTCCCGCCGATTTCGCGTGGGGATCGCAGGATCAGGCTACCTGGGACCGGCACATGAACAATCTGTTGAAGATCGGCCTGGCGAAGAAACGGCTCGATCCAGCAACGTTTTACACCAATGAGTTCACCACGAAGTTCAACGACTTCGACCATGCCGCGCTGATGAAATGACCACCGTGACCGCGCCCGCCGTCGCATCACGCTCGCCAGGCGGCGGCGACATCGATGTCAGCGCGGTCACCAAGGTGTTTCAGTCGCGCGATGGCGGTCAGACGAATGCTCTGGCCAACACGTCGTTTAAAATCCAGCCGGGTGCGTTTGTTTCGTTGGTGGGGCCCAGTGGCTGCGGCAAGTCGACGTTGCTGCGCATGATCGCCGGCCTGATCCCGCCAACCCGCGGCGCGGTGCTGTTGGGCGGCACGGTGGTGTCGGAGCCGTCGCCTGACATCGGCATCGCCTTTCAACGGCCCGTACTGCTGCCCTGGCTGACCGTGCGCGGCAACATCGCGCTGCCCGCCGAACTCGATGGACGTCTGAGCAAAGCCACGATCGCCGCCAAGGTCGATGCGCTGCTGGAAATGGTGCGCCTGCCCGGCAGCGGCGAGCGGATGCCGGGAGAATTATCGGGCGGGATGCAGCAACGGGTCGCGATCGCGCGCGCGCTGATGAGCGATCCGGGCGTTCTGCTGATGGACGAACCATTTGGCGCGCTCGACGCGATGACGCGCGAGCACCTCAATGACGAATTGCTGGAGATCTGGGCGCGGGACCGCCCGACCGTGGTGTTCGTCACGCACGACATTCCCGAAGCCGTCTATTTGTCCGATCGCGTGCTGGTCATGGCGGCCCACCCGGGACGGGTGATCGCCGACATCGCGGTGCCACTGCCCAGACCGCGCGACGCGACGACAAGGCTGCATCCGGAGTTCGCTCGTCTGGGCGCGGAGATCCGCGCCTTGATCGCGCATTAGGCGGCGCCATGGACTTCTCCCCTCAGCAATTCGTCCTGGCAGTGGAACCCGAGCGGCGGGGCGCTGTCGGACACGCGGCGTCCGTGTTCAACACGATGCTGATCAGGCTGCTGCAGATCGCCGCCGGACTCGCGGTCTGGCACGGTCTGGTGACCTGGCTTGAAATCGACTCGCGTATCGTGCCGGCGCCATGGGACGTGATCAGAACGCTGTACGCGCTGATCCTGAACGGACAGATGCAACACGCCGCATTCGTCACGCTGGAAGAAACAATCATCGGTTTTCTGATCGGATCGCTGCTGGGGATCGGCCTCGCCGTCGCGCTATCCGAGTTGCTGCCGCTGCGGCAGTTGCTCCAGCCCTACGTGGTCGCGATCCAGGCGGTGCCGAAAGTCGCGGTCGCGCCGCTGTTTCTGATCTGGTTCGGATTCGGCATCGAATCCAAGGTCGCGCTGGTCATCAGCATCATGTTTTTTCCGGTCCTGGTGAACACGCTGACCGGCCTCGACAGCGTCAGCGACGAGCAGCTTGAACTGATGCGAGCCTTGCGCGCGACCCGCTGGCAAACGCTGCGGCGCGTGAAGATCTACGTGGCGCTGCCCTATTTGTTCGCGTCGTTCGAGGTCTGCCTGGTATTGTCGCTGACCGCCGCGGTGGTCGCCGAAATGCTGGGTTCCGGCGCCACCGTCGGCCTGGGTTCCCTGATCAACATTTACAGCGCGCGCATGAGCTCCGCGGGTGTCTTCGCGGTGCTCGTCGTGCTGTCGCTGCTGGGTGTCGTACTGCACGCGGCGGTGCTGCTGGCCGCCCGCGCCTGCCTGGCATGGCAACAGGTTCCCGGGGGAAAATAGATGTCCCAGTCTGAAGCGCTGCACCTCGCGATCGATTGCTCGTTCATCCATACCGATCACCTGTGGAAAACGCCGGGATCGTGGGTCGGTTATCAGTACTACGGGCCGGACTTTTACGAGGACATCGCGCGCATCGCCGAGCGCGGCGTCTTCGACATGGTATTCTTTGGCGACGCCGCCGAAACCCCCGAACTTTTCGGCGGCAATTTCGATACCGCCGTTCGACTGGGCGTGCGCTGGCCCAAGCACGACATGATGCCGATGATCCCGCTGATGGCGCGCGTCGCGCCGCATCTGGGGTTCGGCGTGACCATGTCGACCACGTATCATCATCCGTTTCACGTCGCGCGGCTGTTCAGCTCCCTGGATCACATCACGGGCGGACGGGTGGGTTGGAACGCGGTGACCTCGGCCTACAAGAACGAAGCCGCCAATTGGGGTTTCGACACGATGCCCTCGGCGGAACAGCGCTACGACCGGGCGCGTGAGCATATGAAGGTCGTCACCGATCTGTGGGCCAGCGTCGAGCCTGACGCGATCGTCATGGACCGGGATCGCGGGATATTCGCCGATCCGGCAAAAATTCATTTGCTCAATCACCGCGGCAAATATTTCAACGTGCGCGGCCCCTTGCCGGCGCTGCCGTCGCCGCAAGGCCGGCCGATCATCATTCAGGCGGGGCAATCCCCGGACGGCATGGACCTCGCGGCGCGTTACGCCGACCTGCAATTCGTCGCGCGACGCAGTACCGCGAGCATGGCGGAACATCGCGCGACTTTGGACAGGCTACTGGTTAAGCACGGCCGTGACCCGCGCGACCTGGGCGTGCTCTGGCTGATCCGCGTGCAGTCCGGCCACACCGAAGCGGAAGCGCGTGAGAAAGAACGCCGCTTCCTGGATCAGCTGCCGCCCGAAGCCGGGTTGATCGAGCTCTCGTTTCAATATGGGGTTGATTTCTCAGGTGTCCCCGGCGACATGCGGCTCGCTGACGCGGCGGAACTGGTGCACGCGCAGCAGGTGCACTGGGGCAGCTTTCTGGAGATCGTGGAGACCGAGGCCCCCACCACGACAGTCGCCGAAATGGGCCGACGCTTCATCAGCGAGCGTTCAGCCCATGTCGTCGGATCGCCTCAACAGATCGCGGACCGCTTTGAAGAACTGCACGACGCGGGCGGCCGCAACGGCGGTATCATTCTGTCCAAGAGCTTCTCGGCGCCTGGCATGCTGCGAGATTTCGTTGAACTCGTGGTGCCGGAACTACAGCGCCGAGGGCTCATGAAAAAGCAATACGCCGGCACCACGCTGCGTGAAAATCTCAACAATTGACCGCTTCCCCGGGCGCCGCGGCGACGGACGGCTTCCTGGCTCACGGTCGCGGCGGATTTTTGTACTGGCCAGCTTGTCGAGATATGCAGTGACGAACCGCCTCCCACGCCTCAGCCCTTCGCGACGAGGAATTGCCTGTTGACGCAGTTCTCCAGCCGTCCGTCACGCAGGAAGCGCGCCGCGGTGCGGGCGGCGAACGCCCGGTTATCGCGCATGCTCTCCGGCGTGAAGAAAGCCGAATGCGGCGTCAGCAGCAGGCGGTGACGGATCCAGTCCTCGTTCTTTTGCCACGCCGCGATCAGCCGCCGTTGCGAATTCGCTGGTTCCTCCGGCAGCACGTCGAGGCCCGCGGCGAGCACGGTGCCGTCCTTCATCGCGTCGTACAACGCATCGATATCGACGACCGGGCCGCGCGCCGTATTGATCAGGATCATGCCCTTCTTCGCGGCGGCGAACGCCTCGGCGCCGATCATGTTCCGCGTCTCGGCCGTCAGCGGGGTGTGGATGCTGACGAAATCGCATTGTCCCATCAGTTCGGCGAGCGTGTCGGCGCGACGGACGCCGATCGCGAACTGATAGCCGCTCGGTTGGTAGGGGTCGTAGAACACGACGTCCATGTCGAACGCCTTGGCCCGACGCGCCGCGGCGGTGCCGATGCGTCCCATGCCGACGACGCCGTATGTGCACACGGACAGGCGGCGTCCAAACGGATTGTGCGCGGGCCGCCAGTTGCCCTTCAGGTCGGCGCGCAATTCCTGATCGTGATAGGCGACGCTCTTCGCCAGCGTCATCATAAGGGCGATCGCGTGGTCGGCGACCTCCCGCGTGCCGTAGTCCGGCACGTTGCAGACGGGAATGCCCAGTACGCCGAAGCGCTCGATGTCGATGTCGTCGTAGCCGACGCCGTATTTCACGAAGACGCGGCAGTTTTTCAGCTTGTCGATGTATCGCGCCGGACAACCGCCGACGACGGCGTCCGCGTTCGCCCACTGCTCGTCCGTCACATCTTCGAATTTCGAATGGAATTCAGTCTCGAAGCCTGGGCCGACCGCTTCGGTCGCGATCGGTATCAACTCAGGCGCCAGGTTTGGCCAGAGAATGCGCATCGCCATGGGAGTTCCTCCATTGATCAGTATTGGCGCCATCATGCCACCGGCACCGCGACGTGCACACATGTCGGGCCGGCTTTTTTGGTGAGCGCGCGATCCCCCGCCACATTCTGGGCGCGCCTGACCCGCGCGCCGCCATCGCCGTCTGTTCGCAGTCCGTCTTCTGGGGCTTAATCGACACTCGCCGTGGCGGAGAACGCCCGTGGCGGCCTGGCAACGAGAATGAGTGGAAACGAAAAAGGGAACGCCTGGAATGGTCGAGAGAATGAGATGCTTTATCCTGACGCTATGCATGGCTGCGATTTTCGCCGCCTCTCCGCCGGCGAGAGCGGAGCAGATCGTCGTCAGCAACTACGGCGTGGCGGCCAACGGCATGCCCTACGCGATCGCGATGGCGAAAGGCTTTTTCAAACAGCAAGGCGCTGACGTAACCGGTGTTATTTCCTCCTCCGGCGGGGGCACCACGGTGCGGAACCTTCTGGGCGGCGATCTCGCGTTTGGGGAGGTCGATCTGGCGGGAACCGTCGCCGCGATTCAGCAAGGCGCGGATCTGAAAATCGTCAGCGACGACGTACTCACGGTCGGCGAATTCGTATGGGCCGTGAAACCCGATTCACCGATCAAAACATTGAAGGATTTCAGGGACCGCAAAATTGGCTACACCAACCCGCGTTCGACCAGTCAGGCGCTCGACGTGTTGCTGCTCGGTACCGCCAGCATGGCGCCGACCGACGCGGAACTGGTCAAGGTCGGCGGCTTCGGCGAGCAGATCGTCGCGCTGAACCTGGGCGCGATCGACGTCGCGACGCTGGCCGATCCCGTGTGGTCGAAGAACAGCGGCAAGCTGCGCACGATCGTCCGGGCGACCGACGTGCTGCCTGCTTTGTGCAATGTGGTCGGAGTGACGACCGGCAAGGCGGCGGCCGCGAAGCCTGATTTCGTGCGCGCGGTCATTCGCGGCCGCCGCGCGGCCGTCGCGTTCATGTATTCCAACCCGGACGATGCCGCGGCGATCGTCGCCGAGACGTATCAACTGGACCTGAAAGTCGCCCGCGAGGCGATCGGCAACCTCACCGCCAGCCGCGCGCCGCGGCCTTACTGGGGCGAGGGACGCTTCGATGTCGAGGGCATGAACCGCATGCTTGAGGCACAGAAAGTCGTGGGCGCATTGAGCGGCGACGTGGACTGGTCGAAGATCATCGACAGGAGCTTCCTGCCAGACGACCTGAAGGCCGATTATTGATCCCGATCCCACCCGCCGGGCCGCCCTCGCTTCACGTCAGCCTCCGCGCGGTCACCCGCGTTTTCCGAACCGAGGGGCGCGTCGTCCGCGCTCTGGGCCCCCTCGATCTCGATCTTCGCAAGGGCGAGTTCTTCGCTGTCGTCGGACCGTCCGGCTGCGGCAAGTCCAC
>PLSZ01000558.1 GCA_003164305.1 Acetobacteraceae bacterium
CGGTTGAACATCCGTCGCGGTGCCACCCACTCCGCCCCAATGAGCCGTGGCCCTCAGCCTCTCCCCTCGGGCGGATCGCACGGCACCGTGTCCATCTTCGCCGGCACCGAGATTTCCAGCAGCTCCAGTTCGTCCGCCGTCCCCGTCTCGTTATGCCGCATCCCGCCCGGGATCATCAGCGA
The DNA here is from genome assembly GCA_003164305.1 of Acetobacteraceae bacterium. The sequence continues at coordinate 183 of PLSZ01000558.1, forward strand.
ATCACCCGCGTTCAACCGGATCTTCCGCCCGTCCTCGAACTCCAGATCGACCCAGCCCTTCAGCATGTAAACCAACTGCTGATCGCAAACGTGGTAGTGCCAGCCTGTCGGTTTCCCCAACCCCCGGGTCGCCTTGGTGACCTGCGCCCGCATCGCGCCGTTCGACGCATCCGTCACCCCAAGATCGAGGTAACTGAAAAACGACCGCCGTCCCGCGACCGGTTTCGCCGTCTCCGGCGTGGCATGAGCGAGCGTCTGTGTCGCCGTCACGTTATCGTTCATTGGACAACCTCCTGATTTTCGCGTTCGTCGATCAGATCACGAACCCGTCCCGAGGTAAATCTTGCGGCCGGACGGACCAACTGCCATCTACCCGGCATGAGCGATCCCGTCCCCAAACTGCGCCTGCGCGGCGTCCGCAAGCAATTCGCCGGCAAGGTCGTGCTGGACGGCATCGACCTCGACGTCATGCCCAGTACCTCGCTGGTGGTCATCGGCGGCTCGGGCTCCGGCAAGTCCGTCCTGTTGAAGTGCATCCTCGGATTGATCGAGCCTGATTCTGGATCGATTGAAATCGATGGCCACGACCTGGTGACCATGCCCAGTACCGAACGCGAAGAGGCGCGCGCCAACATCGGCATGTTGTTTCAGAACGGCGCGCTGTTCGACAGTCTGCCGGTGTGGGAGAACGTGGCGTTCGGCCTGCTCGCGCGGCACAAGGTCACGCGCGCCCAGGCGCCTGAGCAAGCCGCGGCGTTTTTGGCGCAGGTCGGTCTGGCGGCCAGCGTCGGCGAACTCGCGCCGGCCGAATTGTCGGGCGGGATGCAAAAACGCGTGGCCCTGGCGAGAGCGATCGCCGCGCAACCGGATATCTTGTTTTTCGACGAGCCCACGACCGGCCTCGATCCGATCATGGGCGCCATCATCGACGGATTGATCGTCGATTGCGTCAAGCGGCTCGGTTCGACCGCGGTCGCGATCACCCACGACATGGCGAGCGCGAAACGAATCGGCGACCGGGTGGCGATGATCCATAAAGGCCGCATCATCTGGAGCGGCCACGCCTCGGCGTTAATGGACAGCGGCAATCCGATCGTCGATCAGTTCACCCACGGTCGGCGCGAGGGCCCGATCGAAATGGAGTTGCGGCGATAAAATTCTTCCTGTGCCTGGCACTGCTTTTCCCCGCCACCGCGTTCGCTGGTCCGGCCGACGAATTGTCCGCGCTGTTCGTGCAATCCTGTCTGCCTTACGCGGGCGATCCGCTCGCGCTGCGCAAATGGGCCACGCATTTAAGTCTGCCCCAGGTTCCCGATCCGGCGCGCGCCGCGTTCCTGAATGGCGCACCGGGAGAAGTGTTCGACGCGTCAGGCGTGACCGGCGTGAAGCTCGCGCTGGTTTCCTCGGATGACGGAATTTGCGCCGTCGTCACCGATCACGCGCCGGATCGGGAGACCGTTCAGAGCCTGGAACAAGCGCTAACCGAAACGGGCGCGAAATTTCGCCTGGTCGCGGAGCGCGACGACAGACTCAATACGAAGTTGCATCATCGAGAATACCTTGCCGCGTACAAGAACCGTGGCTGGCGTATCCTCGCCGCGACGGTCCGCGATCCCGCCTCTGGGCAAGCCCCTGGGCAGGCCATGTTGACCGCCGCCCCGGAATGACCACTCTCCTCGATCAGAGGAGAGCGCGTCATGGATCCGATCGAAGCCGATTACATCGTTGTGGGAGCGGGCTCCGCCGGTTGCGTGATGGCCGCGCGCCTGTCCGAGGATCCCGCGACCAGCGTTCTGCTGCTCGAAGCCGGCGGTCCCGACCGCAATCCGTGGATCCACATTCCCTTGGGCTACGGCAAAACCATCACCGATCCGCGGGTGAACTGGTGTTACGAGACTGAACCGGATCTGAACGGCCGGAAATTTTATTGGCCGCGCGGCAAAGTGCTCGGCGGCTCGTCCTCGATCAACGGCCTGGTGTATATCCGTGGCCAGGCTCAGGATTTCGACCATTGGAGGCAACTCGGCAACACCGGCTGGTCGTTTGACGACGTATTGCCGTATTTTCGCCGCGCCGAGGATAAGATCGGCGGCGGCGATGAACTGCACGGCACCGGCGGCCCATTGGCGGTCTCGGAAATCAACGATTACGACCCAATCAGCAAAGCCTTCATCAAGAGCGCCCTCGACCTGGGCTTTCCGCGCAACGACGATTTTAACGGACGCGTCCAGGAAGGCGCCGGCTATTACCATCTGACCACGCGCAACGGCCGCCGCTGTTCGACCGCCGTCGGCTATCTGCGGCCCGCGATGAAGCGGCGCAATCTGCGAGTCATCACACATGCGTTATCGGAACAAATCCTGCTGGATGGCAAGCGCGCCGTCGGCGTGAAGTGGCGCGAACACGGCCAGACCTTCACCGCTCGCGCGCGTCGCGATGTGATTCTGTGCGGCGGTGCGTTGAACTCGCCCCAGTTGTTGTTGCTGTCCGGCATCGGTCCCGCCGCGCATCTGATGGAGCACGGCATCGCTGTCCAACACGACCTGCCTGGCGTCGGGCAATCGATGCAGGATCATTATCAGGCGCGGATCGTGTTGAAATGCACCCAGAAGATCACTGTCAACGACATCATGATGAGCAAGACCCGCATGGTGAAAGCCGGTCTTCAATATCTGCTGTCGCGCAAAGGCCCGCTGACCATCGCCGCCGCCCAGGCGGGCTTGTTCGCGCGCACGCGGAAGGAACTGGAAACGCCGGACGTGCAGTTTGCTACTGTGATTTTCAGTGCCGACCGACCAGCGGAAGGCCTGCATAAATTCTCCGGCTTCTCGGTCGTCGTATACCAGCTTCGTCCTGAAAGCCGCGGTGAATTAAAGTTGAAGTCGTGCGATCCAAACGTGCCCCCCGCGATGCACCCAAACTACCTCGCCACCGAAACCGACCGCCGCACCATCGTCGATGGCCTCAAACTCGGTCGCCGCCTGTTGGCCACGCCGGACATGCAAGCGTTCATCGCCAGCGAATACATCCCGGGCGAGCAGGTCCAGACCGACGACGAATTCCTCGACTACGCGAAACAATATGGCGGCACGGTGTTTCATCCCACCAGCACCTGCAAGATGGGCGATGACACGATGGCCGTGGTGGACGCCGAATTGAAGGTGCAAGGGATGGAGGGACTGCGAGTCGTCGATGCGTCCATCATGCCCGCGGTGGTTTCCGGCAACACCAACGCCGCGACCATCATGATCGCCGAGAAAGCCGCCGACATGATCCGCCAACGCGCGCCGTTGGCCGCCGCCGCGTGACGAATTTATCGTCCCCGGCACAACAATATTCGTCATCACCGGGCCTGATCCGGTGATCTCTCACCGCACCGCCTGGTTGCCATCGGCACGCCGAACGCTGATCCAGGCGGCGTTTCTCCTGCTCGCCTCGTTCCTTTTCATACCGGCGATTCGCGCCCAGGACGACGAAGACCACCGCCGCGTCTGTCCGTTGCTCACCGCGGACGACCTTCGCGTCATCATCCCCGCCGCCACCGGCCAGGGCGTCTGCAACGTCCGCTGCACCGGATGCGGCTGCAAGGGCGGCCCCGGCTACCGAGACGCGCGGCATCGTTGCGTGGGTTACGCCAATCTCATTAAGAAATGCGGTCCGCCGCCGCACGCGGGCTGCACCGCGGAGTGCGCTCCGGTCCACGAGGGTTGCGACCACGGCCGTGTCTGGGTCAAGAACACGCTGTCCCACTCTGGGCTTTCCGTCGATTTCATCGACGCGGCGCCGTCACCGCCAGCGCAACAACAACCGCTCCAGGACGCCGATCAGACCGGCGACGGTCAATCCCATCACTGACAGCACGACGATGCCCGCCATCAACGCATCGGTATCGTAAAGATTGCCGGCCGACAGCACGAACGCGCCGATGCCTCGTTCCGCGCCGATCATTTCCGCCGCGACCAGCAGCACGATCGCGATCGAGGCGGTGACCCGAAACCCATTGAGGATCGCCGGCGCCGCGCCGGGCAAAATGATCGAACGGACGATTTTGCCAGTCGAGAGGCCGAAACTCTGCCCCATTCGGATCAATCCGCGCGGCACATTATCCACGCCCCCCATCGTCGCGATCACGGTTGGAAAAAAGACTCCAAGAGCGATCGTAACGATTTTGGAGCCCTCGCCGATCCCGAACCAGATAATGAACAGCGGCACCATGGCGATTTTTGNNCGCATCGCCGACCACAACCCGGCGGTGATGCCCATCGCCATGCCGAAGAATGTCCCGGTGAACCAACCAATCATCAATCGGGCCAATGACGCGGACAGGTTTTCCCACAGCACGCCGGAGACCGTCAGATGCCACAACGTCACGGCGATCGACACCGGGGAGGGTAGGAACAACGTCGGAATCACCCCGACCCAGGCCAATATTTGCCAGTAAACAACGATTTGCAGCAGCGTTGTCGCGCCGGCGACCCACTGATCGCGCGGGGAAAAGCCGCCGCCTCGGAACGGCACCGGACCGTCATGGCGGCGCATCGATCAACTCCCGTTCG
>PLSZ01000223.1 GCA_003164305.1 Acetobacteraceae bacterium
CGCGCACGGTGCCCTGGATAGCCTGTGGTCGGCGCGCCGCTATCTCTTCCGCTAATTCCGCTGCACGGGAGCGCAATTGATCGTCCGGCACGACCTCGGTAACCAGCCCGATCCGCAGCGCGGTATGGGCACTGAGTCGTTCTTCGCTGCCGAGCAATGCCCAGCGCATCACGTCCCCGAAGGGCACCCCGCGGGCCAGCATGCCCATCGGCTCGAGCGCGGACACGACGCCGGCGTTGGCGTGCGGGTCGAAGAATACCGCCGATTCCGAGCAGATCGCAAAATCGGACTCGTTGACGAAATACATTCCGCCGCCGGCCACCATGCCGTGCAGTGCCGCGATCACCGGCTTCCACACCCGGTGCGCCTTGGGGCCCAGCAGGACGCCGGGATCCTCCTGGTTGAAGATCGGCTCGTGATACCACCACGGACCATCCCCGACGTCGATTCCCGTGCAGAAGGCCCGCTCGCCGTTACCCCGGACAATGGCGACCCGAATGTCCTCGTCGTCCCGGGTCCGGCGCCAGGCTGTCGCCACCTCGCTAGCCATACGTTCATTGAAGGAATTCAGCTTCTCGGGCCGATTGAGCGTCAGCGTCGCGACATGGTCGCTGACGTGGAATTCGATGGTCTCAAAGTCGGTCATGTCTGTCACGCACGCTCCTCGCGTCCTCGGGGTCCGCTCTCCAACCGCCCGAATACTCGGCCCAGTCTTCAGTGCCGGCAGGCAGCGGTGACGCGGGATTGGGCCTTCGCCGCAAATGCGTCTTACGATAACGCCGTTGGTTACAACGTCAACCTAGTTTTACAAGTGGCCCCCAGTGGTGGACTGTGAAACCGCGCCCTTGTCCGTCATCTGGGCGCACGCCTTGCCCACTGCTTCCGGAACGAGGGTTTACCCGAGGGGTGACGCGGTTGCGGTCGTGATGCCGAAAGTCTCGGGTTCGGGCGCACTCCGAGTCGACGGCGACTGCCATCGGCTGCCGACGCTCGGCGCCCTAATGCGCGTGCCCGGCCTGCGCCTCACTTTCCCGGGTGAGTCCGGCCGCGAGGATCAGTTCCTCGTGCAGCTCAAACCACACGGTGTGATACGAGTCGACGATCGGACGCGTCAGCCAGGTCGTCTCTCCCGATTGCACTTTCGCCAATGCGGCCGCTAACTTGTCCGAATAGCTTGCCAGACGGGGCAGTTCGTTCGCAACGGCCGTGGTAATGGGCGTCACTCGCTCGTGCACGTCAGCGAGTCGGGCCAACACCGCCGAGTCGTATTCTTCGTCGTCGTGCATATTCGGTTCGCCGTTCTTGAGCTGCCAATCCGCCACCAACGTCTTGAAATCAGCATTAACGCTGCGGAATTTTTCGTAGGCGCCGCCGATAGCAGCCTGGTCTGCGTTCTCCCGCTCAGCCGCGAGCAGCTCTTTGAGTCGGGTACGACCCTCCGGGGAGAGCCGGACCGTCTTACCCTCGATGAGCAATCCTGCCTCGGTTGCCGCTCTAACGGCCGCGGCGACAGCGGTGGGGTCTTCACCGGCGGCGGCTGCGATGTCGGCCGGATCAATTCGGCCTTTGAGGCGAACTGCTTGCAGCACCTTCAGCTCGATCATCACCGAATCCTTCCGACGATCCTTAGATCGCCATCGTGGCGACGTCAGTTGTTAGGCGGCGAGCCAATCCCCTGACTTCTGAATGTATATCCTTCAGATGTATAGCAGGGACCGATCATAGTCGCTTCGGGTGCTTGACCAGACCTGCGACCTCACCACCAAGCGCCGTAGCGGCAGCTTCACTGCGCCCTGCACGCGACCGGAGAAGGAGACGGTAGATGGCCACCAGAATCGCCGTGGTGACGGGTGCTGCCAGCGGAATGGGCAGACTGACGACGGAGCGGCTCGCAGCAGCGGGATGGGCTGTGGCCGCTGTCGATCTCCCCGGACCGCAACTGGACGCTGTCGCCGCCGAGACCGGTGTGATGCCGTACCCGTGCGACGTGTGCGATGACAGCCAAGTGACCTCCACCGCGCAGTCCGTTGTGGAACGGTTCGGGGCGGTCGACCGATTGGTCAACGCCGCCGGCATCGCGCTCCCGGGCCGCATCGAGGATTTGCCTACAGGCGCCTTCGAACGTTCGATGAACGTCAACTACCTCGGGACGGTGCGTTGGGTGAAGGCCGTGCTGCCGGGCATGTCCGCCCGCGGCGCCGGTGAGATCGTGCTGTTCGCGTCGCTGGCGGGATGGATGCCCACGCCCGGGATGGCCGCCTACACGGCCACCAAGTTTGCCGTGGTGGGCTTTGCGGAGACCTTGGCTATGGAGCTGGAGAGCAGCGGTATCCGCGTGCGGTGCGTATGCCCCGGAGCAGTCCAGACGCCGATGCTCAACGACATCATGGCGCACGGAATGTCCGAGCGGCTGAAGAATCTGTCGCGGCCCGTGGCTCCAGAGCAGGTGATCCAGGCCGTCGAGGCGTCGTTGAGCCGGCGGCATGCGGGGATCTACGTNNGCTGTGGCGTGCCCGCCGGCTGTCGCCACGGACGCTTGCCGGCGTGGTTCGCCGGCTCTCGGCCGTTAACTGATCGGCGGGCAAGGTGCGCCGCTGTGGGCAGCCGTGCGCTGTGATGGGATCGCGAAGATCATTTGCTAGCAATGGATTCCTGAACCTTGTTGTCTGCTTCGGGTGCCGCGCGTCAGGCGGTGCTGAGCACCAGACGAAAGTAAGCCCACTGGCATCGGCCACAAACCCAAATCGTTCCGGTTCTCAAAATCGGGCCCAATCACGTTGCGCGACTTGGCAATCGCTGCGCGGCCCTCACGTCGCCACGGCCGCCAGAAGCATGTCGACCAGGGCCTCGGTATAATTGTTGGCCTCCTTGGCAAGTCGCCGCATGCGTGACGGCGGTGTCACCATGTATTGCATCAACAGGGCACCGAAGAGGGCATCCAGCATCAGGGTAACGGGCGTATTTTCTGGCAGATCGCCGCGGATGATCCCGCGCTGCGTGATCG
>PLSZ01000456.1 GCA_003164305.1 Acetobacteraceae bacterium
TGCCAGTCGCCGCGCGCCCAGCGGTGGTGGCGCATGGCGGAGACGTCGTAGCGGGTGGGGAAGTCCTCGACGACCTCGATATCCGAGGCGAGACCGGCACGGGCGAAGCTGCCTTCGAACAGATCGTGGCTCAGCATGGTGGAATCGGGCACCCGCCCGGCCAGCGCCGCCTCGAACGCGTCGATGTCGTAAATCCCCTTGCCGGCGTAGGAGCCTTCGCCGAACAGGTCCTGGTAAACGTCGGACACGGCGGAGGCATAGGGATCGATGCCGCTCATGCTGGAAAACACGCGCTGGAACAGGGACCCCTCGCGGCCCACCGGCAAGGCGGGCGTCACCCTGGGCTGCAGCACGGCGTACCCCGTTACGACCCGGCCCGCCACGGCATCGAACGCCGGCCGGTTGAGCGGGTGCGCCATCTTGCCGATCAGCCGGTGCACGGTGTCGCGCGGCAACCGCGTGTCCGCGTCCAGCGTGATGACATACCGCACGTCGGCCGGCACATCCGGCCCCGCGCCCGTGGCGGCCCGCGATGGTCCAGACAATGGGCCGGCGAGGTTCATGAAACTGGTATCGTCCGCGCCGCGCAGCAGGCGGTTCAGTTCATGCAGCTTGCCGCGTTTGCGCTCCCAGCCGATCCAGCTTCCCTCGCTTTCGTTCCATACGCGTTTCCGGTGCAGCAGCAGGAAGCGATCGCCACCGGGCGCCGGACCGTAGCGTTGATTGAGCCGGGCCACGCCAGCGATCGCGGCGTCCAGCAGCATCGCGTCGCCTTCGACCCGCTCGGTCGCCGCGTCCAGCCAGTCGGACAGCAGAGCGAAATGCAGATCGCCCTCCGGACTGGCCAGATGATGGATCTCCAGCCGTTCGATCTGCTCTTCGATGGCGGTGACGGTGGTCAGCAGCGTGGGGACCGCGACGACGGTCCGCAGATGCTCCGGCACCCCGCCGCGCAACGCCAGCGCGGGAAGCAAGGCCGCCTCGAAGCCCCTTGTGACGCTGCGATTGACCAGCGCGACCGCCGCGTCGGCGGCCGGGATCATGCCCAGAAGGGTCAGCAGGTTCAGCCACCCGGCGCTCGTCCCATGCGCATGCATAACGAACAGCGGAATGGCCAGCAGGATCGCCGCCACGGTGATGACGGCGCCAACGTAACCGCCGATGCCGAAGCGGCGGCCGAGCCGATTGGACCAGGTGTCGATCGGCGCGCGAAAGCCGATCTTCGCCTCGAAGCCGCGGCGTCCCTCGGCGACCAGGTAATAGCCGGGATCGCCGCGGCGGGCGTCCTCCACCGCGTCACGCGTGGCCGGCGACCCTCGCGCCTCCCGCACCGCCTCCCGCGCGACATCAAGTTCGGTGAGTTTCGCGCCGCGCGCCAGATCCTCGATGCCGCGCCGGTACAAATCGCGGGTGGGGAAATCCATCGCGGCGAACGAGTCGCAGGCGGACAGCACGCGGTCCACCAGGCTGATGCGCTCGACCACCGCCGGCCAGTCGACGTCGGAGATCATGCGCATGCTGGTGATGATGTTGCGCACGGTGACGGTGCCGGCGCCCTGTCGCTGGTGTTCCTCGCGCACCGCAGTGTCCGCCGTCGATCCGTGCGCCGCGAGTTGCTCGTCGAGCCACAGCAGCGCGGGCGTGACCCTGGGATCCTGGTCGCGCAGCCGGTGCACGAGTTGGACGGCGAGCGACTCCGGCAACGGTTGGCCGGCGAGGGCTGCAAGCACGTTGGCGACGGGTTCGATCGCGCGTCCGCCCATGCCCAGAAGCCGATCGGCGAGCCGGTCGGCCTGCTGCCGCGCCGCGCCGCTTTGGGTGATGCGCTGCGCCAGCCGCCGGAGGTTCTCGACCAGCACGATGCGGAGCGTGATCGCGACCGCCCAAAGCTCCCCGATCGTCAGCGGCTGCACCTCCTGGTAGGCGGAGACGAAGCGGCACAGCATCTCGGTATCAAAATGACTGTCGGTATGGGCGACGAACGCCCAGGCGAGGCCGAATACGCGAGGATAGCCGGCGAATGGGCCGTTGGCCAGCTTGGGCAATTCCCGGTAATAGCCCGGCGGCAAGGCGGCGCGGATTTCACGGATCTGCCGTTCGACCAGATAATAATTGTCGACCAGCCATTCGGCCGCCGGCGTGATCGCGCGGCGCTCATCGATCGACGCGGCGACCGAGCGATAGGCATCGAGCAAAACGGTCGCGTTGTCGGCCAGCCGAACGGCGAGCGGATGACCCCGCGTAAGCGTTGGCGTGACCTTCTGAGCGATCGCGAGGGTTCGCGCGTGCTGCTCAAGCCGTTCGGCGCTGAACAGTTCTTCGCGAATTGGTTCGTCGCTGTCCCACGGGGATGCGAGCGGCCCGCGCCAGGACACGCGGCTGATGATGAATGTCAATGTGACCTTTCGACGGCGCGGGAGGCGCGCGTGGAGCCAGCGGTGTTACTTGAGGCTCGGTCGCCGCCGGATACATGCCGGCGGCGATGACAACCGTACATAGCACGAACCGGTGAGCCCGCGACACCTCGAAGCGGGGTTCCCCGCGCGTTCCCGCGCGGAACGCGGTCAGGAGGCGCCAGGCGAATTGGCCTCGGCCGTACACCCTCTCGCTCTCGACCGGGCAGGATCGAGCCGTGGTTTCAAAGCAATCGGCCGGCTTTCGCGGATCCCCGGACCAGGGAGCAATCGGACATGGCGGCCTGGCCAATCGACGACGGAACGCCGCTGAAGGTGAGCGGGCCTTCGTCGTCGTCCTCTGGCGGCCGGCCGGACGGACGGTGGGCAGCCAGCCGCGGCGTTTGTTGAAACCGTTGTTCGAGGCGCGTCTCGGCCTCGCGAGGCGCCGGTTGTTCCGCGAACCCGCGTCGCGCCTGCCCCCGCCAGGTCCGGACCAGACCACGGCTCACCTCATGCCGCAGTGCGACTCCGCCACGGTGGCGCCAGGCTGCTGGCTCTCGGCGACTTTCCAGGATGCCGGCCAGCGTCAGAAGTCGATGCGCGTCGCCGATAGCGGATTACCGCGACCAGAAGCGGCAAGGTCTCCATTCTGCCTGGCAGCCGCGAGGGTGCCCATCGCGCCTCACGCGGCGTTTCTCCGCTTTCCCTCCAACACGCCCAGCAGCCGCGCCGTCCCCGCCTGATCCAGCCGGAACGCGACATGCAGCAGCCCCTCCCCGGCATGCCGCACCACGAATGGCAACGGCCCGCCGCCGCCATCCAGCATCAAACTCCCGCCCGCTCCCGGCGTCATCGCCGGACCGCCGGCGATCCGCGCCCCGCCCTCCGACAAATCCACCACCTGGGCCGCCTGCTCGACCCCGCCGCCATCGCGCACCCGGCACGTCAGATCCACCTCGGCCCTCGGCTCCCCGCGCCGGTCCGCTTCCGGCGTCGAGGTCCGCACAGCGCGCACCACCGCGCGCCGCAAATCCCCCACCGCGCCAGCCATCACCGTCGTGTTGGTCCGCACCTCAATTGCCCGCCGGTCGGTGCCCTCCGCTTCCGTCGAGACCTCGGCGATCCGGCTCGCCATGTCGTTCGCCGCGATCGCCGTCCGAGCCACATTCCGGGCGATCTCGGCCGTCGCCGCCCCCTGTTCCTCCACCGCCGAAGCGATCGTCACCGCGATCGCGTTCACCTCGCCGATGGTCTGCTCGATTTGCCCCACCGACTCGACCGAGGCCCGCGTCGCCGCCCGCACCTCCGCGATATGCCGGGCGATCTCCTGGGTGGATCGTGCCGTTTGCGTCGCCAGTTGCTTGACCTCACCGGCCACCACCGCGAAGCCTTTGCCGGCGTCGCCGGCGCGNNCCGATCATGTCGGCGACGGCGCCGATCCGCGCCACCTGACCGGTCAGCGCCTCGATCGTTTCCCGCGTTCGCCTTCCAGCCTCGACCGCGCGGCCGACGACCGCCGTCGATTGCGCCACTTGCCCGCCGATCTCATGGATCGACGCGCTCAATTCCTCTGTCGCCGCCGCCACCGTCTGGGCGTTCGCCACCGCCTCGGCCGACGTCGCGGCGGCACTTCGCGCCGCCACCCCGGTCCGTGCCGCGCTGTCATGCATTTCGCCCGCCGTCGCGGCCATCGCCACGCTGACCTCGCTCACCTGCCCCATCGCCGCCGTGGTTTCCGCTTCGATCGTATCGGCCATCCGCGCCAGCGCCGCCGTCCGGTCGGTGACCGAGCGCTCCCGCATCGCCTCATGCTTGGCGGCCAGAGCGGCCTCGGCGCGCATGTGATCGCGGAACACCAGCACCGCGCCGGCCATGGCGCCAACCTCGTCGCCGCGCTCCCCCCCGGGGATTTCGGTGTCCAGCTCGTTATGCGCCAGCCGCTCCATCGCCGCCTTCAACCGCCCGACGGAGCCCGCGATGCCGCGCCCGATCAGCAGCGAAACGGTACCGGTGATCGCGATCACCGCCGCGCCGATCAGCCCGAGCCGCAGCAATGTGGCGCGGAACGCCGCGTCGATATCGTCGATGAACAGCCCGCCGGCGATGAACATGTTCCACGGCGGGAAGGCTTCGACATAATTCAGCTTCTCGATCGGCGGCGTGCCGGGCGTGCGCGGGCGCAAGACGGTCAACGTGCCGCCGCCCCGACGCGCCACCTCGACCTGGTCGCGGATCGGGTAACGCCCGTTGGCGGCCTGCCGGTTCAGCAGGTTCTTGCCCTCATTTTCCGGTTCCTGCGGCTGCATGATCAGCACGCCATCCATGGTGTAGGCGAAAACATAACCGTCCTGCCCGAACGCCACCGCCCGCAGCAGCGAGCGAAACCGTTCCAGCGCCGCCTCATGCGTCAGTTTCCCGGCCTGCTCCTCTTTGGCCAGTTCCGCCGCGACGCCGCGCGCCACGTCGATGACGGAGTGCAACTGATCTTCGCGGTCCGCCCGCATGGTCTGGTATTGCAGATGCGCGGCCAGCACGACGATGGCCGCCACCGCGATCAGGGTCACCACGCTGGCGGACAGCAGTTTGATCGCCACTGGCAGAGCGAAAATACGGCGCATGCGAACTCCGGACATCAGGTGGGCGCCGGCCGATCCGCCGGTTCGCGCGTAACGATAAGCAGCCCGAATGAACGAGGCGTTAACACGGCGCGATCACCGCCGCCTTCCCATCGCCAGCCGGTGACGCAACCGCGCGTCGTTTCGGCTATTCTCCCGCCGATGTCTCAGCTCACCGCCACTCTCTCGCTCCGCCGCCTGGCCCCCGACCTGGCGAAGCTGCCGATCGCGCATAACCCGCGTGCCCTCAGCGTGGCCGAGGGCGTGCGCGCCGCGCTCGCGGTCGCCGTCATCATCGCATTGAACGAATATTTCGGTCTGCCGTTGTTGCGGGAAGCCGCCCTGGCCGCGCTATGGACCTGCCTGGCCGACCCCGGCGGCCCGGTGCGCCGCCGGGTTCCGGTACTGCTGAGTTTCGCGGCCCTTGGCGCCCTGATCACCAGCCTGTTCGGCGTCATCCGGGGCTTCGGGATGGAGATCGCCCTCCCTTTGGGCGTACTGGCGCTGTTCGCCGCCTCTTTCGCGCGGATTTACGGCCAGGCGGCGCAACAGGCCGGAATGCTGCTGTCGATGGCGATCGTGCTGTCGCTCGACCAGGCTTTGTCTGTCCCTGTCGCCCTGGCAATGTCCGGCGGCTTCCTGGTGGGCGCGCTGTGGGCGACGTTGCTGACGCTGGTGATCTGGCGGCTCTACCCGTACCGCGCCACCCGGCAGGCGGTCGCCGACGTGTATCACGCGCTGGCCGCGCTGGCCGGCGACCTGTCCGCGCTGCTGCGCGACCCCACCGCCGACGATGCGAAGTGGGAAGCCCACGCCCGCGCCCATCGCCGCGCCGTCCGCGACGCGGTCGAGGCCGCGCGCGACGCCGCCATGGGCATTCTGCGCGGCCGCGGCATCGGCAACCTTCGCGCCGCGCAGAGCCTGATCCGGCTGGAGACGGCGGACCAGATGTTCGGGGCTCTGATCGCCCTGAGCGAACTGCTGGAGCATGGCACGCCATCCGAACGCGCCGTCGCTGGCCGCCTGCTGCGCCGCATGCGGCCGCTGCTGATCCTGCTGGCGGGCCTCGCGCTGTCCGAAACGCAGGCGGCCGAACCACGGGTCAAACGGGCGATCGACGCGATGGAGGCCGCGGTCGGGCGCATTGCGCTCACCGATCCGCTGCGCCCGATCGCGGACCGGATCGTGGAGCGGCTGCGCCTCGCCCACACGCTCGCGGTGCCGGCCAACCTGCCGCCGGGCGCCGATGCCGCGGGACGCCGCCTCGCTTTGCGTGAACGACTGCTTCGGCCGTTGCGCGCCAACCTGACCTGGCGCTCGCCCACCCTGCGTCACGCACTGCGCGCCGCGGCGATGGCGGCCCCGGCGCTGGCCTACACGATGATCTGGTTCACGCCGTACGACCACTGGCTGACCATGACCATCGTCGCCACGATGCAGCCGTTCTTCGCGCTGACCTTCGCCCGCGCGGTGGAGCGTGTGATCGGCACAATTCTGGGCGGCCTCGCCGCCGCCGCCGTGGGACTGCTGTGCACCACGCCGCTGTCGATCGGCATCGCGATGTTCCCGCTGGCGGTCATCGCGTTATCGATCCGCGCGGTCAATTTCGGCCTCTTCATGATGGCCCTTACGCCGCTGGTCGTACTGCTGGTCGAGACCAGCCAACCGGACACCGCGGAGTGGCGGATCGCCCTCGCCCGCGCCGCCCTGACCGCGATCGGCGGCGTACTGGCGGTCGGCGCCAGCTTCGTGCTGTGGCCCAGTCGGGAGCCGGAACGGCTGGTGGCGGGCACGCGGGAGGCGATCGCGGCGCACGGCCGCTACGCCGAGGCCGAACTGCGCGCGCTGCTTGACGAAATCCCCCCCGCCGCGGTGGAACCGGCGCGGCGCGAGGCGGGGGTCGCCAGCAACGCGCTGGAGGCTTCGATCAATCGCACCTTGGTCGAGCGAGGCGGCAAACGCGACCTGCTGGAAGGCGTCCTGGTGATCGACGCCGCGTTACGCCGCTACGCCGGGAGGTTGTCGGCGATGCAACTCGATCCGGGGTTGCGGGAGGCGATGCCGCCCGGTGCGTTGCGCGAATGGCGGGACTGGATTGGCGGCGCGATGCGCTCGCTGGCCGAGGGACAGATTGATTTGCCGCCACGGCCGAAGATCGGCGACGCCGACGCGTTGCGGCGGTTGGCGCGGCAGATCGAGTTGATCGCCGGCGCGATGGGGCGGCTTGAGGGTTAAAGCCAATCATCCCCTCGTCATGGCCGGTCCTGAGCCGGCCATCTGTCGCGGCACATGCTGACCAGGACGGCCGGCTCAGGACCGGCCATGGCACGATGAAACGACCTTACTCGATCGGATGCTCCGGGAAGAGTTCAGGCGCCTCGGGCTCGGAAGGCTCGCACAAGCGCCCGCACGCCGACCGGCACGATGACCAGGACGACCAGCAGGAGCCACGCCAGCGAGGCCGCCATCGGCCAGTCGCGGTTCTGGAAGAACTCGTCCCACAGCACGCGCCCGATCAATCGCGCGCCCGGACCGCCCAGTAAATCGGGGATGACGTATTCGCCGACGCACGGAATGAACACCAGCGCCACGCCCGCCGCGATGCCCGGCAACGACAGCGGCAATGTCACGCGCAGAAACGCCCGGAACGGCGGCGCGCCCAGATCGGCCGCCGCCTCCAGCAACGCCGGATCAAGCTTCGCCAGCCGCGCGTAAACCGGCAGCACCATGAACGGCAGATAGGTGTAAACCATGCCGACGTACAGCGCGGTATCGGTATAGAGCAGCCGCGCCGGAGCGAAGCCGAAAGCCGTCAGCGCGGCGTTGATCCAGCCGTCGTCTCGCAACATGCCGATCCAGGCGTTGATCCGCATCAGGAAGCCGGTCCAGAACGGCAACATCAGCGCCAGCAGCAACGGCCCGCGCCACCGCTCCGCCGCCCATGCGATGCCAAGCGCCATTGGGTAACCGATCAGCAGGCACAGCGTGGTCGAGATCGCGGCGGTGCGCAGACTGAGCCAGAACGCGCTCAGGTAAAGCGGGTCGGTCGCGGCGAGGGCGAAATTCCCCACGTCGGTGGCGAAACGAAATGGCGGCACCGTGTCGGCGGGATCAGCCAGAGCGATCGCCAGGATGATCGCCAGCGGAACGATCGCCAGAATCAGCAGCCAGAGCCAGCAGACGATCAGAACCAGCGCGCGGCTCACGTGGGCAACACCATGCCGGCGGCGGGCGAGAACGACAGCGTGAGCGGTCCGGCCGGAGAGGTCGCGTCATGCGCCGGCTCGGTGACCCGCGCGAGCGTTCCGTTCGGCAGGCGGATCGAATGCGTCACCGTATCGCCGGCGTAAACAGTGCCTTCCAGCGAGCCGGCGAACCGGTTGACGCGCGGATCTCCCCCGATTCGCACCCGTTCCGCCCGCACACCCAACACCGCCGGCCCCGGCGGAGCCGACGCGGCCAGTTGGACGATGCCGATGGATGGCAGTTCCATGCTCAGACCATCGCCGCGGACGATGCCTGGCCACAAATTGCCGACGCCCATGAACTCCGCCACGAACCGGTTCGCGGGCATGTCGAAAATCTCCCGCGGCGTGCCCATCTGCACCATGCGGCCGGCGCGCATCACCCCAATCCGGTCCGCCATCGTCAGCGCCTCCTGCTGATCGTGGGTGACCTGAATGAAGGTGGTGCCGAGGCGCTTTTGCAAACGCACCAACTCCGCCGCGGTCTCCGCGCGCAGGCCGCGGTCGAGCGCCGACAGCGGTTCATCCAGCAGCAGCAGCGCCGGCTNNTGGCGCTGACCGCCGGAGAGTTCGTGCGGACGGCGCGCGCCATAACCCTCCAGCCGCACCAGCGCGAGCAGTTCCTCGACCCGTTTCGCGACGTCCGCCCGCGGCATGCCGCGCTGCCGCGGGCCGAAGCCGATATTCGCGGTGACCGACAGATGCGGAAATAAGGCGCCCGATTGAAAAACGGTGTTAACCGGGCGCCGATGCGGCGGAACATGCGCGATATCGACGCCATCCAGAGCGATCGAGCCATGATCCGGCCGGGCGAACCCCGCCACCGCACGTAACAACGTCGTCTTGCCGGAGCCTGAGCCACCCAACAGGACGAACAATTCGCCGGGCCGAACCGTCAGATCGAGGCCGTCCAGAGCCGTCACTGCACCGAAACGAACCGTCAGGCCTTCGATGCGCAGGAGTTCGTTCAGCGGCCGCCTCTCTCGCGTGAGGCCGAGGGAGATCGGACAACCCGGCCCGGCCATGCTTTGCCGGAGCTTCGGGTTTCGTGAGTGACGCGGTTGGCGATGCGATTGTCGCATCCTGTGGCGAACGCTTCGGACGGCGCGTGGGTACTGGCACGCAAGCAAGAATTTACCACGGAGAACACCGAGGACCACAGAGAGCCACGGAGCAGAAAGATTGTTGGGCGCTTCGCGCGGGTGCCGAACCAAACACCGCGCGAAGCGCCATATTTTCTTCTTCTCCGTGCATCTCAGTGGTCCTCCGTGTTCTCCGTGGTAAATTCTTGCTTGCTGGCGCGACCGAAACAACCCGGCCCTGACCGATGTCAGCGCGCGTGATGCGACACCTCCCGAAACATCCCCACACGCCAACCAGGCATCGTCACATCGATCCCCTCAACTCCCCGCCTTGAACCGCGCCCAGAGCCGCGTGCGCGCCCGCTCCGCCGCCTGGGGCACCGCGCCGATGGTGAAATATCGTGACATTTCGCCGTCCGAGGGAAACACCGACGGATCCGTAACCATCGGCCGGCTGGCCGGAACCGCGTTCGGATAATGCGTCACATTGGTGATCCCCGCCATCACCTCCGGTCGCAGCACGAAATCGATGAACGCCAGAGCGGCCTCCTTGTGCGGCGCGTCGGACGGAATCGCCAGCATGTCGAAGCCGACCTCGACGCCTTCTTTCGGCGCGACATAACGCACGGTTACTCCTTGCATCGCCTCCGCCGCGCGCACCGCCGCCTGCGTCACGTCGCCGGAATAATCGAATGCAAGACAGGTTTGCCCGGTCGCCAGCGCCTCCAGCGCGCCGCCGCTTGCGAAAGCCCGGATATACGGACGGATCGCCAGCAACGCCTGTTCGACGGCGGCCAGGTCGTCCGGTGTGTTGCTGTCCGGATCGCGCCCGAGGAACTTCAGCACCGACGGGATCACGTCGATGGCCGAATCCATCATGGTGATGCCGCACGCGGCGATGCGTTTCGCGTTCTCCGGCCGGAACAACAGATCCCAACTGTCCAGCGGCGCGTCCGGCGCCAGGGCCTCGATCTTGTCCGGGTTCACGCCCAGCCCCATCGTGCCCCAAAGATAAATCGCGCCGTGCCGATTGCCAGGATCCGACGCGGCCACGCGCCGCATCAACACCGGGTCGAGGTTTTTCCAGTTCGGCACAAGGCTTCGGTCGATTTCCGCCAACGCCCCGGCATGGATCAGGCGGGAAAAGGTCGGCTCATTGCTCGGCACCACGATGTCGTAGCCGGAATGACCGGCGAGCAGTTTGCCTTCCAGTGTCTCCAGGCTATCGAAGACGTCGTAACGAACCTTGATCCCGGTCTCGGCGGTGAATTTCTCCAGCGCGGCGGGATCGATATAATCGGTCCAATTATAAACGTTCAGCACCTTTTCCTGAGCCCACGCGGGCGCGGCCAACAGAAAAAAGACCAGCAGAAGCCTCATCTGTTGGAACCAGGGGGAATAAACGCCGCCTGCGTGCCGCCATCGACCGGGATCGTCGTTCCGGTGACATACCGGGCCGCGTCGCTCAACAGAAACATCATCACATCGACGACATCGTCCGGTCGCGCGATGCGCCCGACCGGCGACACCCCCGACGGCCGGTAGCCTTTCGACGCCGCCGGGTCAGCCATCGCCGCCACCATCGGCGTGTCCACCGTCCCGGGCGCAAGAGCGTTGACCAGCACGCCCGAGGGCGCCCACTCGGCCGCCATCACCCGGCACAACTGGCTGACCGCCGCCTTCGACGCGGCGTAAGCGCCACTGACGATCTTCGGCCGTAACGCCGCGAGCGACGACAGCATCACGACGCGGGACGGATTATCCGCCGTCGCGCCCGCCCTCAGCAACGGCAACGCCTTCTGCGCGCAGAGGAACGTGCCGCGCGTGTTGACGGTCAGCACGAGGTCGAAATCCTCGATCGTCATGTCTTCCATCAGCGCGGTGCGCAGCACCCCGGCGCAGGTCACCAGCGCGTTCAGGCCGGGCGCCACGCTGGCGATACGCTCGAACGCCGCGGCGATCTGGGCTGCGTCGGCCACGTCGCAGGGTAACGGACGAAAACGATCCTGGAAGTGCGCGAAATCGTTCGCCACCGACAGCAGGCGGTCACGCGCGTTGTCCAGACCGTAGACGGTCCATCCGGCCTCGAGCAATCGGCGGCAGGCGGCCTGCCCAATGCCGGAAGCGGCACCGGTGACAGCGGCGGATTTCATCATGCGCTTCTCCCGTCAGGCGATCGGCGGTCGCCGATGCCTCATGCCGTTCTTACCGACAACCGTGATATGTCCGAGCATCTCGGCCTCCGGCACCGTCGATAAGATTATGGCCCATATGGGCAGTCGTTTCCGAATCCGACCAGTCGTCGCCGCGAAACACGATCAGCCCAGGACCGCTCGCGCCCGAAATCGCGAGGAGGCGTGGAAAGTCGAGGTCCACGGTGACAATGAGCCTGTCCTCGTCCCTGGCGCGAGCCATTATGTCGATGCCAGACGCATGGTCGAACCCGATCGTCAGGCAGTGAACCGCGTCATGGCCCCATCCGTTCAGCCAACGCGCCAAACCGGGTGGCAAAGGCATATCCACCAAAAATCTCACCGGATGAGTTCGACCATTTCGTCATCCGCCAGCAGCGCGGCGTAACGTAAGGCCTCGTCGATATCCTCGGGCTCAAGATACCGATAGCTGGCCAAAATCTCCTCCCGCGGTTGACCCGACGCCAGCAGCCTCAGCAACCGGGCCACCGGAAAGCGCAATCCCCTGATGCAGGCCTTGCCGGTGCAAACCGCTGGATCGACGATGATACGCGGCGGCTTCGCGAAATGCATTTCCATCTCTCCCGTCCGAAGGGACACCAGGACGATCTCGCCACCATACCATTCCACCCGGCGAAAATCTCCCCTACCCTGCCCGCCATGTGCGGACGTTACGCGGCCATCCTCCCGGCCGACCACATCGCGGCCCTGTTCCAGACCATCGGTCCCCTGCCCGATTGGGCCGGCACCTGGAACATGGCGCCCACCATGGACGCGCCGGTCATTCGCCTCCATCCGGAAACCGGCGAGCGCCATTTCGGCCTGCTGCGCTGGGGCCTGGTGCCCCACTGGGTCAAGGACCCGAAAACCACCCGCCAGCCGATCAACGCCCGCGGCGAGACCATCGCCAGCACGCCCATGTTCCGCGACGCGTTCCTGCGCCGCCGCTGCCTGGTGCCCGCCGACGCCTTCTACGAGTGGCAAGCCACTCCGGAAGGCAAACTCCCATGGGCCATCGCCCGAGCCGACGCCGCCTGCCTCGTCTTCGCCGGCCTATGGGAGGGTTGGCGCGGCGCCGACGGTTCCGTCATCCGCAGCTTCACCATCGTAACCACCTCCGCCAACGCCGCCCTCCGCCCGCTGCACGAGCGCATGCCCGTCGTCCTCGAACCAGCCGACTGGCCGCTCTGGCTCGGCGAGGAAGGCGACAGTCCGGCCAGCCTGCCGAGGCCCTCGACCGCCGAATTCCGCACGTGGCGGGTCGGCATGGCGGTGAACAACGTCCGTCACGACGCCGCCTCCCTGCTGGATCCAATCTAACGAAATTTGGTTGGTTTTGGTTAGAACACGCGCTACAGCACCATGACGTCTTGCAACCATGGAGCGACGCTGTCGATCGGGGGGCCGACCGATGAGCACATGGCACATCGCCGTTCGTTCCGTCGGCAATTCTTTCATCCCCAGCCGTTGATCGCGACAGCCGCCCCTACCGGGGCAGCTAAAGTGGACGCTACGCCTACCCGCGTTCCGGCTATGCCTGGGCGATGACCTGTCAGGCGGGCGACTGGGTTGGCGGGTTGTTCGAGCTCGGCGGGATTGGCTCGAATAATCACCACATGTCGCTGGCGCTGAGCGGCCGCGCGGATGTCTCGGTGCCCAGAGGTGTGTCCGAGGCGTATCGGCGCGAGGTGAAGCGGCAGGAGCGGCGCGCGGCGCGCCACATCAACCAAGACATCGGCTATGTCGCCGGCACGGTTGAGCATTTGTTCCGTGGCCGGAAGAATGACCGCGGTTGTCGATCGCGTTGGGATATTTTCGTGAATAACGACTTCGATCGGCTGGAGGATCTGAAGGGCGGCAGCCGCGGGGTGCTGGAATTCGCCACCAATAAGCCGCGGCCGCGGCACGATTGCGATCTTTCCCCGCACAGCCGGAACGAAGACATCGAATCGCTGTAAGCGCTCCGCCGCCCGCGACGGGACCATCCCGGGGGTTGGGAGGCTCGGTCGCGTGCCGCCTGAGTGGCGCGTACCCGGTGGCGGTGCCAAACGGCGATCGGTGATCGTCACGCTTGCCATCTCTTGTCGCCACGGGCACTGGTGCGGTCCGTCATGACCCCTGAGCGAAAGTGTTTCCAATGAGCTGGCACCTCTTCGCCCGCGCCGGCGAGCGACCGGTCGCGCGGGTAGCCGCCATGGACTGGCGCGCCGAACGTCTGCCCGGCGGCGCCCGGACGCTCGCGGCGTTGGCGTGCGTGTTTGCCCTGTTGCTGATGTCTCGCGATCCGCGTGTCGTGACGCGGGCGGAACTGTGGGGAGATGACGGCTGGTCCTGGTATCCCGACGCCTACAATCATGGCCTGGCGTCGTTGCTGCTGCCGGTCGGCGGATACCTGAACACGCTCCAGCGTCTGGGCGGGTTGGTCGGTCAATTGGTACCGCTGCGTTGGGCGCCGACATTGTTCGCCGCCCTTGCCCTGGCCGTTCAAATCCTGCCGCCGTTGTTTTTTGTGTCCGCCCGCATGGCCAATGCGGTCCCGTCCGCCGGTTATCGGCTGCTGATCGCTTTGGTCTATCTGATGCTGCCGAATATGATCGAGGCGCACGCCAACCTGACCAACAGCATGTGGCACCTGGCCACGCTCGCGCTGCTGGTCGTGATGGCGGTCCCGGCGGCCGGGTTGGCCGGGCGCGGCTTTGACCTCGGCGTCCTGACAGTGTCGGGCCTCAGCGGGCCTTTCTGCGCGATGCTGTCGCCGATCGCCATGTTGCGATTCTGGCACGGAAGGTCACCGGACAGTGGCCGCAAACTCTCGATCGTTCTGGCGACAGTGCTGGTGCAGGCCGCGGTTTATCTGAACAGTCCGCCGGGAGCCCGTTCCGCCGCGCCGCTCGGTGCCGGGCCGCGCATGCTGGCCCGCATCGTCGCCACTCAGGTCTTGCTCGGGGCGGAGTTCGGCTATAACGCCATCGCCAGGCTACCTGGCGCCCCTTTCTGGCAAGACAACGCGCCGGCTCTGGCGATATGCGGCGGGGCGCTGGGGTTGACGGCGGTGGCGTTGCTGCGTGGCGGCTGGCCGTTGCGCGGGCTGTGTCTGTTCGCGAGTCTGCTGTTGTGCGCGGTCCTGCTCAAGCCAAGTATGTCAACCACCGAGCCGCAGTGGCGGCTGATGACCATCCCGCCCATGGGCAATCGCTATTTCATGCTCCCGATGGTTGCCTGGATATGCGTTCTCTTCACTTTGGCCGCCGATCGCAGTCGGCTCCTGCGCGGCATTGGCGTCACGTTGCTGCTGATCGTTCTGGGCTGGGGTATTCCGCAAGACTGGAAGTACATGGATTTTCCACGTACCGACTTCGTAGCTCGAGCGCGTGCGTTCGCGGAGGCGCCCCCGGGGACGACGATGTCGTTTCCGCAATTGCCCCCGGGCACCGCCCCGATGTGGCTTGTGAAGCGCTGACGGCTCCGTCATCCGCGGCTTCACCATCGTCACCACATCCGCCAACGCCGCGCTCCGCCCGCTGCGCGAGCGCATGCACGTCGTCCTCGAACCAGCCGACCGGGCGTTCTGGCTCGTCGAGCAAAGCGACAATCCGGCAAGCCTCCTACGGCCCTCGACCGCCGAACTCCGCGCCTGGCGGGTTGGCACGGCGGTGAACAACGTTCGTCACGACGCCGCCTCCTTGTTGGATTCCATCTAACATTAATCGTTAGTTTTTCTTGCCTCACCTGTTAGTCTTGGTTAGAACAAACCAGGATCAAACAAGGCCCCGCCCATGCTCGAACCATCCCAACTCCACGTCTTTACCGCCCGTTCCAATCCCCTCCTCTGGGCTTCCACCCACCGCAACTGGCTCCGTTTCGCCCGCGGCATGCTGGACGCCGGCGTCACCCTGACCGTCATCGAATGCGCGTTCGGCGAGGAAGGTCACCGCTGCGCCATGGACGGCGTACGCCACATTCCGGTGCGCGCCAAAACCCGCGTCTGGAACAAGGAAAACCTGCTGAACATCGGCGTTCACCGCACCCCTGAGGCGCAATACATCGCCTGGGTCGACGCCGACATCGTCTTCCGCCGCGACGATTGGGCGATGTCGGCGCTGCACGCGTTGCAGCACTACGACGTCATCCAGCCCTGGAGCGACGCCTACGATCTCGGTCCCAACGACGAGCACATCGCGCATCACCGCTCATTCTGCCGGCAATATTTCCATCGCCAGCCAATGATCGCGACCAAACAACCCTACTGGAACGGCAACGGCGGCGCCCACGTCTACCCGCACTCCGGCTACGCCTGGGCCATGACCCGGCAGGCGTTCGACTGGGTCGGCGGGCTGTTCGAACTCGGCGGCATGGGTTCCGGCGATCACCACATGTCGCTGGCGCTGATCGGCGAGGCCAACGTGTCGGTCCCGGCCGGCGTCGCCGACGCCTATCGCCGCGAGGTGAAGCGCTGGGAAGGCCGCGCGCTCCGTCACATCAACCGCAACATCGGCTACGTCCCCGGCACCATCGAGCATTTGTTCCATGGCCGCAAAACCGATCGCGGCTACCAGTCACGCTGGGACATGTTCATCAAGCACGACTTCGATCCGTTGGAGGACCTGAAACGCAACGGCAACGGCGTGCTGGAATTCGCCTCCAACAAGCCGGAGTTGCGGCACGATTTCGACCTGTATTTGCAAAGCCGCAACGAGGACATCAATTCGCTGTGACGAGGGATGGCGTGCCAGGGCGGTGAGGCCGGGCCCCCGTGCGCCCCACGCCCGCTTTCTCACGAACCGACCCGCGATCTCTCGAACCTGAAACGTGGTGACGATGAGGCGCGGCGGTCCACGCTCCGCCGAGCCCAGGGCTGCCCGTCGAAACACCGCCGGCACGGCCCCACACCGGCGGGTTCCGGTCTCCCTCGGGCGCATCATCCGGAATGGACCTGTGACGGTGTGCACGGGGATCGGGCGAGACTCCCTGAATCTCCGTCGAATTTGTTGAGCTTTCGTCATATCCGCGATACGGTCCTCGCAATTCTCGCTGTATGCGAGACGGGGGAGCATACGATGGTGAAAATTATCTTCGACAGCCGGTTGCTGTCGCTGGCGCGGTCGGATCGCAACCGGAACCGGCATTCCGCTCACCACCACGCGCCAAAGCTTCCAAGCTCGCTGTGGTATGAGGCGGGCACCTTGTGGCTTCTGGACCCCAGGAACCCGAAGGCGGAATCCCGATCGCCTTCGACAATATCTCGGCCTTCCGGCATTGCACCTACAATGACCCGTTCACGTCCCGCCTGATCCGGCAAACGTTCGCGACCGGCGACGGTCCCTACGGGGCCGGCTTCCAAACCGTGCGATGGCACGACGCCGACCTCGATTGGGCATGATCGCGACCATTCCGGCGACCGCGCGGTTCTGTCGCCAGTTCATCGAGTCGAGCCGTATCGGCGGGTTCCTGCCAGGCTCCTCGGCCTGCGTGCCGTATCCTCTCGCGAGCTATCAGAACGTCTCGGCTCAGGCACCCACGGGGAAGGTTGTGGCGAGCCCTGGCCTCTTGTCTGTCGCCGCCTGGCCCTCGGCCACCCAATTCGAACAGTATATGTATGGCTTCTGACAACGCGCGCCGATGCCGATGTTCTCGCCGCGCGTGCGGCGACTGGCGGGTTTTCACGGCCTCACGCCTCGTCTTCGCGCGATAGCGCGTTTTCCGATCAGGGTTGCCGCCAGCGTCGCTATCCCGTCATGGCACTGCTCGAGCGATTGTCCGGTCAGGTGGGATCAACCTGATCGGAAACCGCTCTGACGCCCCGCCCGGCCTCTGGCCCAAAACGCCGCACGACCTTGATTCGCATTTGCACGGCTGGGTGAAACCCGGCCTGACCACCTGACCCTATGCCCGGATCAGATCCAGCAACGCCTCCTCGCTCAGCCGCGCGGCGGCCTCCGTCCCGTCCAGCAACTCGGTGGCGAGGTCGCGCTTGTCCCGGTGCAGCGCCAGGATGCGTTCTTCGATGCTGTCCTCCATGATCAGCCGATAGATCGTCACCGGCCGTTCCTGGCCGATCCGGTGTGCGCGATCCGACGCCTGATCCTCCACCGCCGGGTTCCACCANNTGCACCACGTAATCCGCCGCGGTCAGGTTCAGTCCGGTCCCGCCGGCGCGCAGGCTGATCAGGAACAGGTCGGCGCCCTCTCCCTGGCCCTCGCCACCACGACCCTGAAACCGCGCAACCCGCCGCTCCCGCTCGCTCGATGGCGTGCCGCCGTCGAGGTATTCGTAGCGGATCCCCCGCGCGTCCAGCGCCGTCCGCACCAGTTCGAGGTGCCCAACGAACTGGCTGAACACCAGCGCCTTGTGCCGGTTGCGGATCAGTTCGTCGACCAGTTCCAGGAACGCCGCCAGCTTGCCGCTCGGCACCCCGGCGTCGGCGTCGATCAGCCCAGGATTGCAGCACGCCCGGCGCAGCCGCGTGATCTCCGCCAGGATCTGGATCTTGCGTTTCCCCTGAGGCGCGTCCGACGCCGCGATCCGTTCCAATGAGCGTTGCCGCAACGCCTCGTAAAACGCCCGCTCCGGTTCGGTCATCTCGACGTGCATCGTCTGCTCGGTGCGCGGCGGCAATTCGCTCAACACCGCCGCCTTGGTCCGCCGCAGCAGGAACGGCCGGATCAGCGCCCGCAGAGCCTGCCGCGCCTGAGGATCCTTGTCCCGCTCGATCGGCCGTGCGAACCGCTTCTGGAATCCCTCGCGGGAGCCGAGCACACCCGGATTGACGAAACTGAACAGGCTCCAAAGCTCGTCGAGGTAATTTTCCACCGGCGTGCCGGTCAGCGCCAGCCGGAACCCGGCCTGAAGCGTCTGGACCACCCGCGCCCGCTGGGTTTCCGCGTTCTTGATCGCCTGCGCCTCATCCAGCACCGCCATGTTCCAGGGCCGGCCCGCCAGAACCTCCCCCGCCTGTTGCAACAGCCCGTAGCTGCACACCAGTACGTCGCGAGCGCCCATCGCGGCGATCTGATCCGCCCGCTCGGCGGCCGGGGCCAGCCGGTGCGTGGTCAGCGTCGGCGCGAATCTCGAGATCTCCGCCTCCCAGTTCGGGCAGACCGAGGTGGGCGCGATCACCAGGCACGGCCCTTCCTCCGCGCGGTCCAGCATCACCGCGATCGCCTGCACCGTCTTGCCGAGNNCCATGTCGTCCGCCAGGCAGGCACCGGCGCCCCACCGCGCGAGGCGGGACAGCCAGACGAACCCCTCCACCTGATAATCGCGCAGCTCCGCCTGGAGATTGGCGGGCAACACCGGTGTCCAGTTCTCCGCCGCGCGAATGCGCGCGACGTGGCGCTTCCAGGCCGCGTCCGCCTTGACCTCCCCGGCGTCGTCGAGCACCGCGTCCAGCGCCGGCGCGCCAAGCGCGTGCACCCGCCGTCCGGAGCGGTGCGGTTCGGAGACCGCCGCCAACCGTTGCAATTGTGTTTGCAACTGCCGGGTCAGCGCCACGAATCGTCCATCGCCCAGCGAGACGAAACGCCCCTGGGAGCGTTCCAGCCGCTCCAGCAGGAAGCGCATCTCCAGCACCTGATCCTCGTCCAGCGCCACCGTGCCATCGACACTGAACCAATCGCGGTCCTGGCCGACCCGTAACTTCATGTTGCCGGGCGTGACGGCGCTGACCCGCATCGTGCGCCCCTCGGGCCATTCCACCGCCAGCGGCCCGGTGTAAGCGCGCAGCTCCAGCAACAGGTCCAGGCAGCCCTCGATATCCTCCAGCACCAGTTCGTGCGTGTCGGCGCCGCAGCGGTCGCGCAAGGTCGGACAGGCCTGGATCAGCGCCGCCCGTTCGGCGAGTTCGCGAGGCAGATCGCGCGTGGCCCGCGATTGCTGGCCGCCGACCGTGGCCAGCACCGACCGGCCGCCAAGGCCGGCGACATAAGCGGGCCCCTCGGCGCCAAACGGCCGCACCAGCAGCGCCAACTTCAGTCCTTGCTCGTAGGGCACCAACTGGACCACCGGGGCGGGTTGAGCCTCGATCCCGGGCCGCTCGGCCTCGGCGATCTCGGCGCGGACCGGCAACATGGGATTGTCCCGCCGGGCCATCGCGACCACCCGATCCCGCCCGGATTTCGGCACTTTCAGGCCATCCCGGCCCAATATCTCCTGCACCGCGAGCAGGCGTTGGGGAAATTCGATGACCCGGTAGCGCGTCGGCGTCTCCGGCTCCAGAAACACCGTCGGCGCCTCGGCCGAATGCGACAGAGCGATCCGGTAACCGTCCTTCTGCTCCGTCACCACCAGTTCCAGCGGATACGCCACAAGCTCCAGCGGCCGCGACCGGTGGCGAGCGTCGAACACCACCGGATGACCGGCCAGCGCGAGGATGGTGCGGGATTCGTCGAACGCGTAGGTGTCCTCGCCGTGCCAGGTGGTGCCTTCCTTGTGAATGTGGCGCAAGGCGGCGCGGTCTTGCGGGGACAGATAATCCAGCCTCGGGTCCTGCTCCCGCAGCCGCTTCATCGCCACCGGCCGGCCGTCGGTCCAGCCACCGCCCTTGACCGACTGTTCCACCGCGCCAACGGCCAGCGCGTCGGGATCGACGAACCAGGCCAGCCGTTTGGTTTGCGCGGACCCCTTGGCGCTGTCGCCTTTCGATCCCCCCTCCAGGAAAAGATCGAGACTTTCCAGCGCCCGTTCCCACGGCTGGCGCGTCTGGACCAACCCGGTGAACGCGACCCAATTGCCGCCGTTCTCCGCGAGCCATGCCTTGTAGGGGGCCGATTTGCCAGCTGATTCAACCAGGATTTCGGCGATGATCCGCGCGATCAGCGGCATCGCCTCCCGCGTCGCGGCGAAATGGCCGGCGAGCCGGTCCACGCTGTCGCGGGACAGATCACGTTCCACGGCGAACTCCGCCAGGGCGGTGCAGGCAACCGCCAGAGGATCCTCCGACGGCCGCTCCAGCAGTTGTTCCAGCACCGACCGGGCCTTCGCCTCGAACCCCTGGACCAGCCAGAGCTGTGCTTGCATAGCCCAGTACGCCGGCCGGTGAGGGGACGGCATCGGAGGAGCCAGAACCGCGTCGATCCCCGCCTGGATCTCGGCGTAAACCCTGGGCTCGTTGGCGCGCAGCAGCGCCATGATGAAGAACAGGCCAAGCTCGCCCGCCAGAAACACCTTGCGCCGGCCAAGATCTTTCCGAAGCATCTTCAACGATTCGCGGAACCGCGCCAGCGCCGCTTCATTCTTTCCCTCCAGAAAGGCGAGCGCCCCTTCCAGCGCCGCGCACGTGACGTCGCGGTTCGCGCCGAAGTCGCGCAACTGCTCACGCACATGGTCCAGCCTCCCGGCGAGCAAGTCGAGGCGCATCAGCAGATGCCGGAAATCGCCGTAGCCTTCCTGGCCCCACCGCTCCCGATACCACGCGATCATGTCCGGCAACGCGGGATCCGGCCGCCCGGTCTCTACCGCGGCGAGGAACTTCGCCTCCAGCAACGCGGACTGGATGACCGGATGACGCGAGCCGAGCCAATCCATCTCCAGCGGGACGCGGTCGTATGTCGCCGCCAGAAAATCGACGGCCCGCGCGGGCGCCCGTTCCGCCTCCAGGCGTTGGCGATTGGCCGCGAATTCGGCCGCGTCGTTG
Source organism: Acetobacteraceae bacterium (assembly GCA_003164305.1). Next base: position 21,163 of record PLSZ01000456.1, read on the forward strand.
GCATAGACGGCCAGCCGGATCGCGCGGAGCAACCGCTCGGCCTCTTTGGCCTGGTCGTAAAAATATACGTACATCGAGCGGGTCGCGAGGAACACCGCGCGCACCGCCGCGACCATCGCGTCACCCGACGAGGACGCGATGGACCCGACAGCGGCGCGATGCGCGACCACGGGCGCGCAAACGTGGGCGCCGTTCAGAAATCCCTTGCGGACCAGCGCGTCCAGCACCGCGTTGGTGGCGCGTTGGGTCAGCGCCTTGCCGTCTTCGTCGCGCAGATTCGCCAGCCTCACACAGTCGTGAAACTCGGATTTGGGCGCCGGAAAGAAGATCAGGCTTATCAGGCCCAGGAGCTGGCGCTCACTGGGGGAGAGGCGGGCGAATCTGGCGTGGAGGTCGAGCGCCAACGAATCAGGCATCATTGAGTCCATGGGCGATTAGAGCGGACAATCCTCGGATTGGGAACTCCGGATTTCGCTTCGCCACTCATCCTGTGCGCCGGGTGGCGGCCGGTTCGGCGATCGGTCGCACGGGCCAGCCATGCGCCGGTGCCCGCCGCCCGCGCGCCCTCCCAATCTCCCAGTGTCTGTCCGGAAACATATGATACGACAACCGAGCGTTGGGGCTAACCCGGAACGGTTCGAACCGCGTTGTCCCATCTGCTTTCGGACCAGGCTCCGATCCGGGGTATGACGAATGGGACTGGAATTCCCCTTGATTTCCAACGAAATGATTCCGGACGGACTCCCAGATTAAAGCCAGGTCAACCGCGGACACGGGACCTGACCACCGTCCCGTGGGCTTTCCGCGCCCATGCGCGTGTGACACGTCAGCGAACCGCCGCCAGCCCCGCCCGGTTGACCCCGCCGCCCGCTTCCCGCAACCCTCCCGGCTCCGCATGGAGCATGTCACGATGACCGACCGGGTTCTCGGCGTATTGGGCGGCATGGGCCCCCTGGCGAGCGCGCACTTCATGCTGCGCCTGACCCTGCTGACCCCCGCCTCGATAGACCAGGAGCACATTCCCGCCGTCCTCTGGTCCGACCCGCGCGTTCCCGACCGCGGCGACGCCATGCGTCCCGGCGGCACCGACCCTCTGCCCATCCTGCTGAGAAGCATCGAAGGCCTGAAACGCGCCGGCTGCGGGGCCATCGTCATACCCTGCAACACCGCCCACGTCTGGTACGGCCAGATGGCCGAGGCCGCGGGCGTTCCGATCCCCCACATCGTCGATGCCGCGGCCGCGGACCTCGCTCGCATCGGGATAAAGCCCGGCATCATCGGCCTGATGGGCACACCGGTCACATTGCGCACCAAACTCTATCAGCAGCGCCTGACCCGTCTGGGCTGGGACTGCGTCGAACCGACCGAGGACCAGATGGTCCGCCTCGTCTCCCCCGCGATCGCCCTCGTGAAAGCCAACCACGTCGCCGACGCCTACGAACCGCTGGCCGAGGTGGTGAATTCCCTCGCCGCCCGAGGCGCCACCGCCGTCGTCCTCGGTTGCACCGAAATTCCCCTGGGCATCCAGGCCGGGCCCGCCGACCGGCTGACCGTCCCGGTCATCGACACTATCGACGCCCTCGCCCGCGCCGCCATCGCCTGGGCGCGAGCGTAGCGCCACCAGGCAACCGTCATGGGCGTGCCGTCGCGAACCCCATCCCCGCACTACATCCAACCTTCACGAATCGCATGCCTCTCCCCTAAACCATGATCTCCGCGCACAGCCAAAGGGGACGCCATGCCCGGTGAACACATACCGCGGGACGTCATTCCAGCGGCGCCTGCCCAGCTCGCGGCCAGACCGATCTTTGGCGCACCGGCGGTGGTGCTCGGTCTGCTCTGCGCGATGTATTTCATCACCTATCTCGACCGGGTGAACATCGCCACCGCCGCAACCGCGATCAAACTCGATTTCGGCCTCAACAACGCGCAATTGGGCCGCGTACTGGGCTCCTTTGGTCTCGCCTACGCGCTGTTTCAGATCGTCGGCGGCTGGCTCGGCGACAAGTTCGGCCCGCGCCGCACCCTGTTCGCGTGCGCCGTCGTGTGGTCGCTGGCGACCGTCGCCACCGGCGAGGTCGGCGGCTTCGTCTCCCTGCTCGCGGTGCGCTTCATCCTTGGCCTCGGCGAGGGCGCGACGTTCCCCACAGCCACCCGCGCGATGTCGAACTGGTTCGGCCCGGAAAAGCGAGGCTTCGCCCAGGGTGTGACGCACAGCTTCGCTCGCGCCGGCAATGCGTTGGCGCCCCCGGTCGTCGCGGGCCTGATGGTGACTCTGGGCTGGCGTTCGAGCTTCGTCATCCTGGGCTTTGTCAGTCTGATATGGGCCGTCGTCTGGCTCTGGTATTTTCGAGACGACCCGCGCGATCACCGGCGCATCGTCGAAGCGGACCTCGCGAACCTGCCGCCCTATCGCAGCGGAACCGGCCCGGATGCGCCGCCGGTCCCGTGGAGGCGGCTGCTGACGCGGATGCTGCCGACGACGTTCGTGTACTTCTGTTACGCCTGGACGCTGTGGCTTTACCTCACGTGGCTGCCGTCGCTGTTTCAGCAGGGCTACGGCCTCAACCTGAAGGACACCGCGTTCTTCTCGTTCGGCGTGCTGCTGGCGGGCGTGATCGGCGACTCGGCGGGAGGCGCGTTGAGCGATTGGCTGTTCCGCCGCACCGAGAATTACCTGGTCGCCCGCCGCAACCTGATCGTGCTGAGCCTGCTGGGATCGTTGCTGTTCCTGCTGCCGGTGCTGCTGTTCACTGACCTGGTGCTGATCGCCGTCTGCCTGAGCGGCGCTTTCTTCTGCCTGGAACTGACGATCGGCCCGATCTGGTCGGTGCCGATGGACGTGGCTCCCAAATTCTCCGGCACCGCGAGCGGCATCATGAACACCGGCTCGGCGGTCGCGGGCTTCGCGTCGCCGATGATTTTCGGCTGGCTGGTCGATGTGACGGGCAATTGGCACGTGCCGTTCGCCGGCTCGATCGCGCTGCTGTTGCTGGGGGCGATCCTGGCGTTCTGGATGCATCCCGATAGGCGATTGGCGGAGGGTTAAGGGGTCGGTTGGTACCGTGCAAGGGCAGGCCGGTTGTCAACGGAAGCGATCATTCCAGGCTGATGGTGACATGGTATCCTGCAAAGCAGTGACTTTAGAGGTTTTCACGCCGGCAGTTAGCATTCGGCTGTCAAGGTTCGCCAAAGTTGCCTTTGGGGCGAAGACCCAGAGGCCTATTGTCCATTCGCTGGCGGTGTTTTCGCTGCGTAGCACTTTGTGCGTCTCAAGCTGGTCTTTAATCCTCGGAACGTAATCCTTCTCAAAATCCTTGATCTTGTTGAGCAGAGCGACACGTGGAGCCTTTGTGACTTCAACCATTCAGGCTCGTCCTTCGGGGAATTCGAGAGCGAGAAAGTCCGGGTTTGCCTCCCACACACCCAGCTTCCCGATGAGGTACTGTGGATTGAGGAATAAGCCACGATCAATGGCGAGGTATATCTCGACCGCTTACTCCCAGATGTCAGACATACGTCCCTCCATTGATTTAGGGACGACAAACGCACAGTTGACTTCCGCCTGTGCTAATTGAATTGGTTCATGAGGTATACCACAACTGGCCGCTCGCCCGCGAGGGGAAGCCCGCCCAGAAAATCACGGATCAGTCCGATGCTATAAGAAATCATCCACGCGGAGCCGCACCCGGATCACACCGTCACCATCACGTGGGCGGACGGGATCAGCCAGACCGTCGATTTCAGGTCGTTCATCGAACGCGGCGGGCTATTCGCCGCCTTGCGAGAGCCGGACTACTTCGTCGGTGAAATGAGCATCTTACGAGGCGGGATCGGTTTGACCTGGCCGAACGAGTTGGATTTTTCAGCGGACGGCTTGCGGCACGACAGTTTCTCGCATGATCCCGAAGAGGCAATCGACGAGCCTCCCCTTAAGCGCTCGTCTCAGCAGTCCGCGACCCGCTAAAGTCAGCGACCAAGCGGTTGTAAGCCAGGCCGCCGTGAGGGTGATGTAACAAGTCTTGAACTTAGAGTGCCGTCGATTTCGCGACAACGTCGGATAGCTGCCTCGCGAAACCGGCTATGCACAACCAAGAAAGCTGGCGATGAATGTACTCAATATTCGGAAAAGAAATAAAGGTACTCGTTTTCGAGAATGCCGCGACAGGGGAACTCAAGCGAATGCCTGTCGGATTCGATGCGTCTCCGTTTTGTCTGGCCGATTTCTTCGGATTACCCTTCTTTCGGCGGCGCATCTATGTCTGGGGATTGTTTTTTCGCCATGTTGAGCGCGATCGACCTGACGCTGTTTGAAACAATTCCGGCGAAGGATCCATCGTGGCCGCGAGAAATTTGGCTGTACGGTCTCGCGCGAGCCGTATTGCAAGTGTGGGTGGGCATCTATGGCAACAAGATTACAGCAAGACATCTTTTGGCGCATGGTTGGAAATTCGCGAAACCAGAGGATGAGGCGACCAGGTGGGCGAAAACAAAATGGAAGATTGAAATCGAGGGCCGGACCTGAAGAACTCCCATTCGATGAAACAGCGCTGCCGGCGGTTCGGTCCCTTGAGTTGGCGGAAGTCGATGCCGGGGTTCTCCGCGCTCAGGAAACCGACGCAGTGCTGTTCACCACGGATCTTCGAATTGTGATGACATTGTCCGACAAACCCGATATGTTATCCAATAACGGAGGTTTTCATGCCCACTCCTTCTGCCAGAACGACCAAACTTGACCTGCGGCTATCACCGGAGGCCAAACGCACCCTGAACGCCGCCGCCCGCGCCACCAACCGCTCGGTCAGCCAGTTCGTGCTCGACAGCGCCTTGTCCCGCGCCGAAGAAACGCTCCCCGACCGGCGGCGCTTCGAGCTTAACGCGGAACAGTGGGAAGCTTTCATGGCGGCGCTGGATGCTCCCACCCGTGACACCCCTCGCCTACGCCGTCTGCTGAATGAGCCGTCGATCTTTGACGCCGCCGATCCTGGATGACGCCTGGCTTTCGGATCGAGATACTCCGGCGCGAGCATCCCATTGATGGTTTCACATGTGGCAGCGCCGGCCTGGATCGTTTCCTGGTCCGCTACGCCTTCACCAATCAGCAAGCGAATGCCTCGCGCACTTACCTCGCGCCGCATGACGCCGAGGTGATCGGCTTTTACACGCTGGTCGTGAGCGAAGTCGCGTTCGCGGACGCTCCGGAGCAGCTGAGGAAAGGCCTCGCCCGTCATCCGGTGCCGGTGATGTTGTTGGCCCGAATGGCGGTCAGCACCGTATGGCAAGGTCGCAAGGTTGGCGCGGGTCTGATGAAGGACGCCATGCTCCGCACCTTGCAGGCGGCTGACATCGCCGGGATCCGAGCGTTCGCCGTTCACGCCAAGGACGATTCAGCCCGCCGGTTCTACGAGCATCTGGAGTTTTTCCCCTCCCCGACTGACCCGCTGCATCTGTTTCGGCTCATCAAAGACATTCGCCATATGGCCGGCGGATAGAGCGAGACGATGCCCCACCGCGATCCGGTAACCGTCAAGGCGAGGCGGCATCAAAGCCGTCAACTCACGCGGATCACGACCTTCCCAAGGTGCGCGCCGCTTTCCAAATATCCGAACGCCTCCTTCGCCTGATCGAAGGCGAACACACGGTCGATGATCGGCTTCAGGCCGCTCCCCGCGACAACCCGGGTCAGCTCCAGCAGCCCAGAGCGGTCACCCACGGTGATATTTCGAAAACTCGCGCCGCTTCCCTTGAGCTGGAAGAAGTCGATGCCCGGATTCTCCGTGCTCAGAAAGCCGATCGACGCGATCTCGCCGCCGAGCGCCACCGCGCGGAGCGACTGAGCGATGGTGCCGGGACCGCCCACTTCGACGACCCGATCCACGCCCCGGCCGCCGGTCAACGCGCGGACGGTGTTCCCCCATTGCGGGTCATCGGCGTAGTTGACGACCTCCGCGGCACCTAACGCCTTGAGCTGTTCGGCCTTCGTGGCGCTGGACGTGGTGGCGATCACGGAAGCGCCGACCGCGCGGGAAAGCTGTAGCGCGAAGATCGAGACACCCCCACTGCCTTGCACAAGGACCGTATGCCCGGCGCGTATGGGCACCGGGCCGGCCAACGCCGTCCATGCGGTGAGGCCGGCGCACGGCAGCGTGCAGCCCTCCTCGTAAGACAACGCGCCGGGTAGCCGAACCACGGCTTCCTGGCTGACCGCCTTCCGTTCGCAGAGCCAGCCGTCGCTCTCGGCGCCATAGCTGTCGCTGGAGATCGTGGACGGCATTTCCCCGCCAAACCACCGCGGATGAAAGGCCCCGATCACACAGTCCCCGACCTTGAAGGCCCGCACACCCTCGCCGATCTCCACCACCTCGCCGGCGGCATCGCTGACAGGGATGAGACCGGGGAGACATTTGCGCGGGTAGCGCCCGCGCGGCATGGCGATGTCGCGGAAGTTGAGGGAGACGGCGTGCACGCGAACCAGCACCTCGCCGCGTTGCGGCCGCGGATCGGCCTCCTCGCGCATGCGCAGGTTGTCCAGACTGTCGAAGCTGTCGAACCGATAAGCCTTCATGACCGGACATTGCTTTCTATGTTGCCACCGATTCCGGTTGACGGATCAGCGGACGACGACATGGTGAACCGCCCCTCACGCCTCCAGCAACGCCGCCCGCACCGCTTCCCAGCCGTCGTGGTCCGGCGCGCAAATCAGCCCACTGTAAATGTCGCTCGGATCGTACGGCTTGCCCTCAAACGTCGCCGAATACCCGCCGGCCTCGCGATGCAGCAGCCAGCCCGGCGCGTGATCCCAGGGATACAGCCGGTAGTAGAACAGATAATGCCCGTGGCCACCGGCCGTCATCCGATACGCATGCGCCGAACACCGGTAATCCCAACTCGCCCCCACCCGAGGCAACCGCGCGCACACCTCAGACCGCATCGGCTCCGGCAGAAACCGCCACGACACGTTGCCGGTCATTTGCTCCACCGGCACCGGCGCCGCGACGCGCAGATCCCGCCGCTTGCCGCCGGGCGTCTCGATCCAGGCCCCCTCCCCGCGCAACGCGAGAGCAGAATCGTCGCCAACCGGATCGTGGATCACCGCGCCGACAATCTCCCCATGCCGGAACGCCGCCGCCATCACGCCAAACAGGGTCAGGCCCGCGGCGAAATTGGAGGTCCCATCCACCGGATCGACCACGAATGCCAGGTTGGCGCCCGCCAGTTCGTTCAGCAAAGCGGGATTGGCGCTGGCCGCTTCCTCACCGATCACCAGGCAGCCGGGGAATGCCCGGCGCAGACCGGCGGTGATGTGCCGCTCCGCCGCCTCGTCCGCCGCGGTCACCAGATCCAGCGGGCCGGTTTTCGTCCGCACGTCGCCATCGCCCAGATTGCGGAACAACGGCATGATCCTGTGGCGCCCGGCGTCGCGCAGCAACGTCGCCACCGTCAGCAGATCGGCGACGTTCATGACCCGCAATCGGAAGGGGGCCCGCCATCCGGGCGGGGCCGGCTCTCGAACCGGGCCCGGTCCGCCGGCAATAAACGAACCGTGACGTGCACCAACCCCTCGTCGTCACGGCGATCCATCACCTCGCCATGCTCATACAGCCAGGCGAGTCGTGCCCCGTCCGACGATTCGATGTCATAATCGGCGGTTTCCATCCCCTCGGCGATCTTCCGGTCGATCGCCGCGGTCAGCACGCCCAGTCCCTCGCCGGTAATCGCCGACACCGCGACGGCGCCTTGCCGCACCGGCACCATCTCGACGCCGCCCATCAGGTCGGCCTTGTTCATCACCTCGATCACCCGATTCGGCCATTCGTGGTCGAGCGTGCCGTCGCGTTCCATCTCGGTCAGCACGCCGACCACATCCGCGTGCTGCGACGCCGAGTCGGGATGCGCCGCGTCGCGCACATGCAGAATGATATCGGCTTCGGAGACTTCCTCCAGCGTGGCGCGAAATGCCTCCACCAGTTCGTGCGGCAATTCGCTGATGAATCCCACCGTATCGGACAGGATCACACGCCGCCCGGACGGCAGGATCAGCCCGCGCATCGTCGGATCCAACGTGGCGAATAACTGGTCGCGCGCCACGACGGCGGAGCCGGTCAGCGCGTTGAACAACGTCGATTTGCCCGCGTTGGTGTAGCCGACCAGCGCCACCACCGGGAACGGCA
>PLSZ01000099.1 GCA_003164305.1 Acetobacteraceae bacterium
TAATGGGCGTCCCTACCGCGATCTGAAGGAGCGTCAGCAGTTCTCATTTCGCCGATCGGCCTCCCCAATTCGTCATCCTCCGGCTTGATCGGAGGATCATTCAGGTCCCGCGCAACCTTGAATAGTCACGCATTGTCTGACGGGTGCGCGGCGACCGATCCTCCGGCCAGGCCGGAGGATGACTGGAAATGCAAGGGGTTCCCTTAAAATGAGAACTGCTGAAGGAGCGTGCGAGATGTTGACTTTGACCATCGTCAAATGTCTATATTGAAAGGTGGCTGTAACCAGGCGCCGAGGCGATTGATAAAAGCAGGCCATACTTGTCAAATCGTCAGAATTGCGCGGGAAAACCGCGCCGACAACGCCTCAATATCAGAGGATTATCTTATTTTTAGGGATTAACGCGCAAATCACGCTTTCCCTCTTTACAACCCCCTAATCCTTTCATATTGGTTACAAGATCGACATCCGAACGTCGAGTCACTCACCAGAGAGGGCTGAACATGCTCCAGGCCAAAAAGACCGAGACCAAGACCACCGCCGTTAGCGAAGCGACCAAAGACGCGGGCCGCGTCCACATTGGTGGCGGCGCCATTCATTACGCCGATCCGACCCCCGCTCGCGAAGCGACCAAGGACTCCGGCCGCGTCCAGATGGGCGGCGGCGCGATCCACTTCTGAGCGACCGAGACCAAAGCGAACGATCATTCCGGCGGTAATCCGCGTTTACTCGCGGGTTGCCGCCGGTTGCTTTTGGCGGCGAGGCTATGCGCGAAGACTGCACCGTTGAGTTCTTTCGCCTGATTCAGTCCACGCGGCCAGCCAAACGAGCCGAACGCTCGGCGGCGGGCTACCTGCCCGGCCGCGGCATGCGATATTGCGATGCCCTTACCTCCGCGACGGGATATGGCTACTGGGTGTTCCCGCCGATGGACCTCCGCTTGCTGTGGGACGGTGAGCAAATCTTTTGGTCCTTCGGCGAGGATGAAACCTGGCTCCCCGTGTCCGGCACGGACAGCGGAGCGGTCCAATTCCCGTATTATGCCGCGGCGTTCGACACCCAGGCGCCCGAAGCGCTCAAGGGCTACTCTCCCCCCTTCCTGACCGCGCTGCCGGAACTGGGCGGCGTCCAGATGTGGACCGGTCTGCTGGCGAAAACCCGGCCCGGCTGGAGCCTTTCCGTCCGCCCCCCGGTGAACCTGCCGGGCGTTCCGGGCATATCGACCTGGGAAGGCATCATCGAGACCGACGCCTGGTTCGGCCCGCTGTTCACCAATTTTCGTCTCACCAGGACCGATACGCCGGTCCACATCCGGTCACAGGTCCCGATCATCCAGGTACAGCCGGTTCCGCAACTGGCGTATCGGGAGGAGGTCCTGGCATCATTCGAGTGCTCGGAAGCCAGCGACCTGTCCGCCGAGGACTGGGAACGCCTTGGACGTGTGCTTCTGCCGCACCCCAATCCAACGATCCGTCAGGGCGAATACGCCGTGATGGTCAGAAAGCGGCGGATGTGCCCATACGATCCGTCGCGGTTGACCGGGCCGAAACAGGGCTGACCGACAAAAGTCGCGCCATTCCCGCGCGACGCTACAGGCCGGTGAAGCGCCAGGTGACGAACGCGGAGGCGGCCAGCAGCGCCATGGGAACGGCGACCGCGCTCGGGCCAAACGACTGCAACAAGAAAGCGACGACGGCGCTCGCCAGGGCACCGGACAGCAGTTGCGAGACACCCACCACGGCGGACGCCGAGCCGGCGCGTTGGCGTTGCCGCTCGATCGCGAGGTGTTGCAGATTCGGCGCGATGATACCCCGCGTGAACAGGACGGCCAGCAACAGCGGTATCAGGACCGCGCCCGAAACGATGCCGAGCAGGCTGACCACCGCCAGGGCGACGGTCGCGACCGCCGCGACGAACAGGCTTGGGTTGACCAACGCGGGCGCCCCGGCGCCATGCCGGCTGAGCCGCCCGCTGGTCCATGCCCCCGTGGTGAGGGCGGCCGCGGTGCAGGCGAACACGGCGGCGAACACGCCGGAAGACTGCCCCATCTGGCCCATCACGACGACCGGCGAGCCGGCGATATAGGCGAAGATCGCACCGTAACTCAGAGCATTCGCCAGGGTGATCCCGAGAAACCTGGAATCGTCCCACAGCGGTGCGATGGCGCCGCCGTTGGCGCGCCCCGGGATTTTGGGACCGATCAGCTTACTTTCCGCGACGCCGGCCCAGGTAACGGCCAGCAGCACGCCGCCGGCGACGGCGAGGATGCCGTGAACGGAACGCCATCCGAACAAATCCGTGAGAACGGCCCCCAGGGCCGGCGCGAGAATGGGCACGGCGCCGAAGATCATCGTGACATAAGATCGTTTCGCTCTGGCGGCGTCGCCTTCGAACAGGTCCTGCACCATGGCGAACGAAATCACCGAGCAGACCCCGGCGCCGAATCCCTGGATGAGCCGGGACACCGCCAACGCCTCCCCGGACAAGGACATGGCGCAGGCGACACCGGCCAGGGTGAAATTCGCCAGGCCGCCCAACAGAACCGGCCGCCGTCCGTAGCCGTCGGACAAGCTGCCGCCACCTAGCTGACCCAGAGCGAAACCGACCATGAAGAGAGATAAGGTAAGGCCGGCCAGCGTGCGGGTGGTTCCCAGAGCCTCTGGAAGTAATGCGAGAGTGGGCGCGCTGATATCGATCGACAACGCCGGCAACGCGGCGAAGAGGCCCAGAAGAACGGTAAATGCGAAGGACCTTGGGGCTATGCGCAACGTCTGGCGAACCTGGCGATGTCGGTTACCATCGGGCGATCAGCTCCAATCCGGTCAGCCCGCCAACCGGGCATGAGATGAATGTTTCGCATGCCAGGAGAGGCCACCCTTCGATGTTTCTCCTGGCCACACGGAGGCCGTCATAACGGAACATCACAGGGCATGCCAGAGTGAATCGACACTAAATGAATCGACAACCGGAGAATTAATAATTGCGCCGATGGATCGGACGCCAACCGTTGGAAAGCCAGACGGGATCGATGGTTCCAATTGAGCACCGCGCCGGGAACGATCCATTTCGTTCTTGATCGGATATGTAATTCCATCCGATACGGTCAAGAAACCAGACAGCATCGGTCCGAAGCAGCGCTCCGCGGAAGCAAGATCGGGACGGAGCCTCACGCGAGCGGACGTCCTCCGCCACCCGGACGCGACCAGCTCGCGCCTTTCCCGGGCCGGGCCATTTCGCGTCGCCGCCCGACGGCCAGCCGACCGGCGCAACCAAACCGGGGCCAACCACGCGTCCGATCACCCCGGCGAGATGTAACCAGGGTGACACATATGTTTGAGTTAATGATCCGCATGGGGAGCGGCAGGGTTTCATCCTTAGCGACTGAACTTCCGCGGCACCAGCTTGGGTGGCGGATGGCGGTGTTGCCATTCCGCAGTCTGGGCGTGTCGGCGGGCCTTGGAATCGCCCTCGGCATGGCCGAGGAAGTGTCCGCGGCGTTGGCCCGCTTTTGCGCCCCGCGGTTGATCGCGACCGCCACGTTCTGGGATGGCTCGGGGCCCGCCGCCGACGCCATGGCCCGGTGCCGTGCCTACCAACTGGATTACATCGTCGATGGCACGATCCATGTGGTCGATGACGAGATCCATGTCGATGTCACTCTGGTCGACGTGGTGCTGGATTTCGAAGTGGTCTGGCGCGGCCGTTACCAGGAAAAACTGAACGATCTGTTCTCGTTGCAACATCGAATCGCTTTCGAGACGGTGATGCATGTCGACCCGGAATTGTTCCATCGTGACGCCTCCTCGGATATGCCCGTCACGACCGAGGTCGCGGCGGCGCACCAGGCGCTGTTGAGCGCGATCCAGGGCATCTTCCGGTTGGACCGCTCGACCTTCATGCGCGCGCGCGAGT
>PLSZ01000056.1 GCA_003164305.1 Acetobacteraceae bacterium
GCGATGAAGCCGGCGCGGGCGCCTTTGTGCTCCAGCAAGGCGTTGGTGACGACGGTCGTCGCGTGCGACAGCAGGGACACGCCCGCCGGATCGATGCCGTGACGATCCAGCCCCTGGCGAATGCCCTCGATCACCGCCTGACCGAAATCGTGAGGCGTGGTCAGGACTTTGGCGATGCCGATGCGGCCGGAGGTTTCCTCGACCATGGCGACGTCGGTGAAGGTGCCACCAATGTCGATGCCAATGCGCCAGGCCATGCTGTCCCCTCGTACGCTGGCTCGCGCCCTCGCCGAACCGTTGCATGACCATAGGACCGCGCTGCAACATGACGCGCAAGCGCCCGCCGTGCTTCTGGCGCGCCGCATCCGGCGCCGGTCCGTCGGAGGTCGCTTTTGACCAGGCCCGCTGCCATAATGCGACCCGATGACATCCAACGCCTTCCCGCGCGGCTCCACGGCGCGTCCGGCCGATCGCTCGCCGCGCGAAGCTCGTGCTTTGTCGCGCGCCGGCCCGATACGTCCGTCGATCGCCTGATGCCACAGTCCGCGACCGTCCCGCCCGCCGACCTCGTTCCCGACCCGGACATCCGTCTGGCCCAGGACCTGCTGTTCTTCGCCTACCGCGATTTCACCAACGCCGCCGACCTGATCCTGGAGGAACTGGGCCTTGGCCGCGCGCACCACCGCGCGATGCATTTCATCGGCCGCCATCCCGGCATCACGGTGTCCGAACTCCTGTCGATCCTGCGCATCACCAAGCAATCGCTGGCCCGCGTGCTGAACGAACTCGTGGAGCGCGGTTACGTGGCCCAAAGTCCAGGACTCGGCGACCGGCGGCAACGGCTGTTGCGGCTGACCGGCGCGGGCGCCGACCTGGAACTGCGGCTGTTCAGGCAGCAAAAGGCGCGGCTGGCGGAGGCATTTCACGCGGCCGGCCCGGAGGCGCTGGCGGGATTTCAACAGGTCATGCGCGGCATCATGGACGAAAGCGCGCGCGCCTGGGTCGATCTGGCGCCGCGCCCAGGCTGAGGGCGTTCCGGCCGGTGAGGAGTCACGGCGGCGATCCCCGCCGCGAATTCGGTCTCGCCTTACCCATGGCCGTCGGCAGGCGGACAATCGTTGCTTTTCGTAACAAAACGCTCCGCGCGATGGTCCGTTCCGCGGTTGCGAGCAACCGGCCGCTCCCCCTATAACCCGGCGGCCCGGAGCGCTCGCGACTCCGAATTCGCAACGAAATCGCGACCGCGAACGGAGATCCCTCGAACATGCGTTACCGGAATATTCTGCTGGCGACCGCGATCGCCGCGCTGCCTCTGGCGGCGGAAGCGCAGCCGGTGAGCGGGCTGTATATCGGCACGGGCGCGGGTTTGAACCTGATGCAGAACGAGATAGACAAGTCTCAGAACGGCATCGCCACGCCCAACAAGAGCCTGCAAATGACCCTTGGCGCCACGGCGTTCGGCAGCGTCGGCTGGGGCTTCGGCAACGGGCTGCGCGCCGAGTTCGAGTTCGACTACCGCTATAACGGCATCAGCGGAGCGGTTAATCCCCCGCCGGTCGGCACCACGACGACCAATGGGTCGGAAAACAAATACGGCCCGATGGTCAACGTGCTTTATGACTTCAATGGCATCGGCCCGTCGCTGGTTCCGTACATCGGCGCGGGCGCCGGGTATCAGTGGGTCAGCGTGAGCGCCGGCGGCGGTGCGCCGCATTTGGCGACCGGAACGCCGGGCGCCTTCGCCTATCAGGCGATGCTTGGCGCGGCGATGCCCATTGCCGCCGTGCCGGGCCTGTCGCTGACCGCCGAGTATCGCTTCATGGGCCTCGCCGGAGATCGCAGCTACACCGGCGGCCCGCTACACAACACGATCGTGCGGTCCGACAACTTCAATCACAGCGTTCTGCTCGGTGTGCGTTACAGCTTCAACGCCGCGCCGGCCCCCGTGGCGGCCGCGCCGACGCCAGTCGCCGATCTGGGCGCCAAGACGTTCCTGGTGTTCTTCGACTGGGACAAGGCCGACCTGACCGCTCGCGGCGCCGCCATCGTGCATGACGCGGCGGCCTACTCGACCAGCACGCGCTACACCCGCATCGACGTCGATGGGAACACCGACACCTCCGGCACGCCACAATACAACATGGGTCTGTCGGAGCGTCGCGCGCGCGTCGTGGCCGCCGAACTGGTCCGCGACGGCGTGCCACAGAGCGCGATTTCCATGCATGCCGAAGGCGACACCAAACTCCTGGTGCCGACCGGTCCCGGCGTGCGGGAACCGCAAAACCGCCGCGTCGATATCGTCTTCCACTGACGCGGCGCCTGACGAAGGCGTCGCCCAGGACCACCATCGCGTTCCACGTGCCCCGGCGCGCGTTATGCGCTATGCTCCGGCCATGACCGATGAGTCTCACATCCTGGTGGTCGAGGACGACGCCCGCCTGCGCGACCGCCTCGCGCGCTATCTGACCGGCGAGGGCTTCCGGGTCACCGCCGCCCCGGATGCCGCCGACGCGCGCGCGCGCATGCGGGGGATCAGCCCTGACCTGCTGGTGCTGGACGTGATGATGCCCGGCGAGAGCGGCCTCGACCTGACCCGTTCCCTGCGGGAGGAGCAAGGCAACGACCTCCCCGTCCTGATGCTGACCGCCCGCGGCGCGCCCGAGGACCGGATCGCCGGGTTCGAGGCGGGCGCCGACGACTACCTCCCCAAGCCGTTTGAACCCCGCGAACTCGTGCTGCGTATTCGGGCCCTGCTGCGGCGTGCTCCGTCGCAACCAGCGCCGGCGCCGGAGCCGGCGGGTCCCGTCCGCATCGGCACCGCGACCTTCGACCTGGATCGCGGCGAACTCATCGGCCCCAACGGTCCCATCCGGCTGACCGGCGGCGAAGCGGCTTTGCTGACCGCGCTCGCCACAAGGCCGGGCGAGATCCTGTCGCGGGAGGACATCGCGGCGGCGCTCGGCACCGACGACGCCGGGGAACGCGCGGTCGATGTCCAGGTCACCCGCCTGCGCCGCAAAATCGAGGCCGACCCGCGCGAACCACGCTTCCTGCACACCGTGCGCGGCCGCGGCTATGTGCTGAAGCCGGGCGTCTAGATGCGCGCCCGGGTGCCCGGGATGAACCTGTTGAAGCGGCTGATGCCGAGGTCGCTGCTCGGCCGCAGCCTGCTGATGATCCTGCTCCCGCTGGTGGCGCTGCAGGCGGTGACGTTCCAGATATTTTACGGCAGCCATGTGGACATCGTGTCCCGCCGGCTGACCGCCGCCATCGCCGGGGAAATCGCTCTCACCACGCAGTTGCTGGACCGCTTTCCCGGGCAACGAAACCATGACTGGATCCTGGCCAGCGCGCGGCAACGGCTCGGACTGGAGATCACGCTAGACCCCGGCGTCAGGCTGACCAACCCGCGCAGCACCAACATTCTCGGCCCGATGGACGACGATCTGGAGGTCGCGTTGAACCAGGCTTTCGACGCGCCGTTCTCGATGGACTGGACGTCGGACCCTCGGTCGGTGCTGATCAGCATTCAGGTCGCCGACGGCGTCGTGCATGTCGTCGCGCCCAGAAAACGATTGTACTCGACGACGATCTATCTGTTCGTTCCCTGGGTCGCCGGTACCGCCCTCCTGCTGTTCGGTGTCGCGGCGCTGTTCATGCGCAATCAGGTGCGCGGCATTCGCCGTCTCGCCCGTTCCGCGGAGGCGTTCGGTCTGGGCCGCGAAATCCCGCCGATCCGGCCCGAAGGCGCGACCGAGGTTCGCCAGGCCGCCGTCGCGTTCAACCGCATGCAGGACCGCATCCGCCGCTTCCTGGCGCAACGGACCGAGATGCTGGCCGGCGTTTCGCATGACTTGCGCACGCCGCTGACCCGTCTGCGGTTGGCGCTCGCCATGCTGCCAAAGGATGCGGCATGGCGCGAAGACGTCACCGAAATGACCGACGACGTCGAGGAAATGGAACGGATGATCAGCGGTTACCTCGCCTTTGCTCGAGGCGAGGGGACAGAGCAGGCCAAACCCATCGACCTGTCCGTCATGCTGGCCGATGTCGCGACGGCGGCGCGGCGCGGTGGTGCGAATATCGAGATCAATGTGCCGGAATCGTTGACCGTGTCGCTGCGCGCCGACGCTGTGCGCCGCGCGATCACCAACCTGGTGGACAACGCCCGCCGCCACGCGACACGGGTCATGCTGTCGGCGGTGCCACGCGGACGCTCGGTGCTGGTGAACGTGGACGATGACGGGCCGGGCATCGCGGCGGAACAGCGGGAGGATGTGTTCCGCCCGTTTCAAAGCGGTTCGACAGGGGGCACCGGCCTCGGTCTGACGATCGCCCGGGACATCGTGCGGGCGCATGGCGGGGATATTTCGCTGGAGGATTCTCCGTTGGGCGGCTTGCGCGCGCGGGTGCGCCTGCCGGTTTGACGACGGCCGCGCTGACGCATGTTTTTTATCGCGTATGCAACCGCGTCACGACCATCGACGATTCTCTTCCCGTCATCACCGGGCGCTGGCGAGGCCGAAAGTCTCAGCGATGATCGATAGGGGTCGGGAAGGTCTCCCTCCCCGCCCTCCGAACCGGTTCTCCCGCACACGGCTCTCCGGTCGCTGGCTTCCTCATCGGAAGTATCTCGCTGCTCCATGGGCCGTCTGAAGGGTGAATAACCCGTGCTTCGCGAAGAAGGCATTGGTCCATTTCCGATGATCGGCCTCGCGACGGCCGCGGCCGGGACGCTTTTCCCGCATACGCGGGATCGCGCGGCCGCCGCCGGACGCGGCCGTCTAGCCTCCGGAACAGGCGCGGTCTCGCGTGATTGAAGGGAACCAAACCATCCCCGCGGCATCGGGTTGATGTCGGCGATGATCCGCCCAAGGCTGTCAGGAAGTCGAACCCCTGGGAAAGCCCCTCACCAGTTGTCCCCAGGCAACCGTCAGCCATGCTCGGAAAGTTGATGGCGCGAGGGGATCCCGTCGTCTGGCGCCTCGCTTCGCCAACGGCTATATCAGGCGCGCGAATCGCGATGTCCCGCATGGGACGCCGCGCGAGGCGCGGCCCTGTGGGCGCGCGAATGGGGGAGACCAGCCGCTTGCAACTGAGTTCTGTCACGCGGTTTCTCACCGCTGCTCTCCTGACGATTCTTTGTGTGACCGCCGCCGTCGCGCAGCCCGCCCCGGCGCCAAACGCTCCGACGCCAACCGCTCCACAGGCCAGTCCTGGGCCGGCGCCCGGTTCGCGTCTGGGCGCCGGTGTGATTCAGGCGATCAACGTGGTCGGCAACCGGCGGATCGAGGCGGGGACCATCCGATCCTACATGCTGGTCCGGCCCGGCGACCCGTTCGACCCGGACCGGCTGGATCGCAGCGTGAAGACGCTGTTCTCCACGGGCCTGTTCCAGGACGTCCAGCTCAGCCGCCAGGGCGACGTGCTGATCGTCTCCGTCGCGGAAAATCCGCTGGTGAATAAAGTCGCGTTCGAGGGCAACAAGAAAGTCAGCGACGACCAGATCAAGCCGGAAATTCAGACCCGTCCACGCGCCGTCTACACCCCCGGCATGGTCGAGTCCGATCGCCAGAAAATCCTCGACCTCTACGCCAAGAAGGGCAATTTCGACGCGACGGTCGAGCCGCGGATCATCCGCCAGGATCAGAACCGGGTCGATGTGGTGTTCCAGATCACCGACGGACCCTCGGCCCTGATCAGCAAGATCGCCATCGTCGGCAACCACGCGTTCAGCGAGAGCCGCTTGATCGAGGCGATCAGCTCCCGCGAATCCCGCTGGTGGCGGTTTCTGTCCAGTTCCGACCAGTACGACCCGGAGCGGCTGAACTACGACAAGGAACTGCTGCGGCGCTTCTACCTCAAGAATGGCTACGCGGACATTCAGGTGCTCGACGCCAGCGCTGAATTGTCGCCGGACCATAAGGGCTTCTTTCTCACCTTCGCGGTGAAGGAGGGGGAGCGTTATAAGCTCGGCACCACGACGCTCACCTCGCAGATCAAGGGTGTTACCCCGGCCGATCTGGCCAACGTGATCGATCTGCGCGAGGGCGACTGGTACGACGGCGACGCCATCGGCCGCGCCGCCGACGCGATCGAGGACTTCATCCATAACAAAGGCTACGCGTTCGTCGAGGTGAAGCCTCGGATCAAGAAGAACGTGGACAAGCACACCGTCGATATCCTGTTCGAGGTGGGCGAAGGGCCGCGCGTGTTCATCGAGCGCATCGATATCACCGGCAACACCCGCACCAAGGACAAGGTGATCCGGCGCGANNGGCGTGGAGATCACCACGGCGCCCGGCTCGGCCCCGGACAAGGCGATCATCACCACGAGGGTCGCCGAAAAGGCCACGGGCGAGTTGAGCTTCGGCGGCGGTTATTCGACGGACGCCGGGGCGCTGCTGGATATCGGGCTCGCCGAGCGCAACATGGTGGGCACCGGCATCGACGCCAGCATCAACGGCGTGCTCGCGCAGCGGCGCAGTTCGGTCAATCTGTCGGTGACCGATCCGTATTTCCTGGATCGCAATCTCGTGGCCGGCTTCGACCTGTTCCTGATCCAGACCAACTACCTGGGCACCGAGCCGTATGACGAGAAGCGCTTCGGTGGCGATCTGCGCATCGGTTACGACTTCAACGAGCATCTGCGCCAGGTCTGGAGCTACACGATCGTCGATCGCGACGTGTTCGACGTCGTCTCCGGGTCGAGCCCGTTGATCACCAACCAGGCCGGCTGGACGCTGTTGTCGCAGATCAGTCAGGTGATCACGCTGGATTACCGCGACAGCCGGACTTACCCGCACAGCGGTTGGGCGGTGAACGTCGGCACCGACTACGCCGGTCTTGGCGGCAGCGTGGACTTCGTCCGGGCCAATATCGACACGGCTTACTACATCCCGCTCGACCGGATGTTCAACGACGACCAATGGGGCATCAAGCTGTCGGCCGGCGCGGGCTATATGGTCGAGTTGCCGGGCGGCAAAGACCTCATCATCGACCGGTTCTTCCTTGGCGGCGACAATTTGCGCGGCTTCGAAACCGGGGGCGCCGGGCCGCACGACGCCAATACGGGCGATCCTCTGGGCGGCCGGTTCATTTGGACCGAGTCGCAGGAGTTGCGGTTCCCGCTGCCCGCGGTGCCCAGGGATATCGGATTGACCGGGCGGGCTTTCATCGACGTCGGCGCGTTGTCGCAGGCGTCGTTCCCCGGCGGCAGTTGCCCGAACTGCGGACCGATTTCGATCTCCGCCTCAGCGGCGCCTCGCATCGGCGCCGGCGTTGGGATATCGTGGAAAACACAATTCGGGCTGATCAACATTGACCTGGCGCCATTCGTGATTAAACAGCCCCACGACCAGACGCAGATTTTCCGCTTTGGCTTCGGCACGAGGTTCTAGTGATCCAAAACCACCTGGAAGCAGCGCGCACCACGATCGCGCGTATTTCGTTGATGCTTGTGCTCGCGGCAGCGCCGCTGACCGGATACGCGCAATCCGGCAATGGCTGGTTCGTGCCCGACCAGGCGAAGCCCAACGCGGCGCCCGCCGCGAAGCCGGGGGCGGCGACGACAGGGTCGCGCCAACCGGCCGATACCAGGGCGACGGCCACGGGTAGTGGTGGCGGGCAGGCAATCGCCCCGCCGCCGATCGGGCCCGCCGAGGGAATGGGGCCATTGGTCGATCAGCAAGCGCCGTTGCCGCCGCTGCAGGCGACACTGCCGCCGATGCCGGAGATCCCCTCGATCCCCAAAGGCTCACCCACCCCCGCCGCCATCGTGGGCATTCTGTCGGTGCCGGACATTCTGCGGGTGTCCGCCGCCTACCAGCAAGCTGACAAAGAACTCGCCGCCCGTCGCAACAAGATCAACGAAGACGGCCAGAAGGAACAGAACGCCCTGCGTGAACTGGGCCAGACCTTCGCCAATGAGCGCGCCAAACTCACGCCCGAGCAAATCCGCGCTCGTGAGAAAGAATACGCCGACCGGGTCAACGACTCGCGCCGGGCGTTCAGTGAGCGGGCCCGGATCGTTCAGGAAGCCGGCCAGTACGTCATGGCGCAGATCGAACGGGTGATCGAGACGGTGGCGCAGCAGGTCGCTGCCTCGCGCGGGGTGAACCTGGTGCTGAACCGCGCTCAGGTGCTCGGCACGACCGCCGATTTCGACCTGACCCCGCAGGTCGCCGATGTCGTCAACCGGATCCTGCCAACCGTGGTGATCCCGCCGGACGGTGTCTCGCCGTCCACGTTCAACGTGCCTGTGGCAGGCCCGCGAGTCAGCGCGAAGCCCGAGGCAGCGCCAGCCGCGGCGAAGAACTGAGTTGGCGTGACGCATGAGGCCGAATTCGGGGAGATCGCTGGCAGTGGCGGCATGGCTGGCGACCCCCGTTTCTTCCTGCGCACCGGCCCGCACAGCCTGGCGGCGGTGGTCGATGCCGCCCAGGCCGAGGCGCCGCCGCGACGGTTGATGTTTCGGGGGGTGGCGCCGCTGTCCGTCGCGGAAGCCGCCGACGTCAGTTTCCTCGATAACCGCAAATACCTGTCCGCGCTGGAGAGCACCCGGGCCGGCGCGGTCATCGTTCATCCAGACTTCGCCGATAAGGTGCCCACCACCGCGGTACCCGTCGTTTCCTCCGAGGTCGCCGCCGCCTGGGCGCGCGTCGCGGCGCTGTTCCATCCGCTGCCGCCCGCGGTGCCGGGCGTGCATCCCACGGTCGTGATCGGCGCGGAAGCCCAGATTGATCCGACCGCCGAGATCGGGCCGCTGGCCGTGATCGGGGCGCGGGCGGTAATCGGCAAACGCACGCGGGTCGCTCCGTTCGCGCTGATCGGGGACGGCGTGGTGATCGGCGACGACTGCCGGATCGGCGGGCATGTCAGCATCTCCCACGCGCGGATCGGCGATCGGGTTTATCTGTATCCCGGGGCGAGGATTGGGCAGGAGGGATTTGGTTTCACCGTCACGGCCGAAGGTTTTCTGACCGTCCCGCAACTGGGACTGGCGATCATCCATGACGACGTGGAAATCGGCGCCAACTCGACCGTCGATCGCGGCGGACTGACCGATACGATCATCGGGGCGGGCACCCGCATCGACAATCTGGTGCAGATCGCGCATGGCACGCAGCTTGGCCGGTGTTGCGTCCTGGCGGGCCAGTCGGGCATCGCGGGGTCCACGATCGTCGAGGATTTCGTACTGGTGGGCGGGCAGGCGGCGGTGGCCGGGCACATCACGATTGGCCGCGGCGCCAAACTGGCCGCCCGAGCCGGGATTATGCAGGACGTGCCCGCGGGCGCCGAGATGGGAGGCACCCCTGGACAGCCGATCCGGGCCTGGATGCGCGAGGTCGCCTGGCTGCGCCGGGTGACACGCGGGCAGGGATGGGGCAAAACCCCCGGCAAGAAGACGGGCCCGTAGCAAAATGGCCAAAGGGAAGGCGGATTGAGCACCATGGACGAATCGGCACCGAACGATGCGAAAACCGCGGGCGGCGTGGTGGTGCCGAATGGCGGCGTCGTCGATATCAAAGGGATCATGACCGCCATCCCGCATCGCTACCCTTTTCTGCTGATCGACCGGATGGTCGACGTGGTAGTCGGTGAGTCGGCCACGGGCATCAAGAACGTTTCGGTCAACGAACCGTTTTTCGCCGGCCATTTTCCCAATCATCCGGTCATGCCCGGCGTCCTGATCATCGAGTGCATGGCGCAGACTTCGGCGGTTCTTGTGGTCACGACTCTGGGCTCCGAGGCGGCCGGCAAGGTCGTCTATTTCATGTCCATCGACGGCGCGAAGTTTCGCCGCCCGGTGATGCCGGGCGATCAAATGCGGGTGGAGGTGACGCGGAAGCACCGCCGAGGCCCGGTCTGGAAGTTCCAGGGTGTCGCCAAAGTCGATGGTGTCGTCGTGGCCGAGGCGGTGTATTCGGCGATGATCATGAACCGCGCGGCGCCGATCTGACTGTGGAACTTTAACGGAATTCGCCGCGTTTTCCGTTCCGGATCGCCATCATCGTGCCCGAAATATCGGGCAACAATGATTGAGTTGGGCGAAACCCGGAATAACACTAGGGTTTCGTGCCAAATGAGTTTCTCGCGCGGACGGAACAGATCGATATGGATGCGATGCCAGATGTTATATTGCCGCGGCCGATCGGCGTGACCATTCATCCGTCCGCGTTGGTCGATCCCGCCGCCGTATTGGGTCGAGATGTGCGAATCGGACCATTTTGCATCGTCGGTCCGGACGTAACGATCGAGGACGGGGTGGAGCTGGTGTCTCACGTCGTGGTCGATGGTCACACGGTGATCGGCGCGGGCGTGATTTTGTTTCCGTTCTGCACCGTTGGCCTCGCGCCGCAGGACCTGAAATACAAAGGCGAGCCGACGCGGTGCGAAATCGGCGCGCGCACGCAAATCCGCGAGCATTGCACGATCCATCGCGGCACGGCGACCGGACGTGGAACGACCTCGGTCGGCGCCGATTGCATGCTGATGGCGGTGGCGCATGTCGCGCATGATTGCCGTCTGGGCGATCACGTGATCGTCGCCAACAATGTGGTAATGGGCGGGCATGTGTCGATCGGCGACCACGCGGTGATCGGCGGGTCGGCGGCGATCCATCAGTTCGTGCGCATCGGCCGCGCGGCGATGATCGGCGGCGTGTCGGGCGTCGAGGGCGACGTGATCCCGTTCGGCAGCGTGATCGGCAACCGCGCCCGGTTGGCGGGGCTGAACGTTGTTGGCCTGAAACGCCGTGGCTTCGAGAAAGCCGCCATCATGAGCCTGCGGGCGGCGTTCAAGACGCTGTTCAAGGATGAGGGCGTGTTCGCTCGGCGGCTGGAAGAAACCCGCGGATTGTATGGCGAGGATCCGCTGGTGGCCGAGGTGCTGGCGTTCATCGATGGCGAGAGCCATCGGGGGCTGATCCGCGCGGAGTAATGGCGCGTTGGAACGTGGACGATAATTTATTTTGGCGTTTATGCGTTCATAACGCGCTGAAATCACGAATAACCTTGGACTCCTTCGAACGGAATTGATGAAAGATAAATTGCAATTCCGTTGCGATCCGCCAGCAAATTAAGGACTGTGGCCGCACGAGGGAAGGTGCGGTGCCAAATGAAAGCATCTCATAAGATCCAGGCAATTTTCTGCGTCGCCGGCACGGTGCTGATGTTCGGCGCGAGCGACGCCTGGGCTGGTTACACATTCACAACTTTCGACGTTTCGACGCAGCTTGGCGGCTTGTTGGGTTTCACGAATGCAACCGGCGTCAACAACGCGGGCCAGGTGGTTGGCTTCATCGGCCCAGCGAATAACGCGGGTGCCTCTGTCTCGCCATCGGGTAGCAACGGGTATGATGGGTTCATTGATAACGGCGGCACTTTCACACAAATCGACGTGCCGGGTGCCCAGCCTCAGACGACGGAAGTGTCGGGGATCAACAACAGCGGGCAGATCACCGGAACATTCATCGACTCCGGCCCAGGCACACCGCACGGGTTCGTGACCAGTGGCACCGCGTATACTAACCCCACTAACTACACTCAACTCGACGCACCGTCCGCCACGGTCGGAAATAGCATTGGAATCACCAACGCATTTGGCCTTAATAATTCGGGGACGGTGGTTGGCGGCACCGGGAGCGTCAACGGATTGAACGGTTTCAGCTATAATACGAGCAGTCAAACGTTTACCGCGGTGAACGTTTCGCCGGCGTTGGCCGAGAGCAACTCAACCCAGGCGCAGGGCGTGAACGACGCTGGTCACATCGCTGGTTACTTCATCGGCAATGACGGGCAGTTGCATGGCTTCATCGATAGCGCCGGTAATTTCGTCCAACTGGACGCGCCGTTCGCGACGGTCGTCGATACGAATGGCACGCATGGCGGCAGCACCTATGCCATGGGCCTGAACAACTCCGACGACGTGGTCGGCTATGTTTATGATGGTCTGGGGAACATCCACGGCTTCGTCGAGGACGGCGGAGTCTTCACGGAGATCGACGTGCCACCGGGCGCCGATGCATTCGGTACCGATCCGTACGGGACCGAAGTGCTCGGAATCAACGACGGCGGCGAACTGGTCGGCATTTACAACGACGACGCTGGCACCCACGGCTTCATCGCGACTCTGAATGATGCACCGGAGCCGGCGTCACTGGCGCTTCTGGGCTTCGGGATTCTGGGCTTGCTGACCGTTTACCGCGGCCGCGTGGTCAGAGGCTGCTGATCAGCGTCGCCCACTTGTCCAGAATCGGCAGCACAACATCCTCCTTCGCGGCCGGCAGGCTGATCACGATGCGGACAATCCCCACATCGCGGTAGCGTTTCAGCGTGTCGGGATCTTCAGTCGAGCCGAATAGCGAAATCGGGAAGGTCGCCGGATCGCGTCCGGCTTCGGTCAGCATCTCGCGGAACTTTGGAACGTAGTCGAACACATCGCCATACTGCGTTGCCCTTCCGGCCAGCGGAATCCAGCCGTCGCCGTAACGGACGGCGCGCCGCGCGGCATAGGGGAACGCGCCGCCAATGATAACCGGNNTCGGATCGAAATTGACGAACTCGCCGTGATACTCGGCTTTCGATTTGGTCCAGATTTCTTTCATCGCTTCGATCCGTTCCCGCACCAGTTTGTGGCGGGTGGCGAACACGGTGCCGTGGTTCTCCATCTCGTCNNCGTCCTGGTTCCAGCCGTTGCCGACACCGAACAAAAACCGGCCGGCGGAGACCTGGTCGATCGAGGCGACCAGTTTGGCGGTCTGAATGGGATCGCGCTGGTTGACGAGGCATACGCCGGTGCCCAGTCGAAGGTTCTTGGTGACGGAGGCGGCGGCGGTGAGGGTGACGAAGGGATCCATCACGTCATAGTATTGTTTCGGCAGCTCCCCGCCGCCGCCCCAGGGGGACTTTCGCGACAGCGGAATGTGCGAGTGTTCGGCGGCCCACAATGATTCGAAGCCGCGGCTCTCCAGCGCGCGGCCGAGGTCGCCGGGGGAGATGGAATAATCGGTGAAGAAGATGGCGGCGCCGAATTGCATGGTCGCTCTCCCGATCGAGGTGTCGCCAGGAGCATGGCATGGAAAGCGCGAGGGGGCGACCCTGACTGCTACCCGCTATCGATGAAGCATGAGTCACCGTCGCGAAACGGTCATCGCCGGGCTCGACCGCATAGGCATCANNCTTATCTTGATGCCTATGGGGTCGAGCCTGGTCATGACGGATTCGGACGTGCCGCGCGTCAACGATTCCGGGTACTGGTTCGCGTTGGCGGGCCCCCGTTGGTGCCGCGCCGAAGTATTTCATGCGGCGGCGAACCAATCCGCTTGTGGTTCGTTGTGGTATGGTTAGTGCCGGGACACGATCGGCGTGCCGCCGGTGTCCGCGTGCCATGGAGGAGATTTGCTCATGACCAGCACAATGAAAGACGCCTACGACAAGGCTGAAGACGCGATGGACCAGATTTCCCGTCTTCGCGCGCAGGTGGAAACGCTGATGCGCGAGAAGGCCGTTCCGGCGATGGGCGCGGCGGCGGAGCGCGTGGAAGGCGCGGCGCACGATGCGGCTGACGTCATGCGCGGCAAGGCCGACGCGCTCGCCGGCGTGGTGCGCGACAAGCCGCTGATGGCCATCGGCATCGCCATCGCGCTTGGGTTCCTGTTCGGCCGGGCGGGTCGCTGATCGGTGCTGCCCTTCAGCCTCGGCAAGGTCGCGCTGGAGGCCGAAGGGCTCCGTCTGCGTCATATGGCGAAGCGCCTCGTCGTGCGCGTTGTACTGGGCTACTTCGCCTTGGGAATGGTGTTCGGCGCGGTGACGTTCTTGCACGTGGCGGGATGGTTCTGGCTGCGAGACTATTTGCGGCCGGCTCCCGTCGCGCTGATCTTTACCGGCATCGATCTTCTGCTCGGCCTGATCCTGGGCGTGTTGGCGGTCCGCTCCTCTCCCGGGCGGGTCGAGCGGGAGGCGCTGGCGATCAGGCGCCGCGCGTTGGAGGACATCGCGGCCCAAATGACGGTGTCGGCGCTGGCCATGCAGTTGGTCAATCGGTTCATCCGTTCGCGGCGAGGGTAACCGCCGGGGCGGCCTCTTGACGGGCGTCTACCAGTCAGTAGCCTATATCACTGAATGGTAGCCCCCTGTTAGGAAGCCGCGCCGATGTCCGAACTCAAGCCGATGACCATCATCTATCCGGTCATACCCGCCAAAGACGAGGCCGAGCGGGAGGCGCTGCGGCCGATCGGGCGCAATCGCGACCTTTATCACGCGGCGATTCACGGGGCGACCGAGATCGTCCAGGCCGCCGATGCCATGGGCATTTGGGGCGTCGGAACGATCGAGCATCATTTCTGGTCGGAAGGCTATGAGGTCGCGCCCGCGCCCGGCGCGATCCAGGCGTACTGGGCCGCGCTGACGAAGCAAATTCATGTCGGCGTGCTTGGTTATGTGATGGCGACGCATAATCCGGTGCGCGTGGCCGAGGAAACCGCTGTCATCAACCACCTCGCGCGCGGCCGCAGTTTCGTGGGGCTGGCGCGGGGCTATCAGTCGCGCTGGACCAATATCATGGGCCAGCATTTCGGCACGCGCGCGACAAAATCTCCTTCGGCGGCGATCTACAATCCGGCGACCCAGGGAGCGGGGTTCTCCACCGCGACGCAGGTGGAAAGCGATCTGAATGACGACCGTGTGAATCGCGAGATATTCGAGGATCACGTGGAGATCATGCTCAAAGCGTGGACTCAGGAAAGTTTCGATCATAATACGAAACGCTGGCAGATCCCGTATCCTTACGACACCGGGGTGACCGATTGGCCGTTGGCTCGCGCCGGCGTGACGCAGAAGTTCGGAGCGCCCGGCGAGATCGACGCCGAGGGTCATACGAGGCGCGTTTCAGTGGCTCCGTCGCCTTATACGCGGCCGCATCCGCCGGTGTTTTTATCCGGTTCCGGCAGTCCCGAAACGATCGCGTTCGCGGGAAAGCACGGGTTCGTGCCGACGTATTTCTGCAATCTGCAATCCGCGTTGCCGCTGGCTGACGTGTACCGGAAAGCGTCGGCGCGGCACGGGCGGTCGCTCGGTCTGGGACAGAACCAGTGCGTCGTGCGCTGGATCGAGATCGGCAAAACCAAAGAGGACGCGTTGCGGCGGATCAAGGATTACGACCTGGATATCTGGAAGAACTTCTACGCCGCGATGGGCCGCAGGAAGGTCGAGAACGACGACTATCTCGGCTCGCTGGTGAATTCCGGGCTGTTCCTGTTTGGCACGGTCGAAGATGTGCGCGCGCAGTTGGTGGAGCAGTGGCGGGCATTTCCCGCGGAATACATCACACTGATCAACCACTACGCGCAGACCCCGGCGGGGGTGGTGATCGAGACGCTGGATACGTTCCAGCGCGAGATCAAACCGGCGCTGGACGAGGCGATCTTCAACGCCAACCGCGCCGCCGCGGAGTAGTGTCGAGCGGCTAAAAGATGACGTATCGTCCACCCATCGGTCGTGCCAGGGTCGAGCCCCATACGCGTCAAGATAAGCCCGCGAGAGGAAAACGCGCCTCTTCCCGTCATCCTCGGGCTCGACCCGAGGATCTCTCGACCCCGCCAAGGACGTTAAAAGTCGGGCAAGGTGCTCGGTCGAACAGGGTCGAGCCCGAGGATGACGCTACGGGGGCGCCATGACCGAGAGTCAACGCGGGTTGGTATAGGCCAGCCGGACGCGGACCCTCCCGGGGTCAGGCGACTTTGATTATCCCATCGGCGGCCAGCGTATCGATGCGTGCCGCATCGACGCCAATCGATTCCAGTACGGAACGGGAATGCTCACCCAGCGCGGGCGCCGGGGAGCGAAACCGACCCGGCGTTTCCGACAGCCGCGGAATGATGTTGTGCATCAGTACCGATCCGGCTTCTTCGTCCGGCGCCTCGACCAGCACGCCGCGGCCTTGGACATGAGGGTCCGCCAGCAACTGGTCGATTTCGTACACCGGATTGGCGGTCACCTCGGCGGCCTCGAAGATCGCCATGTTCTCGGCCAATGTCCGCGCGGCGATGAAATCCGCGACCGCCGCGTCGCAGGCGTCGATGTTACGCACCCGGTCCGTGTTGGTGCGAAACCGCGGGTCGTCGATCATTTCGGGTTTGCCGATGGCGCGGAACACTCGCTCCGCCATCGCCTGGATGGAGGCGGAGATCGCGATGAAGCGGTGGTCGCTCGTTTCGTAAACGTTGCGTGGCGAGGTGGTCAGCGAACGGCTGCCGGTGCGTCGCGGCTTTTGCCCACTGACCGTGTAAATCGCCGCGTCCGGACCGAGCACGGAAATCATCGGCTCCAGCAGCGGCAAATCGATCACCTGGCCTTTGCCGCCGCGTTCCACCACGCGCAACGCCACCATGATCGCATAGGCGCCGTACAGCCCCGAGATCATGTCGGCCATCGCCAACGGCGGCAGCACGGGCGGACGATCCTCGAAGCCGTTCTTCGACGCGAAGCCGGACATCGCCTCCACCAACGTTCCGAATCCGGGCCGATCCCGGTACGGACCGTCCTGGCCGAAGCCGGTGATGCGCACGATGATCAGGCCCGGGTTGCGCTTGTGCAATTCGTCCGGCCCGAAGCCCATGGACTCCAGCGTGCCCGGACGAAAGTTCTCGATCAGGACGTTGGATTTCGCCAGCAACTCGTGCAGCACGTCCTTGCCGGCCTGAGGGCGTAAATTCAGCGCGAGGCTCTTTTTGTTGCGCGCGTAAACCTTCCAGTAGAGCGACAGACCTTTGGTGCGCCAGGCGCGCAAGGGATCGCCGACGGTTGGGTCCTCGATCTTGATCACCTCGGCCCCCTGATCCGCGAGTTGCAGGCTGACCATGTTGCCTGCGACCAGACGCGACAGATCGACGACCCGAAGACCGGACAGCGGCACGGGCGCGGTGGGATCGAATGCAACGCGTGGAATCATGTGCGAAACTCTTTTTTGGACACGTCAAAATGAGCGGGCATTCCGCCTTTGGCTATCCATAGTCCACTTTCCGCCATGTTCAACGCGGGCATGTTCAACGCGGGCATGTTCAACGCGGGCATGTTCAACGCGGGCTTCGTCTCGGTTCGGACGAAAGCCGCTTGCGTCGCTCCGCCGGCCCGTGTATGGGTCAGTTGTTGCGAGTGGTTCGCATTTGCATATCAGGGGCTGGGACGCATGTTCGTCAGTATGATCATTGTCTTTCGCGAGGTCATGGAAGCCGGCCTGATCGTCGGCATCGTTCTGGCCGCGACCGAGGGGGTGCGCGGCCGGGGCCGCTGGGTCGCCGGGGGCATCGCCGCCGGCGCCATCGGGGCCGCTCTGGTCGCCGCCTTCGCCGCCGTTCTGTTCAATACGTTCGAGGGCGCGGGCCAGGAGGTTTTCACCGCCACGATCCTGATCTTCGCCGTCATCATGCTGACCTGGCATGTCGGTTGGATGTCGCGTCACGGGCGCGAAATGGCCGCCGAAATGCGCGAGGTCGGCCAGGCCGTGCGGCTCGGCCATCGCTCCCTCGCCGCGCTGGCGATCGTCGTCGCCGTCGCGGTGCTGCGGGAGGGATCGGAGGTCGCGCTGTTCCTGTTCGGCATCGCCGCCGCTTCGAACGCCGCGCCGCTTTCGCTCGCGTTGGGCGGTGTCGCCGGGCTCGTGCTGGCATCGTTGATCTCGTGGGGGCTGTATCGCGGCCTCGTCGCCATTCCGCTGCGGCATTTGTTCTCCGTCACCAACGGATTGATCGCGCTGCTGGCGGCGGGCATGGCCGGTCAGGCGGTCGCGGTGTTGCACGGCGCCGATATCCTGCCTGGCTGGGGCGAGCAATTGTGGGATACCAGCTTCATTCTGGCAGACGACAGTTTCCTCGGCCGGAGCCTGCACGCGCTGATTGGCTATTCCGCGCGTCCGTCCGGCATTCAACTCGCCGCCTGGCTCGGCACGCTGGCGATGCTGGTGACCTTGTCCCGGGTGATCGGCCGGCCGAAGTCCCGCCCGCTCGCCGTCGCCGCGGCTTTGCTCGCCGGTCTCGTGGCGGGAGGCGCACCGGCGCATGCCGAGGACGTGATCCAGTTGGAGTTCCGCCAGCATCGTTTCGTGCCCGACCATCTCGTGGTGCCGGCGAACGTGAAATTCAAAGTCATGGTGAAGAACAACGACGACACAGCCGATGAATTCGAAAGTGTCGACCTCAATCGTGAGAAACTGGTGGCGCCGGGTCAGACCATTACCGTGTTTCTCGGCCCGCTCTCGCCTGGCGATTACAAGTTCTTCGGCGACTTTCACCAGGATACCGCGCAAGGGATCATGACAGCAAAATGAAATACCCAATCTGTACTTTGGCCGCGGCGCTGGTCATGCTGGCGCCGACGGGGGCCCGCGCCGATTATCATGTGGTTTCTCCCTATGAAATCGATCTTGGCGAGCTGGAAATCGAGCATAATGGCTCCGCGGTGTTCGATCGCCGTCCCGACCAGCGTGGCGCCACGAGTTACACCACCGAACTCGGCACGGGTTTGACGCCGTGGTGGCATAGCGAAATCGAATTCGGTTTCGATCGCGCGCCCGGCGACAATCAACCGACGCTGCTGACGCAGGCGGTGTGGGAGAACATGTTCCAATTGACCGAACCGGGAGAGCAGTTCGCCGATTTCGGCTTTTATTTCGAGTACGGCCAATCGCTGACCCGCGGTGCCGCCGCCGCGCCGAATGAGATCACGTTCGGCCCAGTGATCGCGAAGGATATCGGGCGGACGGTGACGACGATTAATTTGTTCTTCACACGGCAACTTGGGCCGGGACAGACCAGTCAGGGCCTCGACTTCAGCTATGCCGCGCAAACCCGTTGGAATGTCTGGGCTCCGTTGTCGCCGGCGATCGAAATTTACGGCGACGCCGGGAATTTAGGCACTTCGCCGAGCTTCAACCGTCAGCAGTTCCTGGTTGGTCCGGTCGGGGTTGGGGTCATTAAACTCAATCAGCTTGGTCTCGGCCACAGTGGCAATTTGAAATACGAGATCGGCTGGCTGTTTGGCGCGACACCCGCGACCGCGCATGGGACCCTGCGTTGGCGGTTGGAAGTCGAAATCCCGTTTTAAGCCGGTCCGGTCATCGGCCTGAGTGTTTGTCAGGAAACATATGATACGGCAATCGGGCGTTGGGGCTGATCCGCAACGCTTCGAACCGTATTGGCCCATTTGCGTGCATCCGCGTGCATCCCTTTACTTATCCGCGGTAAAATTCTTATCGCGGGCCAATCTCTGGCGTTTGAATTGGCAAAGGAATTAACCGCGGATAAGAAAAGGGTGCACGCCGATGCTTTCGGACCGTGTTCCGATCCCGGGTCATAGCAAACGTCGTAACCATCGGCTCTCTGACGCCGCTTTCGTCATAGCCTGGCCGGGTTATCTGCTTCAACGTGCTCGCTGCGCGAGGTTCCCCGGTCGAGCCGGACCAGGACGAAGTACCGGGCAAGAGGCGGCGGCTATCTGGCGCGATGCCGGTCTGGCCCGGTGATGATCTCGCACGCTGGCGCAATCCATGGCTTGCCTTCCGCCAATCAATTTTCGTGAGTCGTGTCCAACTCTAACGAACAAATAATTCTCATACGCCCTTTCATTGGGCATGTTTAAATTCTCCCCATCGTATTATTGCCGATAATTCCGCCATTTCGTGGTGGCATGCCTCTTGCGTGACCATGCCAATGAGCGTGGAGACCGCCAATATGGACTCTTTCAAACCGGCCGACATCGTCGCCAACATGGTGCAGGCCGGAATTGTCAAGTCGGAACTCGGCCCGTTCGACCTTCTGGTGCGCGGCGCGCTGTCCGGCGCCTTACTCGGTTTCGCCACCAGCCTCGCGATCGGCGCGACGGTGCAAACCGGCCAGGCCCTGGTCGGCGCGCTGATTTTCCCGGTCGGCTTCGTCATGATCGTCCTGCTCGGGCTGGAACTGGTGACCGGCAGCTTCGCTCTGCTGCCGCTGGCGTATCTGCGCGGCCGAGCGACCCCTGGCACCGTCCTCGCCAACTGGTCCTGGGTTTTCCTCGGCAATCTGATCGGCAGCGTGGTCTACGCGGGCCTGCTGGTGATCGCCCTGACCAACGCCGGCCAGGTCGAGCCCTCCGGCATCGCCGCCCGCATCGTTCAGATCGCCGAGGCCAAGACCATCGGCAACGCCCATTTCGGCGCCGCCGGCATGCTGACCGTCTTCGTCAAGGCGATCCTGTGCAACTGGATGGTCTGCCTCGGCGTCGTGATGGCGATGAGTTCGTCATCGACCATCGGCCGCATCGCCGGCGCCTGGATGCCGATCGTCACCTTCTTCGCGCAAGGCTTCGAGCACTCGGTGGTGAACATGTTCATCATCCCGGCCGGCATGATGATGGGCGCCAACGTGAGCCTCGCCGATTGGTGGATCTGGAATCAGATCCCGGTGACGCTTGGCAACCTCGTCGGCGGCCTGGTGTTCACCGGTCTTGGTCTTTACGTCACGTTCGGCCGTGAGCCGGCCGCGCCGGAGCCCGCCACCATGGGGCAGCCGGCCGAATAATGACCGACGACACGTTCTCAACGGAACAGCAGGAATATCTCAAGGGCTTCATGGTCGGTGTCGAGGCCAGGCGTGGCGCGCTTGGCCTGCCCGCCGCGCCGGTTGGAGACGCCGCGCCGTCCGATCCCAACGACCTCCAGCGCGCCGCGCAGGACCGCACGGTCGCGGCGGGCGGCAAGCTGACGCCGGAGGAAGACGCCAAGCGCAAGAAACATCCGCTGGACCGGTTCGATGAGATTTCCACGTTGGCGTCCGCGGGGAAGTTTCCCAGGGGCACCGACGTTTTCCTCACCAAGTTCCACGGCCTGTTTTACGTCGCGCCGGCACAGGACGCGTTCATGTGCCGGCTGCGCATTCCCAACGGTATCCTCAGCGCGCATCAACTGCGCGGCGTCGCCGCGATCGCCGACGATCTGGCGGGCGGTTACGCCGACATCACCACGCGCGCCAACCTGCAACTGCGCGAAATCCCAGCCGCCAACGCGCCGGAGGTGCTGTTGCGTCTGTCCGA
Source organism: Acetobacteraceae bacterium (assembly GCA_003164305.1). The sequence goes on from PLSZ01000056.1 coordinate 21,066, forward strand.
GATCGGCCTGACCTCGCGCGGATCGGGGGCCGACAACCTGCGCAATGTGACCGGCGATCCGACCGCCGGCATCGACCCTCAAGCGTTGCTCGACACCCGGCCCGACGCCCGCGCGCTGCACCACTTCATCCTGTATCACCGCGAACTTTACGGTCTGCCGCGCAAGTTCAACATCGCGTTCGATGGCGGCGGCCGCATCGCGGTCCTGGAAGACACGAACGATATCGCTCTCGCCGCGGTCCAGGTCGCGGACGGGTTCGGCGTCGCGCCCGGCGTTTACTACAGGCTGGCTTTGGGCGGGATCACGGGGCATCGCGATTTCGCGCGCGATACCGGCGTGATCGTGCGTCCCGCCGACTCGGTGCGTGTCTGTAACGCCATCCTTCGCGTGTTCATCGCCAACGGCGACCGCACCGACCGCGCCAAGGCGCGGCTGAAGTATCTGCTCGACCGCTGGGGCCTGGCGAAATTCCTCGACACGGTGGAGCAGGAGCTTGGCGAAAAGCTGACCCGTATCGACGCCGAAGCGATCCTGCCGCGGCCGCCGATCGACAAACACGGCCACATCGGGGTGCACGATCAAAAACAGCCAGACCTGCGTTATGTCGGCGTCGCCTGTCCGGTCGGCCGCCTGACCAGCGACCAATGGCGCGGTCTCGCCGCCATCGCCGAGCAGTTTGGTTCCGGAACGATCCGGCTGACGGTCTGGCAGAACTGCCTGATCAGCGACATTCCCGACGCCCGTATCGACGACGCTCTCGCCGCGATCGAGGCGCTCGGCCTGGATTGGCGCGCCACTCCCATTCGCGGCGGCCTGGTCGCCTGCACCGGCAACGCGGGCTGCAAATTCGCCGCGTCCGACACCAAGCGCGACGCGGCGATGTTAGCCGACTTTCTGGAGCGGCATATAGAGATCGATCACCCGATCAACATCCATCTCACCGGCTGCCACCACTCCTGCGCGCAGCATTACGCCGCCGATATCGGTTTGCTCGCCACCAAGATCGAGCAGGACGAGGACATGATCGAAGGTTACGACCTTCTCATCGGCGGGGGCGCCGGCCCCGACCAAAAACTGGGCCGCCTGGTCCGTCCGAAAGTCACGACTGACGCACTGCCGCCGATGGTGCTCGCTTTGCTGCGCGCCTGGCAGGAACAACGCGCCTCGCCCGAGGAAACTTTTCAAAACTTCGCCACCCGCCATTCCGAAGCCGAACTCGCCGCGCTGACCGAGCGCGAGCCGGTCGAGGCCTGATATGAACGCGATCAACCCGCCAATTCCGTTGATCCCGGACAACGCGCCATTCTCTCCGGCGCAACGAGCGTGGCTGAACGGCTTTCTCTCTGGGCTGTACGGCGGAGCGGCAGCGGGCGCCTCCCAGGCTGGTATGTCCGTCGCGTCCGCGCCCGAGCCGGAGGATTTTCCCTGGCACGATCCGGCGATGGAGCTGGCGGAACGCATGACGTTGGCGGAAGGCCGGCCGTTGACCCAGCGACTGATGGCCGCCATGGGCCAACTCGACTGCGGGCAATGCGGTTATCTCTGTCAGAGCTATGCCGAGGCCTTGGCCACCGGCGGTGAGACGTCGCCGTCGCTCTGTGTGCCGGGCGCCAAAGCGACCACGAGAACGGTGAAGCAGTTGCTCGCCGAGGCCCCCGTGCAAGCGCCGGCGGTCGTGGTCTCGGGGCCGGCGAAACCGGTCAGCCGCAATGTCCGGATACGCGCCGCGATCGCGCTGACCGCCGCCAGATCGTCGAAAGATGTGCGCCACGTGGTAATCGACCTGGCGGAGTCCGGCCTGAATTACGAACCGGGCGATTCGATCGGCCTCGCCACGCCGGCGGATCCCGCGCTGGTGCAAGCCTGTCTGACGGCGCTGGAGGCGACCGGGCAGGAGAGGGTCGCCGGTCCGGACGGCGTCGAACGCTCGCTGTTGGAGATTTTCAGCACGGTAGCCGATATCGCCCGGCCGCTGGACCGTACCACCGATCTGCTGGCGATGAGCGCCAAACACCCCCGCCACGCCGCCGCGCTTCGTCAGTTGAGCGAGGGCGCCGACAACGCCGAACCGGCCGACGCCGACCTGCTGGATTTGCTGGAGGCGTTTCCNNGGGCGGGAGCGGAACGGCGTGGCGAGCGCGTTCCTCGCCGATCGGGCCCACGCAGCCGGCGCGGTGCCGGCTTACATCCAGACCAGCCATTTCCGCCTCCCCGCCGATCCGGCGACCCCGGTGATCATGGTCGGCCCAGGAACGGGGGTCGCGCCATTCAGGGCGTTCCTGGCGGAGCGGGAGGCGCGCGGCGTGCGCGGCCGAAGCTGGCTGCTGTTCGGCGAGCGCAATCGCGCCACGGATTTCCTGTTCGAACCCGAGCTGTTGGAATGGCTCCGTTCCGGCACGTTGTCGCGCCTGGATACCGCGTTCTCCCGCGACCAGGGCGAGAAAGTCTATGTGCAGGACCGCATGCGGGAAAGCGCGGAAGATTTGTGGCGGTGGTTGCAGGACGGCGCGTATTTCTACGTCTGCGGTGACGCCACCCGGATGGCGCGCGACGTCGATGCGATGCTGCGCCGGATCGCGATGACCGAAGGCCGGATGGACGAATCCCAGGCGAGGGACTGGATCGTCGCGCTGGCGCGTCAGGGGCGGTATCTGCGCGACGTTTACTGACGTCTGGTCCCGTCCCGGAACGACGGTGCGCTGATCCGCCTTCCGCTGTCGATCGTTACTGAGCACCACGCACGACAGGTTCGACGTCGGGGGGACACCACTCCCTCAACGTCATCGCCGGACCCGCTCTCTCAACGTCATCGCCGGGCCCCGACCCGGCGATCCATCGCGGGCACCCCGTTCGATTCGACCCAGGAAGCGCTGTCGCCGCGCGAGCAGACGCCCGATCCAGCCGTTGGAGCTTGATAAATCCGTCGTAGGCGCCGACTTCCACCCGCAAGATGGAACCTGACGAATACACACGCATGGACGAGATCGAGGCGCGGATGTGGTGGTATCGCGCGTTGCACGCCCGTCTCCTCGACGCGCTTGGCCAGCAATCCGACGCCGCGCCGGTCCTGGACGCCGGCTGCGGCACGGGTGGCTTCCTGGCGATGCTGGCCCGTACGCGTCCCGCGTGTCAGGCCTTCGGGCTGGAGTGGCACGCCGCCGCCGCGTCGATCGCCGCCGCCAAATCCGCTCGCCCGATCGCCCGCGGTAGCATCAACGAACTCCCCTTCGCCGAGCGCGCGTTTGGCACCGTGATCGCCGCCGACGTGCTGTGTCACGCCGCCGTCGATCCCCCGCGCGCATTGGCTGAAATCGGCCGGGTGCTGCGTCCAGGTGGGCGCCTGATCGTCAACATGCCCGCCTTCCGCTCGCTGATGTCCGCGCACGACGTCCAGGTGCATAACGCGCGGCGCATGAGCGCCAGCGAAACCCGGACGATGCTGGAGGATTCCGGTTTTCGCGTCCGCCGCCTGCGCTACTGGAACAGCCTGCTGCTGCCGCTGATGATCGCGCAACGCAAAATCCTGGCCCGGTCCTCGGGCCGCTCGGATGTCGCCGCTTTTCCGCCATGGCTGGACCGGATACTGCACGGCATGACGGAACTTGAACGGCGCCTGCGTTTTTCCCTCCCAGCCGGAGGCTCGGTGCTGGCGATCGCGGAGCGGCCATGAACGACGTTTTCGACCTAACCCAGACGCTGACCCGGCCAGGCAAGATCCAGGCCTTCGAGCCGGGCGTCGGCCTGACGATCATCGTGCCGGTCTATCGCGGTGCCGCCACCATCGGCACCCTGGTGGCGGAGCTGTCTCGTCTGGCCCCCGCCGGCGGGATGGAAATCGTCCTGGTCAACGACGGCAGCCCGGATAACTCCGACGAGGTATGCCGCGCGCTGTTGCAAACGGCGACGGTGCCGCTGACCTATATCGAGCACGCGCGCAATTTCGGCGAACATAACGCGGTGATGACCGGCTTACGCCACGCCCGCGGCGCTTACGTCATCAGCATGGACGACGATCTGCAAAACCCGCCCGAGGAAGTGCTGCGTCTGTTCAACCACGCGCGCGACGGTCACTGGGACGTGGTCTACACACGCTATGCCATCAAGCAGCATGCCGGCTGGCGCAACCTGGGCTCACGTTTCGCCAACAAGGTCGCCGACGTGCTGCTGGACAAGCCGAAGGGGCTGTATCTGTCGTCGTTTCGCTGCATGTCGGCTTTGGTGGTGCGGGCGATCACCCAATACACCGGGCCATATCCCTATATTGATGGGTTGATCATGCAGGTCACCCGCCGGATCGACAGTATCGAGGTGCGCCACCTGGCCAGGCTTGAGGGCCGCTCCAACTACACGCTGACGCGGCTGGTGCGGTTGTGGCTGAACCTGGCAACCAGTTTCTCGCTGATCCCGCTGCGCCTGGCCACCTTCGCGGGCGCGGCCATGGCGGCTTTGGGCGCGATCGGCGCCGTCGCCACCATTGTCGAGGCTTTGTTCCTCCGCGAAACCCCCACCGGGTGGGCGTCCACCATGGTCGTCCTGCTGCTCGTCGGCGGCGTCCAGTCCATGATCCTGGGCATTCTGGGCGAGTATGTCGGGCGGACTTTCCTGACCGCGAACGGGAAGCCGCAAGGCGCGATCCGCGCGGTGGAGCGGAACGGAGAAGCGGACCACGGCCCGCTCGGGACCTGATCTCAGGTCCTGGCCAGAAGCATTGCCATGGCATCGACCGCGATCTCATAGCCGCGCGGGCCGAGCCCAGCGATCACCGCGGTCGCGGTCCGCGATACCAGCGATTTGTGATAAATCTCTTCACGTTGATGCACATTGGTGATGTGGAGTTCGATCTTTGGCCCGTCGAACATCTTCAGCGCGTCCAGCAAAGCGATCGAGGTAAATGTCAGTCCGGCCGGATTGATGATGATGCCGGAGGCTTTTTCGCGGGCTTCATGGATCGCTTCGATCAGCACGCCCTCAAAATTCGTCTGGCGGAAATCGACGGTCCATCCGTGGGTTCCCGCGCGCGCGGCGCAGAGGTCTTTAACCTCCGCCAGAGTCATGTGCCCATACAGATGCGGTTCGCGCTGGCCCAGGAGATTGAGGTTGGGTCCGTTGAGAACGTAGATCAGCTTATCCATGGTGATTCCCTTATCGCGGCTTCGTTGTACGACGATGGTGGACGGTGAGTGGCCCGCCGCTCACATCGCCAGCCGCGGAACCGCCCGAGGCACCTGACGGCGTGCCAGAATGTGCAGCATCACCACGCAAAAGGTGCCGATCAGCGCGGTGACGCAGGCGCACAGGAAGATTTGCCGCGGTGGCCAGCCGTTGGTCAGCAAGACCCCTCCGAGCCATGGCCCGCCGATCCCGCCCAGACGCCCGACGCCCAGGGCCCATCCCATGCCGGTGGTGCGCACTCGCGCCGGGTACAGCGCCGCGGTCATGCCGTTGATCCCGGTCATGCTGCCAACCGTGCAGCAGCCCATCAGGAAGATCGCGAACAGCAACAGGTCGTGCGGCGGGTTCGCGAGGCCCACGGCGGCGATGACCAGCACGCCGGTGCTCAGCATGAACGCCAGCACGCGTTGCGGCCCGAAGCGGCGGGACAATGGCGCCATCGCGAACACGCTGACCAAGGGACCCGCGGACATCAGGCTGGCGGCGAACACGCTGTCGGCCGGCGCCAGACCAGACAGGTTCAGCACCGTCGGCAACCAGTATTGGATGAGATAGATACTCAGCAGATTGGCGAAGTACAGCAGCCAGACGAACACCGTGGTCGCCGCGAGGCCGTCGCGGAACAGGCCGGCGACCGGGTTGCCTTTGCTGACGTCCACGACATGGGCGGAGCCGTCCTCGGTCCCGCCTGGCTCGATGTTCAGCGTTTGCAGCAGGCGTTCGGTGCGCGTGGTCATGTGCGGGCGCGACAGCAGGAAGCGCGGCGATTCCGGCAGCCACAGCAGCATGACCGGGATCAGCGCCAGAGGCAGCGCGCCGCCGAGGACGAAAATCACCGGCCAGCCGAAATGCGGCAGCAGCGCCGCGATGGCCTGGCCGCCGAGAAATCCTCCCAACGGATTGCCGGTGAAGATCACCATGACGATCGGCGCGCGCAGCCGCTCGGGCAGATAGTCGGAGGTCAGCGCGACGGTGGCCGGCATGATGGCGCCGATTCCGATGCCGGTGATGAAGCGCCAGCCGATGAGTTCGGATATGGAAGTCGCGTAGACGCAGGCCAGCGACGACACCGCGAGGAACAGACAGCCCGCGATCAGCACCGGCTTGCGGCCCAGACGGTCGCCGGCGGGACCGGAGAGCAGCGCGCCGACCATGATGCCGACGCTGCTCATGACGAAGGTGTTGGCGAATGCGGGTCCCGGGATGTGCCAGGCGGCGGATAGCGACGGCACCGCCATGCCGATGGAGGTGATGTCATAGCCGTCGAACATCTGCGCCAGCGTGCAGATCAGCGCGACCCGCAATTGCAACGGTCCCAGGCGTTGGGCTTCCAGCCGGGCTTCGGCGCTGGATGGATGAGGGGTCGGCATGGTGGTCGTTCTCCCTGGGCGTAGCCGGTTGGTCCGGCCTTGGACGTGGTGGGCGACAGTGGAACCTAATTACGCCGCGCGGGGAAGGGCAATCACCTGAGCGCGGCGGTTGGTCACTTTGTTCCGCGTGGCGGATCGAACACCGTCTCGCGGGCCAGCTGGGTGCCTGGCCTCGCCACCGCGATGTTATTGGGAAATTGGGACATGGGGAGATCGGGAGGTGGCCCGGGGACACGATAGCCACATGGAGCGGTCCCGCACCCTCCCAATCTCCCCACCTCCCAATCTCGCCTGTGACAGTGCGCCAACCGCGCGCGGCTCATCGTCCCCTGACGCCCGGTCCCGCGACCAATAGCGATCGCCTGACATCTGTCTCTTCGTCACGCGCCCGCCCCCATTGTGCCCAGGCCCCGACCCGTCTTCTGTCATCGCGCGCCGCGCCGGGACACCGGGGCGAGCGCGTTGGATCCCAGCTCCGGTCATAACCGAATCGCACGACATTTGACAATCGCCTGAGCCGTGTCGTGCCGGCTCCTTAA
>PLSZ01000005.1:0-563 GCA_003164305.1 Acetobacteraceae bacterium
AAGCGCCGCGCATTGGCCAGCTGCGGCACCAGGCAGAGGTCGGCGATGGTGGGCGTCTGGCCGAAGCAGAACGGGCCGGTCTCGCCCGCGATCAGCACCTCGCAGGCGGTGAGCCCCTCGCGGTTGGCCCAGGCCGCCCAGCCCGTCACCTGTTCCTCGGGCAGGCCGAGCTCGCGCAGCCGCGCCAGAACTTTCAGATTCTGCACCGGGTGGGTATCGCAGGCGAGCACCTGCGCGAAGGCGCGGACATGGGCGCGGCGCAGCGGGTCCTTCGGCAGCAGCGGCGGTTCGGGATGGGTCTCGTCCAGCCACTCGATGATGGCCAGCGACTGGGTGATGATCGCGCCGGCCTCCTGCAGCGTCGGCACCAGGCCCTGCGGGTTGATGGCGAGATAAGCGGGGTCGCGCTGTTCGCCCTTGCGCAGATGGTGCGGCAGGTGGTCGGCGCCCAGCCCCTTCAGATTCAACGCGATTCTGACCCGGTAGGACGCGCTGCTGCGGAAATAGCCGTGCAGCCTCATCGAAAACCTCCCCTTGAAAACTTATTGTTTGGTGGCGTTGCC